>JANPDN010000257.1:0-20074 GCA_031431555.1 Rubrivivax sp.
CGGCGCGCGCAGAGCCGACGCGGGGCCGGCCCGGCTACGTTTCTGGAATTCTTAGGCACTCCGCCGGGCCACCCCCGCGCCGGCTCCGCGAGCAGCGGCGTTGGCGTTCCAACCGCGATCGCGACGGTCCGCTGAATCGGACTTTGCAGCGCCCAGGCCGCCACCGGCCCAGCCGGCGTTGGGGTGGCCGGCGTAGGGCGTAAGAATTCCACAACCGAAGCCGGCCACCTCAACGCCGGCTGCGCGGACAAACCAGGCAGCAGGGCTCGCATTCAGCTCGTGCCGCCGCGAAAGCCCAGCGTTCAGTCCGCCCCGGCAACCACGGCAGCCTCGGTCGCGGTGGGCGTCTCGATTTCCCCCGGAACGCGCCTCCGCGCAAACAGCGTGTAGACGGTGGGCACGACGAAGATCGTCAACAGCGTGCCCAGCGACATGCCGCCGACGATGACCCAGCCGATCTGCTGGCGGCTTTCGGCACCGGCGCCGCTGGCCAGCGCCAATGGCAGCGCGCCGAGCACCATCGCGCCGGTGGTCATCAGGATTGGGCGCAGGCGCAACGATGCGGCCTCGACCGTGGCTTCGACTGTCGTGCGCCCTTGTCGTCGCAACTGGTTCGAAAACTCGACGATCAGGATGCCGTGTTTGGTGATCAGCCCGACCAGCGTGATGAGGCCGATCTTGGAGTAGACGTTGATCGTGCCGCCGCTGAGCTGCAAGGCCAGCAGCGCGCCGACCATCGACAGCGGCACCGACAGCAGGATCCCGACGCGGTCGACAAAGCTCTCGAACTGCGCCGACAGCACGAGGAAGATGAAGACCAGCGCGAGCACAAAAACCACCGACAGCGCGCCACTCGACGAGCGGAATTCGCGGCTGACGCCATTCAACTCGGTGGCCATGCCCACCGGCAGCACCTTGCGCGCGGTGTCGTCCATGAATGTCAAGGCTTCGCCAAGCGCGTAGCCCGGCGCCAGGTTGGCCGTGATCGTCACCGAGCGGCGCTGGTTGAAGTGGTTCAGCTCGCGCGGGCTGACCGATTCGCGCACCTTCACCAGCGAGGCCAGCGGCACCATCGCCTCGCCGCGGCCGCGCACAAAGATGCGGTCGATATCTTCGGGTGTCGCGCGGCCGCTGGCCACCGTCTGCACGATCACGTCAAACTGATCGGCGTCACGCTTGTAGCGCGTTACGACGCGTCCGCCGAGCATCGTCTCCACCGTGCGGGCGACCTGGTCGACGGCGACACCGGCATCGGCAGCACGCTCACGATCGACCTCGACAAAAATCTCCGGCTTGTTCAGGCGCAGGTCGGTCTCGGGCTGCACGAAGCCGGGGTTCTTGGCCATCTCGGCGACAAACTGCTGCGAGATGCTGCTGAGTTTTTCGTAGCTCTCGTTGGAGACGATGACAAAGTTGATCGGCCGCTCGCGAAAACCGCCACCCAGGCTGGGTGGCGTCACCGGGAAGACGGTCACCCCAGGCAGGCCGGCGAGCTGCGGCTGCATCAGGCGCGCAAGCTCCTGCGTCGTCCGCGTGCGCTCGGTCCAGTCGACTGCGCGCAGCACGACGGTGCCTTGCGAGACCGAGCCACCGCCGATAAAAACAAAGGTGCGATCGAACTCCGGGTACTGCGCGGTGATGCGCTGGATCGCATCGAGGTTGCGCGCGGTGTAGTCCAGCGTCGCGCCGTCGGGCGCGTTGACCGGCATGAAGATCACGCCGCGGTCTTCCATCGGCGCGAGTTCTTCCTTGGCATTGCTGTACATCCACCAACTGCCCGCAGCGCTGGCGACCATCACGATGAGCACGATCCAGCGCTGGCGCAAAGTCCAGCGCAGGGTGACCGTGTAGGCGCTGGTGATGTTGATCAGCAAGCGCTCCATGCCGCGGTCAAAAAACCCGGGCTTCGGGTTGTGGCGCAGCAGCTTGCTGCACATCATCGGCGTCAAGGTCAACGCGACAAAACCGGAGACGATGACCGCGCCGGCCAGGGTCAATGCAAACTCGACAAACAAGCGCCCGGTGCGGCCGGGTGTGAAGGCCAGTGGCGCAAACACCGCCGCCAGCGTGAGCGTCATCGCGACCACCGCGAAGCCGATCTCCTTGGTGCCCTTGAGCGCGGCCTGGAATGGCGTCAAACCCTTCTCGATGTAGCGGTAGACGTTTTCAAGCACCACGATCGAGTCGTCGACCACGAGGCCGATCGCCAGCACCAGCGACAACATCGTCAGCGTGTTGATCGAAAACCCGGCCAGCGCCATCAGGCCAAAAGCGCCGATCAGGCTGACCGGAATCGTCACCAGCGGGATGATCGACGCGCGCAGCGTGCGCAAGAAAACAAAGACCACCAGCGCGACGAGCGCGGTCGCCTCGGCGACCGTGCGATAGACCGACTTGATCGAGCGGTCGATGAAGACCGAATTGTCGTTCGCCGCGATGACGGTCAACCCCGGCGGCAAGTCGCGCTGGATCAGCGGCATCGCCGCGCGCACCCCGGCCGAGACTTCGAGCGGGTTGGCGGTGGCGTTGCGGATGATGCCGGTGGAAATCGACGGCACGCCGTTGAGCCGCACCCGCGAGCGTTCGCTGGCCGCGCCCTGCTCGATGCGCGCCACGTCCGACAGCCGCACGGTGTGGCCGGCGGCCTGCTTCAGCGTCACCGAACTGAACTGCGCGACGGTGTTGAGGTCGGTGCGTGCGGTGACGCTGAACTCACGCTGCTGGCTCTCAATCCGCCCGGCCGGCACTTCGAGGTTCTGCCGCCGCAGCGCGTCTTCGACGTCCTGCACGGTGAGGCGGTACGAGGCCAGTTTGTCGGGGTCGAGCCAGATGCGCATCGCATATTTGCGGTCGCCGCCGATCTGCACATCGGCCACGCCGGGGATCGTCTGCAAACGCGGTTTGACAACCCGGTTGATGACGTCGGTCACCTGCAGCGGCGTCATCGTCTCGCTGGTGAAGGCCAACCAGATGACCGGGAAGGCGTCAGCCTCGACCTTGGCGATGACCGGCTCGTCGGCAGCGTCGGGCAGCCGGCCACGGACCCGCGAAACGCGGTCGCGGACATCGGCGGCGGCGTTGTCGGGATCCTTGCTCAAACGAAAGCGCACCGTGATCTGGCTGCTTTCAGAGCGCGAGATCGAGGTCAGGATGTCGACCCCGTCGATGCCCGCGATCGAGTCTTCGAGCGGCTTGGTGACCTGCGATTCGATGACCTCCGACGAGGCGCCAATGAGGCGCGTGCTGACCGTGACCAGCGGCTCGTCGATGCGCGGATATTCACGCACCGTCAGGCGATCAAAAGAGACGACGCCGATGAGGACCAGGATCAGCGACATCACACAGGCCAGCACTGGCCTGCGGATCGAGGTTTCTGAAAGCTTCATGGTCGTGGGCTCCGGTCTGGGCTTGCTCAGGCCGGTGGCACTTTGCGCACGCCCGATGCGGCGCCCGACGCAGCCGCTGCGCCGCCATCGGCACCACCACGGCCGGTGCCCGAGCCAGCACCGGATGCCGCCCCACCCGGCCCGCGCCGCGGCCCCGGCGGCTTGTCGATATCGACGACGCGCACCGGCGTCGATTCGGCGCGCACCAAGCGGCCATGGCCGGCCGTGACGACGATATCGCCAGCGCTCAGGCCTTCGAGGATCTCGACCTTGCCGGGCACGCGCAGGCCGAGCTTGGCCTCGATGCGGCGTGCTGTCTTGGCACCGCCCTCGCCATCGATCACCTTGAACAACAACTGCCGCCCGCCGATCGGCACCAACGCTTCTTCGGGCACCAGCAGCGCCGCTTCACGCGAAGAAAAAACGATGCGCGCGCGGGCGAACAGACCCGTCTTCAGCGTCGCGCCGGGGTTGTCGATGCGTGCACGAACGAGCACCGCGCGGCCGTTGGCATCGACCTGCGAATCGAGGGCTTCGACACGGCCTTTGAAACTGCTGCCGGGCATCGCATCGAGCTGCACATCGACCAGTTGCCCGGGCTTGACCCGCGCCAGAAACCGCTCGGGCAGGCGGAAGTCAACCGCCATCGAAGACAGGTCTTCGAGGCCGACCATATCGGCGCCGTCCTTGAGGTAGTCACCGACGTTCACGGTGCTGATGCCGGCCACGGCATCAAAAGGCGCGAGCACCCGCATCCGCGTGATCTGCGCCTGCGCCAGTGCGACCTGCGCCATCGCAACATCGAGCGCCGCGGCGTTCTGGTCGACAGCGCTCTGGCTGACAAAATTCTGCGCCGCCAGCTCGCGGCTGCGTTGCAGGTTGGTGCGCGCGATATTCGCCTGCGCCTCGGCCTGCTTGAGCTGCGCCTGCTGCAAGGTGTCGTCCAGTTGCACTAACAGCTGGCCGCGTTTGACACGCTGGCCATCGACGAAGCCGAGCTTGGCAATCCGGCCACTGACCTCCGGGCGCAGCATCACGCTCTGCCGCGCGCGCAGCGTGCCGACCGCCTGCGCGTCGTCGTCCAGGCGCACCGATTCAACCTTGCCAACTTCGACGGCCACCGGGCCGCTGCCGGGGCCGCCCGGGCCACCAGGCCCACCGGGCCCGCCCGGCGCGCCACCGGGGCGCGCGCCCGACGCCGGCGGGCCGCCCGTTGCTGCGGTGCCCGAAGCCTTGTCGGCACCCGCGCGCTGCTGGTACCACCAACCCGCGCCGCTCGCCGCAGCGATACCAACAACGGCAACGATGAGATGTAGTTTTTTCATGCGCCCGTACTTCGATCCGACACCCGATGTTACGGGGCGGCCGCCGCGCCGCCCGGAGGTCAAGCCCGCACCGATGCCACCCCTTGGTTCGCCAGCGCGTCGGCGCGCTCATTGCCCGGGTCGCCAGTGTGGCCACGGACCCAGCGCCATTCGATCTTGTGCGCCTGCGCCAGCGTGTCCAGGCGCTGCCAGAGGTCGACATTTTTGACCGGCTTGTTGTCGGCGGTCTTCCAGCCGCGGCGCTTCCAGGCGTGGATCCAGGTTGTGATGCCGTTGCGCACATATTCGCTGTCCAGATAGAGGGTCACCGCGCTCTTGCTCTTGAGTGCTGCCAGCGCTTCGATGACCGCCATCATCTCCATCCGGTTGTTGGTCGTCAGCGGTTCGCCGCCGAAGAGTTCGCGCTCGTGGCCGGCAGATTTCAGCCAGGCGCCCCAGCCGCCCGGCCCGGGGTTGCCCTTGCAGGCACCGTCGGTGTAGATCGTGACCTCGGTCATGCTGATGTCGATTCCTCGTGTGTCGTTATTTGATGGCGGTTGGCAATCACCGCCGGTGCCGCTTTGGCGCGCCGCGCCTGGCTGCGCACCAGGCCAACCAGACGCATGCCACGCACCCGTTTAGCAGCGACGATGAAATACACCGCACCGAGCACCGGCCACCAGCGCTCGCCGACCGGCTCCATCCAGGCGGTGCGGTCGAGCCAGCTTTGTGATCGCAGCGGCGGGCGCCAGCAACCGAAGCGACCGGCCTCGACCTCGAAGCTCAACAAGCGCAGCCAGTCGCGCACCCGCCGATAGCCCAGAAAGTCGCCGGTGCGCGGCAAGAAGAGGTCGGCGCGCTTGCCGCTGTCGGCACGCCCAGCACGGCCCCCCACCACCCGCCCGAGCCGCTGGCGCAGGCCCCACAGGCTGGCCGGGTTGAAGCCCATGATCATCACCCGGCCTTCGGGGACGAGCACACGTTCGACCTCGCCCAGCGTGAGGTGCGGGTCGCGGGCAAGCTCCAGCGTGTGTGGCAGTACGACCAGGTCCAGGCTCTGATTGGGGAACGGCAGCGCGTCGAAGTCGCAGTGCAGCGCAACGCGCAAGTCAGGCGACAGCGTGCTGATGAGGCCGTCGCTGGGCGGCGGCAGGTCAAAGGGTTCGGGCTCGGGCGCCAACGCCGAGTCGCTGGCAACCCAGCGATGTGGCATGCGGTTGGCACGCAGGCCGTCGAGCTCGGGCATGCCGAGTTGCAGTGCGTGGTAACCAAAGGCATCGGCCACGGCATGGTCCAGGCGGTCCTGCTCCCAGTGCAACAGGTAACGCCCTGCCGGCGTTTTCAGCCACTCCCCCAACTCTATAATTGATTCTTCACGCGTCATGAATTTTGTAGCGCACACCGCCCCAACCCACCACCAGATTCGGATGCTGCACGCTGGCCTCCGCGATTCTAGTGAACCACCCGCGGCGCCGATCCCGTCACGCAAGGAAACCCCCGATCGATGAAGCCCATCTCGATGCCGACGCTGGCCGGCCTGCTGCTCATCGTCGCACTCGCCGGCTGCGCCACGGCACCGGCACCCGCGCCGCAGTCAGTCGCCGCAGCCGTGATCAACGTGCCGCCGCCAGCGCCGCCGATCGCCGAGACGCCATCCACCGCGGCGCTGCAGACGCTCCCTTTGAGCCTGGTACCGAACGCCGAGCCGGCGGCTGAGGCCACCACGCCGATCGAACCCGAAGACCCCGCCGTGCGCGCTGATCTCTGGGAGCGTGTGCGCCAGGGTTTTGCGATCAGCGCGCTCGACGGCGAGCTTGTACGAAAGTGGGAGCAGTGGTACGCCAGCCGCCCCGACTATGTGCAGCGCATGACCGAGCGCGGCGGGCGCTACCTCTTCCACATCGTCGAAGAGGTTGAAAAGCGTGGCATGCCCACCGAACTGGCGTTGCTGCCCTTCATCGAGAGTGCCTTCAACCCGCAGGCGATGTCGTCGGCGCGGGCCTCGGGCATGTGGCAGTTCATGCCCGCCACCGGGCGTGATTTCGAATTGCGGCAGAACGTCTTTCGCGACGACCGCCGCGATGTGCTCGCGTCGACCCGCGCCGCGCTGGATTACCTGCAATCGCTGCGCCGCATGTTTGGCGACTGGCATCTCGCGCTGGCCGCGTACAACTGGGGCCAGGGCAGCGTGCAGCGTGCCATCGCGCGCAACCGCCAGGCTGGACTGGACACCGACTACGGGTCGCTGCGCATGCCCGACGAGACGCGCAACTACGTGCCCAAGCTGCAAGCGGTGATCAATATCGTGGCCCGGCCAGCGGCATTTTCGATCCGCCTGCCAGCACTGGAGAACCACCCGTTTTTCCTCCGCGTGCCGATCGTGCGCGATATCGATGTCGCCCTCGCTGCGCGCCTGTCAGGGCTGTCACTCGACGAGTTCCAGGCGCTGAACCCGCAGATGAACAAACCCGTGATCCTGGCCGCTGGCACACCTCAGCTGCTGCTGCCTTTTGACAATGCGCGCCATTTTCAGCGCGAGCTCGCGCGCCACCGTGGGCCGTCGGCAACCTGGACCGCGTGGGTCGCGCCGAAGACCCTGAAGCCGGCCGAAGCGGCCAAGGCGGTGGGCATGTCCGAAGCCCAACTCCGAGAGGTCAATGACATCCCCGCGCGGATGCTCGTGCGTGCCGGCTCGACCCTGCTCGTGCCACGTTTGGCACAGCATGCCCACGACGTCACCGAGCGGATTGCCGACAACGCGACGATGGCGCTGTCGCCCGAAGCCCGGGCGCGGGCCAAGAAGGCCTCGGGCCGCAAAGGCTTGGCGCCTGCCGGCGCGACCAGGCACGCAGCAGCAACCGTGCCTGCGGCGCCGGCAAAGGCGTCAGCCACGGCCGGCGCAAGCAAACGCGCGACCCGGCCCGCGACGAATACACGGATTCGCGTGGCACAACAGTCCACAACGCCGCGCCGCTGAACCGCGGCCACTTGGCGGCCCGGTAGCGGCCAGCCAGCACGACCTAGAAGGCGTCAGTCAACGCCGTCAACTTCGATCAGCGCCGGTCCTGCAAGGCATGCGCGATCGTGCCAAGGTCGACGTACTCGATATCGCTGCCGGCTGGCACACCACGCGCCAGGCGCGTGACCTTCAAACCGCGCGCACGCAGGGCCTCGCCCAGTGCATGCGCGGTGGCCTCGCCTTCGGCGGTGAAGCCGGTGGCGAGGATGACTTCATCAACCACCCCATCAGTGGCGCGGGTCAGCAGCGGCGCGACACCGATCTGGCCGGCGCCGATGCCGTCGATCGGGCTGATGCGGCCCATCAACACGAAGTACAGGCCGCGGTAACTGCCGCTGCGCTCTAGCGCGGCTTGATCGGCGGGCGACTCGACAACACACAGCGAGTGCTGGTCGCGCCCGGCATCGGCGCAGGTGCTGCAGACCTCGAGTTCGGTGAAGGTGTGGCAGCGGCTGCAATGGCCGATCTGTTGCACTGCGCCGGTCAACGCCGCGGCGAGTGACTGCGCCGCCGGCCGGTCGTGTTGCAGCAGGTGGTAGGCCATGCGCTGCGCCGACTTCAGCCCGACGCCGGGCAGGTGGCGCAAGGCGTCAATCAAGGCATCGAGCGCTGGCTCCGCCGCGGCCATGCGCAAGCTCAGAACGGCAGCTTCATGCCGGGGGGCATCGGCATGCCGGCGGTCAGGCGCCCCATCTTTTCGTTGCTCACCGCCTCCGCGCGCCGGATCGCGTCGTTGAAAGCTGCGGCAACCAGGTCTTCGAGCATGTCCTTGTCGTCGGCGAGCAGGCTCGGGTCGATGGCCACACGTTTGACGTCGTGACGGCAGGTCATCGTGACTTTCACCAGCCCGGCACCGGACTGGCCTTCGACCTCCATCGTCGCGAGTTCTTCCTGCGCGCGCTTGAGGTTGTCCTGCATCGCCTGCGCCTGTTTCATCAGGCCGGCCAACTGGCCTTTCATCATGATCGGGTTCCCTTCGGGTGGTTCAACTGCACAGCGGTTTCAAATCGGTTTGATCGACCCGGCGACGATGCGCGCGGTGGCGAACTGGCTCATCAGCGCCTGCACGACGGGGTCGCTGCGGATCTGCACTTCGGCTTCGTTTTGCCGGCGCGTCCGTTGCGCGGCGTCGCGTTGCGCCGGTGTGTCGCGCGCTTCGCCCAGATCGGCTTCGATGCTGATCGGCGGGCCCAGCGCGGCTGACAGCGCCTCGGCCAGTTTGTCGCGCAACAAGGGCGTACGCAGCGAGTCGTGGCCGACGCACAAACGCCAGGTCGACGCGGCGCTGCGTTCGTTGGCCAGTTCGTTGGCCAGCGCGTTGACCAGTTCGTTGGCGAGTTCGGTGGCCGGCTCGATGGCAACGAGCGCGCTCTGCCAAGCCAGCTCGCGCGCCAGGCCACTGATCGTGCCGGCATCGATGAGGCCGCGCACGGCGGCGTTCCAGCGGTCGGCGAGTGCGGGGTCGGCGCTGGCCCGCGTGGCCGGCGCCGGTGTCGCCACAACCGGTGCAGCGACCGGCACTGCGACCGGCGCCAGGACCGGCGCTATGTACGGCGCCGCTACCGGTGCGGCAACGAACGCGACTGGCGCGGCCACCGGCACCTTGAGCGCCGGCGGCGCCGGCGCACGCAGCGGCAGCGCGCGGGCCGGCGCGGGGACCGATGCGCCCGGGAAGGCCAGAAAACGAAGCAACACCATCGTGAACGCCGCCGTCTCGTCGGACATCAAGGTCAACTCGGCGCGGCCGTGCAACACGATGCTGTAGAGCAGTTGGGTTTCGTCAGGCGCGAGCAACGGGCTCAAAGCCAGCACCACCGCAGTATCCGGATCGTCGGTGGCCAGCGCGCCTGGCGCGGCCTGCTCCACCGCCATCTGCTGCAACAGCTGCGCCATCGCTTCGAGCGTCGACGACGGCGACAGGCCCGATTCACGCAGCCGCTCGACCAGGCCCAGCACCGCCGGCCCGTCACGCTGCGCGAGCGCACGCACGAGGTCGGCGGCCATCGAGCCGTCAGCAGCGCCGAGCATCGAGCGCACGGCGGCCTCTTCGACGCGCCCGCCGCCAAATGCGATGGCCTGGTCGGTGAGCGACAGCGCGTCGCGCATCGACCCGCGGGCCGCGCGCGACAGCAGGCGCAAGGCGCCATCGTCATGCACCAGACCTTCGGCAGCGAGCACGGTGGCCAGGTGCGCGCGCACGACCTCGGGCGACATCGGCCGCAGGTTGAACTGCAGGCAGCGGCTCAGCACCGTCGGCAACATGCGTTCGGGGTCGGTCGTGGCGAGCACAAATTTCAGATAGTCGGGCGGCTCTTCGAGCGTCTTCAGCAGCGAGTTGAACGCTTCCTTGGTGAGCTGGTGCGCCTCGTCGATCATGAAGACCTTGAAGCGGCCGACGCTGGGTTTGTAGGCCGCGCGTTCGATGAGGTCGCGGATATCGTCGATGCCGCGGGTCGATGCCGCGTCCATCTCGTTGTAGTCGATATAGCGGTCGGCGTCGATCTCGGTGCAGGCGCTGCAGACACCACAGGGCTCGGCCGTGATATCGCCGCGGCCGTCGGCGCCGGTGCAGTTCAGGCTCTTGGCCAGGATCCGCGAGACCGTCGTCTTGCCGATGCCGCGGGTGCCGGTGAACAGGTAGGCGTGGTGCAGCCGGCGTTGCTGCAAGGCGTTGGTCAGCGCCCGCACGACATGCTCCTGGCCCGCCATCTGCGCAAAGCTGCGCGGACGGTATTTGCGGGCGAGGACGACATAACTCATGGCGCCGATTCTACGTACCCGGCCGCGCCCAAGCCGGCGCGCCGCGCGCCGATAATCCGGGCCCATGAACGAGCCTTCGAGCCCCCCGACCAAGGGCACCGCCCCCGGCGCCCTCACCTACGACCAGGCCGGTGTCAACTACGACCTGATCGACCCGCTGAAGGTCGCCGCGCAGCGTGCCGCGGCCGCCACTGCAGGCCACCTCGCCAGCCACGGTTTCAGCGAAATTTCGGCCTCGCGCGGCGAGTCGGCGTATGTCGTCGATGTCGGGCCGTTTTTGCTGGCCAGCATCGTCGAATGCCTGGGCAGCAAGGCGCTGGTCGCTGACGAAATGCAGCGCCTGACCGGGCGGAGCTACTACGACGCGATCGCGCAGGACACGATTGCGATGGCGGTCAACGACCTCATCACCGTCGGCGCCACACCACTCGTCGTGCAGGCCTATTGGGCCGCCGGCGGCAGCGACTGGTTTGCCGATGCGCAGCGCTCGCAAGCCCTCGTCGCGGGCTGGAAGGCCGCCTGCGATATCTGCGGCGTCGCCTGGGGTGGTGGTGAAACGCCGGCGCTGGCCGGCATCGTCGAAGCTGGCCGCATCGACCTGGCCGCCAGTTGCACCGGCATCGTCAACCCGAAGTCGCGCTTGACCGTCGGCACGGGCTTGCGCGAGGGTGACAAGATCGTATTGCTGGCGTCGAGCGGCATCCACGCGAATGGCTTGAGCCTGGCGCGCAAGATTGTTGAGCGTCTGCCCGATGGCTATCTGACGCCAGTCGAGCCAGGCAGCAGCCTGAGTTTTGGTGAGGCGCTGCTGGCGCCGACGGTGTTGTATTCGCCGTTCACCGAAGCCTTGTTCAAACAGACCGGCGTGGTGCCGCACTACGCCGCCAATATCACCGGCCACGGCTGGCGTAAATTGATGCGCCTGCCGGCCACGTGGACGTATCGCTTCGACGTCGTGACACCCGTGCCCGCGGTGCTGGCTTTCATGCAAAAACATGCCCAACTCGATGACCGCGGGGCTTATGGCACGCTGAATATGGGCGCCGGGTTTGCGTTGTATGTCGACGCGGCGGATGCACAGCGGTGTGTGGAAGTGGCGCACCGGCTGGGACTGCAAGCCTGGGTCGCCGGTTGTGTAGAAGCCGGGCCGCGGCGGGTGGTCATCGAGCCGCTGAATGTCGTTTTTGAAGGCGACGAGCTGCAGCTGAGATAATCCGGCTCGACGGGCCTCCCCGCATGGGAAAGTGGCCAACCGGGTCAGGTCGGGAACGGAGCAGCCCTAACCATAGACTCAGTGCCGGGGGTAAGGCTCGTCACCCGAATGCTTCAGGCATCTGCTGCGCGGTCCGATAGGGGCGCCTGCGATGCTCGCCGTACTGGAGTACGGCTGCGCTTCTCGACACCCCTCTCGAACCGCTCGCGACGATGCCTGAAGCATTCGGCCGCTCGCTGGTTGTCGCGGCTTCGCTGCGCTCGCCGCAATGCGGGGCAATTGCGCGGGGCGGTCGATCAGCTCGCGTGGCGAAACGCCATCACGGCTTGGTTGCGCAGTGTGCGCAGCAGGTTGAGTTCTTTTTCATCGAGCTCGATCCCGCCCGGCTCGGCCTTGTCGGCGTAAATCAGGCCGAAGGTCGCGCCTTTGAGTGCCAGCGGCAGCAGCAGGAACGCTGGCGCCTGCACTTTGTCCTTGTGCCACGGCGGCAGCCGCGCTGCGATGGCGGCGACGGTCGCGTCGCTGATCAGGGTGTCGGCGCCTTTGGCGCAGACGGCGGTGAAGAGATCGGGTTTGACGCCCGCTGCAACCCGCAGGGGCACGCTGAACGCGGCAGCCGCTTCCTTGGCGCCGTCGCCCAGGCCGAAGCGGCCGGTCAGGGTTTCGGTCTTGGGGTCGCGCAGGCAGAAGATCACGCGGCGAAATTGCAGCGCACGGATCATGGTCTCGAGCACCATGCGCAGCACTTCGTTGAGCTTGACCTTTTCGTCGACCATCGAGTTGGTGATGTCCTGGATGCCCGCCGCGAGCATCTGCGCCACCTCGTCGCGCGGCCGCTGTTTTTTCGCCGGCGTCGTCGCTTCGTCGGCGCTGGTCACCGGCCGCGTCGCCATCAGTTCGGTGCCGGCCAGCGAGTTCGCTTCAGGCGCCACCGCCAAGGTGGCTGCCGTCGGCGCGAGCAGTCGCCGCGCCGGCGACGCAGCGGCAACTTCGATCTGCATCGCCGACGCCATCTGGACCAGTTTTTCGCGCGCCCGCGCGGCGGATGCCCGCAGCGATGCCGGCGAAACGCCCAACGCCTTGGCATGCCGGTCGGCGATCTGGCCGATGCGCACATCGGCTTCGGCGGGCTCGCAGCGCAGCAGCGCCTGCGCGACCTCGTTGGCGACCGATCCGGTCCAGCGCAGGCGCTCGGGTCCTCGCGCCAGTGCCCGGGCTGGCGGCTCGCCGCCGGGTCTTTGCATGCCGTTGCGCAGCCCCTCGGGCAGGCCCCAATGTTTGGCCACGCCGATGCCGAGTTCTTCGAACGTGATGCCGAGCACACGCGCCGAGACCACTGCTTCGTCGGGCGGTGGCACCAGGTTCGAGCCCCGCGGTGCGGCGGGTTTGCAGATCGCGCGGATCTGCTGCGCTTCTTCCTGAAAGTAAAACTCGGTGAGCAGGCGGCCGAGGTTCTGGAACATCGCGCTGATGAAGGCCTCTTCGGCGTCCCGCGGTGAGGCCGACAACTCGCCGGCCAGATGCCCGGCCATCAAGGAGCCGAGAAATTCTTCCTTGAGCAACTGCGCGTGGCCCTTGTCCTGCATCGCATCGAGCAGCACCACCGACAAGGCCATATTGCGGATGCCGGCAAAACCGACCAGCGCCACGGCGCGCGACACGGTGCTCACGCCGCCGCCACCGACTTGCGCAAAATGGGCGCTGTTGACCATGCGCAGCAGCTTGTTGGTCAGCGCCACGTCTTTCAGGATTTCTTGCGCCAGGCTGTCCGAGCTGTCGACGTCAGAGCTGGCGACGCGCTGGATATTCGAGACCGCGTTGGACAGCGCCGGGAAGTCTGTCTTGCGTTTCATCCGGCGCAGCAAAAACTCCAGCGTGCCGCTGCCGCCCGAGGCGCCGGCTTCGGCGGCCACCAGCGCCGGCTTGCCCCAGTCGACAAGTGCACGCTGCATCGCCGCGGCATCACGGTAACGGTCCTCGGCCTTGCGCGCCAGCGCCCGCGTCACGATCGCCCGCAGGCCGTCGTCGACGCCGGCTGATGGTGGCAGCAGGAAGTCTTCGTCCTGCACCCGCCGCACCGCCACATAGGGGTCGCGTTCGCGCAGCAGCGCCGCCCCGCTGAGCATCTCGGCGAAGACCATGCCGGCGGAAAACACATCCATCGCGGCATTCGGCGGCTCAGCGCGCGCCGCTTCGGGCGACATGTAGCCGGGCGTGCCGACGATGCGGGCATCGTGGGCTGCGTCGTGGGCCAGATCAGTGCGCCCGGCCACGCGTGCGGCGATGCCGAAATCCATCACCCGCGCGCGGCCGTCCTTGCCGAGAAGGATGTTCGACGGTTTCAAATCGCGGTGCACGATGCCCTGCGCCTGCGCCGCGGCCACCGCATCGAGCACACCCAGCATCAGCGGCACGGCCTCGTGCACCGGCAACGCGCCACGGCTGCGCAGCGCCTGCGACAGCGTCGGGCCGTCGACAAACTCAAAGACAAGATACGGCTGGCCGTGGCTCACATCGGCCTCGAAGACGGGCACGATGTGTGGGTGCGCCAGCCGGCTCACCGCGCGCGCTTCGTGCAGCCACTGGTCCACCGCCAGCTGGTCGGCGCCGGGGTTGAGCAACTTCACCGCCACGTCGCGGTCGAGGCGCTCGTCAAACGCCAGCCAGACCGTGGCCTGCGCGCCTTTGCCAAGCACCCGCTTGAGTTCGAAACGATCGATGCGCTGCCCGGCTGCGGGTGCGGGCCGGGTAGCGGATGCAGCGGATTCGGCCAGCGCGGCATTCATGTTCAAGCGTCCTCGGTCGGGGTCTGTGTCGGCAGCGTCGGCGGCTCTTCGGCGCGCGCTGCTGCACCGGGTTGCATCGCTGCCTGCAAGTCCTTCAACGTGATGTTCAGCACCCGTGCATAACGTTTGGCCAGTGCATCGAGCGCGCGCGCGCCATCGGGCTGCGCGCGGGTCACGGCGTCGACAGCTTCGTTGGCACAGCTGGCGACGACGCGGAGCATGTCGTCGTCGGTATCGGGGTCGCGTACCGCGGTGCTCAAGGGCAGGCGGCGGATCATGTGCAGCACACTGTCGTCCAGGCCCCAGTGCCTTGCCACCGCAGCGCCGAGTGCTTCGGTGTCGACCCCGAGCACGGCGTAGGCGGCGGCCTCTTCGCCCATGCCCGGTTCGTCGTGGTCACTGCCCTCGGCGGCGGCCTCGGCTTGCATCAGGCGGCGGATCTGCTGCGCCTCGTCGGCAAAGTGGTACTGCAGGACGAGCCGGCCGAGGTTCTGCATCAGCGTGACGAGATACACCACCTCGGGGTCGTAGCCCGCCGGCCGCAGCGCCTGCGCGACCTGGCTGGCACGTTTGACACGCGCGATCAGCCTTGCGAGCTCCTGCGCCGGCGCTTCGGCGAGCGGCCCGGGCCAGCTGCGCAGTGCCAGCGCGGCGCGGCGCACGCCGTCGAGGCCGATCATCGCGATCGCACGGCGCACGGTCAGCACCGGCCCGCTGCCGTTGACCTGGGCGCCGCGCACCTGCGCGGTATTGACGATGCGCAAGACCTCGAGCGCCAGCGCCGGGTCCTGGACGACCACGTCGGCAAGTTCGGCCGTATGTTGGCGGTCCATCAGTGCGAGCCGGGCGGCACGCTCTGCCGCGCCTGGCGCCGCCGGCAAGACGCCGACGCTGTGCAGGCGGTCGGCGAGCAGCGCCAGCGCACCGAGGTCGCTGTCGGCATCGACCCGCAACCAGCCTTCCAGCGCGCCAGCCAAAGTGCGTGCACTTCGATAACGCTGGCGCGCCTGGCGCTCGGTGGCGCGGTTGCTGATGGCACGCAGCGCATCGGGCACCGGCCGCGGCACGCTCCACGGCAGGCGCACGATTTCGCGGCCCGCCGGCGGCATGAGAGAAACGACGCGGCCGGTGTCGGCCTCCTCGGCCGCCGGGCGGCCGGCAAGCGCGCCGTGCATCAACAAGCCGAGCGTCAACACATCGCGCCGGGCGGCTTCGCGCTGTGCGCTCAGGCGGTCGGCCTCTGACAAGGCCGCGGGCTGCGCCCTGGTGGCGACCAGGGTGCTCGGCAACACGGCGTCGAGCGCGACCTCCAGGCCCATCACACGCAGCGCGCCACTGTCGGCGCAGAGCAGCAAGTAGGGCTGCAGGTCGCCATGCGCAGCACCGGCCTCGTGGGCGTAGGCCAGGCCTTGGGCGGCACGCAGCATGACCTCGGCGACCTCGCGCACGCCGAGCACGCCCTGTGCGGCGCGCGCACTCAGCGTCAGCGCGTCACGCGGGTCGTAGACGATGAACGGCCAGCGCTCGTGGACACCGATCTCCAGCGCCTGCGCCAGGTTCGGATGGTTCAGTCGAGCGGCAGCGCCGGCGCGCTGCTGCCAATGCGCCAGCGCCGCGGCATCGGCCGGCTGCAGGCGCGGCAGGACGAGCGCAACCTCGGTGCCGGTCTGCGGATCGGTGGCCCGCCAGGCCATCGTGCGCTGGCTGCGCCCGAGCAGTTGGTGCAGCTCGAAGCGGCCAAACTTGCGCCCCACCGGCGTGCGCGTGGCTTCCCGTTGGGCAGCGGATTCGGTAAGCGGCATGGGGCGCGAAAGACGGCAGACCGCGGGCGGCAGCAAAAGGCGAAGGGGCAGACTCCTGGTATCGATTGGAGCAAGCACCGGAGCTGCCGAATCCGGCGAAGTGCGGGCCGATCGCGCGCTTGTTCGCGCGCTGCGAGGGTGCTGATGTGTCGGCGCGGTGCCGGCGCGGTGTCGGCGTGGTGTCGACGACTCGCCGGTGTCGGGCCAGCGCCGAGCCAGCACCCTCAAGCAGCAAACGACGGTCAGCCGATTGCAACCTCGACCAGCGCCCCGGCGGCCGTGATGAAGCCCGCCGCGACCCGGTCGCCCGGCTGCAGCCGCTTCACCGCAGCCCCATAGGCGGCGATCTGCGCCAGGTTGGCTGCGGACTGCTCTGGCGCGCTGCTGCCCAGCTTGTAGTCGAGCACCCACCACTGCCGGCCCGCGGCGCTGTCCAGGGCGACCAGACGGTCGATGCGGCCGGGCTCGCTGTCGACGACCACCGCAACTTCATTGCCTGCCCAGGCGATGGCGTTCGCGTCGAAAAACCGCGCGCAGCCGGGGCTCGACAAGACCCGCTGCGCGGTGGCGACGAGAGCGGCGAGCTGCGTGCTGTCGACACCTGCGGCCTGGGCCGCCGCCGCTGCCGCGGCCTGCCATTGCACGGCGTCAAAGAACACACCTGGCCGGGTTGCCCATTCGAGCAGCCGGTGCGCAGCGCGACCCCAGCGCGACGCGTTGTCGTCGGTCGCGGCGGCAGCGGTCGGTGTCGTCGCGGACGGTGGCGGTGGCGACCGGCGCTGCGGCAGCATCACCACGTCGATCGGCGACAGTGACTGCGTCGCCGGCGCCACGACATCGGGCAGCCACGCCTGCGCCAGCGGCTGCGCGCGCTGCCACCAGGTCGTCGCCGCGCCGCGCTGGCCGGCTTCGGTGGCGCTGAAAACCAGCAGCCGCTCGGCGCGGGTCATCGCGACGTACAGCCCATTCAATTCTTCACGCTGCTGGGCTGCGCGCTCGGCGGCCTGCAGCGCTTGCAGCGACGGTGGCGGCGCACCTTCGCTGGCGACAAAAGCAACCCGTGCCGGCGCGTCGCGCTCGACCGGCCAGTCGATGAGCACCGCGCCCGATTCGGGGTTCTGCCGGTGCGGGTCGGCATCGACGATAAAAACGCAGTCGGCCTGCAAACCCTTCGCGCCATGCACGGTGAACAGCGAGACCGCATCGGCGGCGGCCACGGCGCGGACTTCGACGCGCCGCGAGCGCAGCGCGCGCACAAAGCCGTAGGGCGTCGCGTAACGGCCACCGTCGAGATCGAGTGCTGCGGCTAGCAAGGCGTCGATGACCTGCAGGGCAGTCGCGCGGCGTGCTGCCGGCACGACGGCCGCAAAGCGCGCGACGACATCGGCTTCGTCGACGATGCGGTCGAGCAGATCGTGCGGCGGCAACCAGGGCATCACCGCCGCCCAGCCGAGCAGCAGGCTGCGCGCGCGCGCCAGCGAGCGTGACGATGCGGTTGCGGTTGCGGTTGCGGTTGCGGGTGCGGGTGCGGGTGCCGTCGAAGCGGCCCACTCGCTTTTGTCGTCCATCAGCGCGCCCCACCAACTGCAACCCTGGTCACGCGCGGCCAGCGACAGCGCCCGCAGGTCGTCATCGCCGGCGCCAAACACCGGGCTGCGCAGCGCGCGCGCCAGAGACAGGTCGTGGCCCGGCGAGGCGAGCACGTCGAGCACCGCCAGCAGGTCCTGCGCCTCGGGCTCGTCGCCGACGCGGATCGGCTCGGGCATCACATGCGCCACGCCGCTGGCCGACAGCGCCTGCGAGACCGCGCGCAGCGCGACCCGCTTGCGCGCCAGCACCATGATGCTGCCCGGCGCCTGGCCAGCGGCCATCAGCTGCACGATCGCTGCCGCGACTTGCGCCGCTTCCTGCGCGCGGCGCTGCGTTTCCGGCTCGTGGCGCGGCTCGGTCAGGGTGTCGCGCCAAAACGGCTGCGGGTTCTGCTCGGCCTTGGCGCGTGGCGCTGCCGGCACCAGCGGCAGATGGCGCAGTGCGGTGCCGCCAACTGGCGCCGTATCGGCGTCGACGCTGGACGAATGGGCGCGGAACCCCGGCCACTCGCCGCTCGCCGCGGCCGGCGCGAAAACCGCGTTCAATGTGGCCACGATGCCGGGCGCGCAGCGCCGGGTGTGGTCACATTCAAGCACCGAGCCGCCCAGTCCTTCGACGACAAACTCGCGTGCGGCATCAAAGACCCGCGGCTCGGCACGGCGAAATCGGTAGATGCTCTGCTTGGGGTCACCGACGATGAAGACCGACGGCGGCCGCTGCCCGCTGGCGCCGCCGCCGGCCCCGGCGTAGGCCGACAGCCAGCCGTGCAGCGCATGCCACTGCAGCGGGCTGGTGTCCTGGAACTCGTCGATCAGGACATGGCGCAGCGTGGCGTCCAGGCGCTGCTGCACCCAGCCGGCACGCACCGGGTCGCCGAGCAGCGCCAGCGCGGCGATTTCGAGGTCGCCCATATCGGCCAGGCCGCGCTGGTTTTTGAGCGCTGCATATTCAACGAGAAGCACCCGCGAAAGTGCGCACATATCGGCGTGGTCGATGCTCGCCTGCTGCTGCTCGAACATGGTCTCGATTTCGAGCAGCTTGGCCGCCGCGGCGGCATGTTCGGCCAAGTCGCCCATGCGGGTGCGCAGGCTACGCTTGCGCGTCATCAGCGCGTCGCAGGCGGCCGCCAACGCCAGCGCTGGATCGCTTTCGCGCAAGGCCGCACGCAGCGCCGCGGCGGCGTCGCGTGGGGTCTTGTTGGCCAGCTTGGCCAGGCGCGATGCAAGCGCGCCGAGCTCACTCAACAGCGGTTCGCGCAGCACCAGTTCTGCCGGGCTTTGCAGGCCGGCCAGCTGCGGCCAGATCTGCACCGCGGGCGGCACCGCGTCGCGCAGCGTGCCGGCGGCATCGGCGCGCGAAACTTCGACATTCAGCCGCCAGGCGCGCTCGAGCCAGCCGGCCACGCGCGCGCGGCCGTGGCGACCGATCAGCGCAATATAGGTCGCGCGCAAGCTGTCGTCGGCCTGCACGGCAGCGTGAAAGCGCGCAAAAAGATCGTCACGCAGATCGGAGGTGTCTTCGACCAGTGTGGGCTGCGGCGGCAGGCCAAGATCACGCAGCAGCTCGAGCGGCGCCGCGGCAAGCAACTGCACGAACCAGGCGTGAAAGGATCGGATCGCGACGCCGCGGCCGCCATCGAGCAAGCGTGCATGCAGGCCGGCCAGCGCGGGCACCAGCGCGGCGGCATCGCTTGGAGCCAGACCGCGATCGACCAGTGCCTTGGTGAGCCGCTGCCGCTGTGCCCCATCGAGCGTGCCGACACATGAAAATTCGAGCAGCCACTCGCTCAGGCGGGCGCGCATTTCACCGGCGGCTTTGCGCGTGAAGGTCAGCGCCAGGATCTCCTGCGGCTGCGCACCATCGAGCAGCGCGCGCAGGATGCGCGAGACGAGCATCCAGGTCTTGCCGGAGCCGGCGCAGGCTTCGACGACGATGCTGCGGCGCGGGTCGCAGGCGGCGGCGTAGACCGCGGCCTCGTCGACGAGCCGGCCGTCGAGATGGTAGGCGGGTTGATGCGCCAGGGGACCGGCCGGGCTGGTCATGGCGCAGATGTCCAATGATCGCGCCGGCACAGGCCGCGCGCTTCGCAGACATCGCAGACCGGCGCTTCGCCCAACGCTGCGAAGCCGGCGCCGGCGCGCAGCCGGCGCAGGTCTTCGGCCAGGCCGTCGAGCAGCGCGCGTGCCGAATCGGCCACCTGCCGATGTTCGATGG
>JANPDN010000258.1:0-20043 GCA_031431555.1 Rubrivivax sp.
AGCGCGAGGTGGCGCTGGACATCATGCGTCGGGGCGAAAGACAGACCCTGAAAGTGCAGACCGTGGACCGCATGAAAACGCTCAAGCGCGCCGAAGGCGTTTAGGACCTTCGAGACGCGTAGCGCCATTGGCGCAGACCCGTGGGCGCGCGCCCTGCGGCGGCAAGGAAAATGGCGGGTTGCCTTCGCCCTCAGTCACACCGCATGCCCACCGATATCGAGATCGCCCAGCAAACGACGCTGCTGCCCATCACCACCCTCGCCCGCGATCGCTTGGGCCTGGCCGACGAAGCGCTTGAGTTGCACGGCCGCTTCATGGCCAAGGTCTCGATCGCGCAGCTGCGGGCGCTGCAGACTCGGCCCGACGGCAAGCTGATCCTCGTTACCGCGATCAGCCCGACACCGGCCGGCGAAGGCAAGACCACCACGACTGTCGGCCTCGGCGATGCGCTCAACCACATCGGCCGCCGCGCCATGGTCTGCCTGCGCGAACCTTCGCTCGGGCCGGTCTTCGGCATGAAGGGCGGTGCTGCCGGCGGCGGCCATGCGCAGGTGGTGCCGATGGAAGACATCAACCTGCATTTCGCCGGCGACTTCCACGCTGTCGGGCTGGCGCACAACCTGCTGGCGGCGCTGATCGACAACCATATCCACCACGGCAATGCGCTCGGCTTCGACCTGCGCCGTATCAGCTGGCGGCGAGTCGTCGACATGAACGACCGCGCCCTGCGCCGCATCACCATCGGCCTGGGCGGGCCGGGCAACGGGTTCCCGCGCGAAGACGGCTTCGATATCGTGGTGGCGTCGGAGGTGATGGCGATCCTGTGCCTGGCCAGCGACCTCGCTGACCTGAAAGCCCGCGTCGCGCGCATCGTCGTCGGTGCCACCCGCGAGGGCCGGCCAATCACCGCCGCCGACCTGCAGGCTCAGGGCGCAATGGCCGCCCTGCTGCGCGACGCGATCAAGCCGAACCTGGTGCAGACGCTCGAGCACACACCGGCGTTCATCCACGGCGGGCCGTTTGCGAATATTGCGCATGGCTGCAACTCGGTCATCGCCACCCGCGCGGCGCTGAAGCTGGCCGACTATGTGATCACCGAAGCCGGCTTCGGCGCCGACTTGGGCGCCGAGAAATTTGTCGATATCAAATGCCGCTTATCGGGCCTGCGGCCGGCCGCGGCGGTGATCGTGGCCACCGTGCGCGCACTCAAGTACCACGGTGGTGCGGGGTTGAAGGATCTTGCGGTCGAAGACCTCGTTGCCCTGCAGCGCGGCATGCCTAACCTGGAGCGTCATGTACACAACGTGCAGCAGCACTGCGGCCTGCGCTGCGTCGTCGCGCTGAACCACTTTGCCCACGACACCGAGGCCGAGCTGGCGCTGGTGGCGCAGGCGGTGGCCAAGCTCGGGCCGAAGCTGGTGGTCGCCCGCCACTGGGCCGAAGGTGGGCGCGGTGCGGTGGCGCTGGCCGAAGCCGTGGTCTCGGCGGTCGCCGAATCAGATCAAGAAGCGGCTACTGCGCCGGGCTCGGGGATGTCTTTTGTCTACCCCGACGACGCGACTCTGCTGGCCAAAGCTGAAGCCGTCGCGCGCAAGATCTACGGCGCCGCCGGCGTGACTGCCGACGCCGCCGTGCGCCAGCAGCTGCAGGCCCTGCAAGACCAGGGTTACGGCGCTTTCCCGGTCTGCATCGCCAAGACCCAGTATTCGTTTTCAAGCGACCCGACTTTGCGCGGCGCGCCTTGCGGCCACATCTTGCACATCCGCGAAGTGCGCCTGGCCGGCGGCGCCGGTTTTGTGGTGCTGGTCTGCGGCGACATCATGACCATGCCCGGGCTGCCCAAGCTGCCGTCGTCGGCGGCCATCGACGTCGATGCCGACGGGCGCATCAGCGGGCTGTTCTGAACGCGGCGTCGGTTGAATCCGGCGCCAGCAATCCTTCGCGTACCGTCGGGTAAAGCAGGCGCAGGCCGAGTTCTTTTTTCAGGCGGCGGTTGTCGAGCCGGCGCGATTCGGCCATGAAGCTCAGTTGCATCGGCGACAACACCGCCGCCGCCTGCGCGCGCGTGCAACGCGGCGGTCGCGGCAAGCCACAGAGATCGGCGGCGAGGTCGAAATAGTCGCCCATGCGCAGCTCGGTTTCGTCGTTGACATTGATCACACGCTGCGGCGCCGCGCGGTGCAAGGCGAGCACGCAGGCACGCGCCAGGTCGTCGGCATGGATGTGGTTGGTATAGACATCGTCGGCTTCGACGAGCACTGGCGCGCCGCGCTGCAGCCGCTCGCTGGGGTGGCCGCCCTCACGGCCGACGGCGTAGATGCCCGGGATGCGCAGGATGCTCACTGCGCAGCCGGTCTGGCGACCGAAGTGACGCACACGCGCTTCGGCATCCAGGCGCCGCAGCGCACGCGGCGTGGTCGCTGCAGCGGCGCGGGTTTCGTTCACCCAAGCCCCGCCGCAGTCGCCATAAACACCGCTGGTGCTGGCGTAGACGAGCCGCCGCACGCGCCCGCCGCGCGCCAGCGTTTGCAGCAGTGCTGCAGTGCGCAGGTCGCTGTCGCCGCCGGATGGCGGCGGCGCCAGGTGCAACACCAGGTCGGCCAGGCCGGCCAAGCGCCAGAGGGTCGCGCTTTGATCGAGATTGCCGAGCAACGGCGTCGCGCCAGCGGCACGCAGCTCGGCGCAGCGCGACGCCGACGAGGTCAACGCCAGCAGCCGGTGGCGGCCGCGCAGCAGGCGCAGGACACGCAGGCCGACATCGCCGCAACCGACGATCAGCAACGTCGGCCGGCGTTGCCGGGTCCAGGGTATCGGGGCAGGTGTCATCGATGAAAGTTGGTGCGCTCGGGGTGCGCGGCAGCGCCGCCGCGACTTGCGGCCACACCGGCCAGCGCAGGCCGCCACAGTCGCAAGGGCACAATCGCAGACCAGTGTGCCATCACGGCCACCCGCAGCGCCGCCAACCGCATCGACCCATGAGACACCGGGCCGCCCCCAGGGCGCATACCGGCGTTTGCAGCATCAAGGTACCCCAGTGAGCCTGAACGTCACCGTCCAACCCGCCAACCGCAGCTTTGTCGTCGAACGCGACGAGCCAATCCTGGCCGCCGCGATCCGCCAGGGCATCGGCCTGCCCTACGGCTGCCGCGACGGCGCCTGTGGCTCGTGCAAGAGCCGCCTGCTCGAAGGCCGGGTGATCCACGGCGTGCACCAGGCCAAGGCCTTGTCGGCCGAAGAAGAAGCCGCCGGCTTCATCCTCACATGCTGCGCGACGCCGCAAACCGACTGCGTCGTCGAAGCGCGCACCGTGCCCGGTGCTGGCGAATACCCGGTGCTGAAACTGCCCAGCCGCGTGATCAGCATCGAGCGCCCCGCCCCCGATGTCGCCGTGCTCAAGCTGCAATTGCCGGCCAACCAGAATCTGCAATACCGCGCCGGCCAGTATGTCGAATTCATCCTGCGTGACGGCGCGCGGCGGAGTTACAGCATGGCCAATGCGATGCAGTCGCTGGGCTCGCCACCGGCGATCGAACTGCACTTGCGCCACATGCCGGGCGGGCGCTTCACCGACCATGTTTTCACCGCGATGAAAGAAAAAGAAATCCTGCGCATGGAAGGCCCGTTTGGCAGCTTCTTCTTGCGCGAGGATTCCGACGCGCCGATCGTGCTGTTGGCCAGTGGCACCGGCTTCGCACCGATCAAGGCGATCATCGAACAGATGCAATTCAAAGGCATCACGCGGCCGGCGACGCTGTACTGGGGCTGCCGCAGCAAGGCCGATCTGTATCTGCACGATTGGGCCGAGGCCGCCGCGGCGCAGATGCCCAACCTGCGTTATGTGCCGGTCTTGAGCGAACCCAAGGCCGAAGACAACTGGGCCGGGCGCACCGGATTTGTCCACCAAGCGGTGATGGCCGACCTGCCCGACTTGTCGAAACACCAGGTCTACGCCTGCGGGGTGCCGGTGATGGTCGAGTCGGCGAAAGCCGACTTCTGTGACCGCTGCGGCCTGCCGGCGGCGGAGTTTTACGCCGACTCGTTCACTTCTGAAGCCGACAAACATGGGGCCACGGCATGAGGCTCGACATCACATCCAGCACCCAGCGCAACCGACGTGAAATTCTCGCTGCCGCGGTCGCGGCCGTCGCCCTGGCCGGCACCGGCAGCGCGGCGGCGCAGCCGCGGCCGATCCGGCTGATCGTGCCTTACCCGCCAGGTGGCCCGTTAGACATTGTGGCCCGGGCACTGGCCGAGCGGGTCAAGGACAGCCTCGGGCTGGTGGTCGTCGAAAACCGGCCGGGCGCCGGCGGCAACCTCGGTGCCGACCTCGCCGCCAAGGCCGCGCCGGATGGCCAGACCCTGGTCATGGGCGCGGTCGCCACGCATGCCATCAACCCCTGGCTGTACAGCAAGATTCCCTACGACGCTCAGCGTGATTTCACGCCGGTCACGCTGGTCGCGCAGGTGCCCAATGTGCTGGTGATGAATGCTGAGACAGCGGCACGACTGGGTATCAATTCACTCGCCGACCTGGTCGGCTATGCGCGAAAGAACCCGGCGAAGTTGAACTACGGTTCCGGCGGCAACGGCAGCGCCGGCCATCTGGCGGGCGAGATGTTCAAGACCCGCGCCGGCCTCTACATCGTGCACATCCCCTATGCCGGCGGGCCGCCGGCACAACTGGCGCTGGTCAGCGGCCAGGTCGACTTCAATTTCGACAACCTGGCCGCGGCGTCGGCCAATATCCGCGCCGGCAGACTGCGCGCGCTGGCAGTCACCACCGCGCGGCGATCGAGCGCCATGCCCGAGGTGCCGACCATCGCCGAAGCCGGCGCCGCGCTGGGGCTGAAGGAGTTCGACATCAGCACCTGGTTCGGCCTCTTCGGCCCGGCGCGGATGCCTGCCGAGCTGACCCAAAAACTCAACCGCGCGTTTGTCGACGCCCTGAATTCCGCCGAGATCAAGTCGCGGCTGGCGACGCTGATGGCCGAACCTTCGCCAACGACGCCGGCGCAGTTTGCGACTTTTGTGAAAACCGAACTCGCGAAGTACGAACGGGTCGTCAGGGCCAGCGGCGCCAGGGTTGATTGAGGCGGTCACGACATGGCACGCTCAACCCGGTTTGCGACCTACGCGCCGCATGGGCGGCCGGCCCAGGCGCGAAGCGCGGCCCAGGCGCTGAGCGACAGCACGATGTTGTCCGGCCTGTTGGCCAGCCATCGGCGCGCGCAGGCCTGCTTTGTTGCGGTGCAGTCCTTGCTGCCTGGCGCGCTGCGCGGCCAGGTACGTGCCGGCCCGATCGATGCCGGCATCTGGACCCTGTTTGCCAACCATGCCAGTGCGGCGGCAAAACTGCGCCATGTGCTGCCCACGCTGCTCGCTGCAGTGGCGGTGCGCGAACCCGACATCACCGAGATTCGTGTGAAGGTGCGCTCGCCCGAGCCGGTTTGAAAGCCGCGTCGGCCGGGCCGGTGTCGAGCATCGACACCAGCGGCCGCCAATCGTCGCTGCCAGCGCTGGCGACCAAGACGTCGCCTTCGAGCCGCCCGTCAGCAAGCATCGCCCGCAATCGGGTCAGGTCGACGGGGCCCTGCGGTGGCCCGCCGCTGCGCTGATAGCAGAATTGACGCGGTGCCGGCGCTTGGACGCGGGGGCGCGATTGCAGCCAGGCCAGCAATTGCGGCCAGCGCCTCGTCGTGCGCTCGGCAAGCACCCAGGCGGCCAGCCCGAGCGCCGCCAGCACCATGCCGGCCAAGATCCAGGCGCCGTCCATGCCTCACACCTTGGCAGCCACCAGCCGGCCAGCCGCCCAGCGCAAGCGCTGCACCTTCTTCACGCTGGGGCAACAGCGCGCGTCCTTGGGGCCTAGCGTCAGCGTGTCGACCAGGATCTCGCGGCCCTGCACCCGCAGTCTTTCAGCCTGGCCGAAGATGTCGGCGGAGCCGGTTTCGCGCCACGCTGCAGCGGTACTTGGGGTCGCACTTGCTGTCGCACCGGCGGTCGCACCGGGCCGCGCCGGTCGGGCGATCAAGGTCAGCGTCGAACTCGCGAATGTCGGCCCGAGCAGGGTCCACAACAAGACGATGTCCGGCGCGCCGTCGCCGTCGATATCGGCGAGCTCGACGGCGTGGGCTTGCGCCTGGCCCTCACCCGGCGCGCTGCGCTTTTTCAAGAATTGCTGCACCACGCGGCGCTGTGCCGCGTCCAGCTTGACCAGCGGGTCGTCGGCGGCCGTTGCTGCCGTTGCTGCCGTTGCTGCTGGCGCTGCTGGCGCTGCCCGGGCCACCCGTGCACTGCACAGCGACAGCAGCGCCAGCGCTGCACCGAACTGGGCGAGAACATTTCTTCGGTTCATTTGCGGCTCCTCAACAGGGGTGATCAGCGGGCTATTTCTTTTTCTTGTCGGCCTCTTTTTTGTCGGTGTCCTTCTTGGTCTCGACTTCTTTGGATGCTGCCGTGCTGCCGCCCTGCACCCCCAGCCGGCCGCCAGTGCCCAGGCCGCCCTTGACGGTCTGCGCCTTGTAGTTTTTCAGCGCCTTGACCATCTGGTTGAACGAATCGGCAAATGCGGTGACGATGACCTTGCCTTGTGGTGTGGATGAATAACCACCTGCACCACCGGCCAGACCGCCCGTGAACGCGGCACCAAAAAAACCGAAGTCGAAATTCTTGGCGCTGCCCTCGGCGGCCGAAATCTGGACCCCCGAGCGGTTGTCGATGAGCAGCAGGGTCGTCGAGGCCTCGTTGGTGCTCATGCTGCCGGCCAAGGCGCCGAACGCGCCGAAGGCCCGCGTCGCCAGGCCCGCCGCGGACTGCCCGCTCTTGCCAGAAAACTGGATGCTCGGGCTGATCGTGAAGTCCGCAGCGACCATCTGGCCGGCGCCAAAATTGCTGCCGGCGCGCATCTCGCCGCTTTTGTCGAGGCTGCGTTCGCGCATCATGTTGTTCATCGTCGCGCCGCGCTCGACGATGACAAAGCAGTTGCTCTGCTGGATCATCAGGCGCAGCACCGGCAACGTCGAGCCGAGCTGGTATTGGCGCAGCTGGATGAACCAAGGCGCGTTGCTGTCCTCCTGCACACCAAGTGTGCCGAGCGTCTCGTCGCAGCGTTCGAGCTGGCTGTTCTGGCCCTCGGCAGCGCCACCACCGGCCGCGCCGGTGACGGTGCCCTTGGCCTCGCCCATCTTTGGCGCGGTGGCGACACAGCCGGTCAACAACAGGAGCGTGGTGCTCGTGGCCAGCACGAGCGACACCGCGGGCCGCGTCGGCCGTCGGGGGTGTCGGTGCGGCGCGCTGTGGTGGACAGCATCGATCGACAGGCTTGCGGCCTGGCAGGGATTCGGGTTCATCGGGACCTCCGGCTTTCTGGCAACCACCCCGAACTGGGGCGGACACCCGCAAGCTAGAGCCCACCCGTTACCGATGCGTTACCGATGCGCTGTCCGATGCGCTATCCGTTGCACTACTCGATGCGTCAAGCCGGACCGTCAAGCGTCGTCGTGAGGATCAGGCGGTTGACCGGGTTGCGGTGCGCAAAGCTGTCCCTGAAAGACGGCGGCACATGGGCCTGCGAAGTCGCAGCGATCCACTGCACGGCGCGGTCCTGGCATTGCTGGGCGAGCAGCGTGTCGGCGCCGAGCAGCGCGGCCGTACGGCAGGCCGCGTACAGCTCCGGCAGATAGGTGCCCAGCGGATGGCAGTGCCGCAGGTCGTGCAACAGGTCCCGCGCGACGAGCAGCGCCGTGGCACCGTCACCTTGCGCGCTGAGCACCTGCACCAGCCGCATGCGACCGAGCATCTGCACCGCAGGCAACTCGCGCCGCTCGCATTCGGCGACACCGGCACGCAGCGCCGCGGCGCTGTCGGCCGCGTTGTCGGCAGTCGGCCGGCAGCCCAGGCGGTCGAACTGGATCGGCAGCCGCAAATAGGGCAGGTCGGCGCCGCTGCTGATCTGCGCCAGCGCGGCGTCAAGCTTGTCGGCGCGTTGTGGCGGACGGTCCTGTATCAACAGCGCATGGGTCCACAGCGCGGCAGCGCGCTGATGGAACGGCGCTTCGGGCGGCAGCCCGTTGAGCCAGGCCATCGCACGCGCGGCCTGACCGAGGTGGGCGTGAATGCGCGCCATCACAAGCGCCGCTGCGGCGCAGACGACGACGCTGCCACGGTCTGCCAACCTGGCATGAAGAGCCTCGAGCAATTGCAGCCCTTCGGCGTACCATCCCAGCTCGCAATAAACACGGCCCAGGTTGAGCACTTCGATGCCGTCACCGCCCTCGCCATCGGACAGCTCGTTGCGGCCGCGGACGGCGGCCTCAAGCAGCGTCTGCGCCTGGGCCAGATTGCCCAACGCCATCAGGCTGCGCGCGAACATCATCCGCGTCGGTGCGGCGTTGCCGGTCTCGCGGGTGCGGTCGAAGTAGGCCAGTGCGCGCTCGAACATCGGCCGCGCGCGGCGGCGCTGGTCGGCCTGGTCGCAGACGATTGCAAAGTCGGCCAGAAAACTGTGCTGCAGCGATGCGTCGTCGAGCGCTTCGGCCCAGCCGGCAAGCGGCTCGATGGCGGCCAGGGCCGCGTCCGCGCCGCGGGTCTGCGCCAACGCCAGCGCGCGCAAGTAACGCGCGTGTTGCGCGGT
Source organism: Rubrivivax sp. (assembly GCA_031431555.1). Classification (GTDB taxonomy): domain Bacteria; phylum Pseudomonadota; class Gammaproteobacteria; order Burkholderiales; family Burkholderiaceae_C; genus Rubrivivax. The sequence continues at coordinate 8,633 of JANPDN010000258.1, forward strand.
GTGCTCATCACCGGCCTGGGCGGCTTGCGCGATGGCGCTGTCGAAGTCCGGCAACGCGCGGTCGAAGCGAGCCGCATTGAGCTGGCATTGGGCGACCTGCAGATGCGCCAGGCCACGTTGCCGCGCATCGATGGCGACATCCACCAGCGCACGCGCCGCCTGCATCGCCTGCGCCGGCGAACGCGCCTCGCGGGCGACGATGGCATGCCGGTGCAGCGCATCAAAACGCGCCGCGGCGTTGCCCGCGAGTTGATGCGCTTGGGCTTCGGCTTCGAGCCAGCGACATTGCTCGGCGAGCCGGCCGACCGCTGCCGCCGCCGCCGCCGCACGCGCGTAGGCCGACGCCGCACGCGCCGGCTCATCCGCGAGCTGCCAATGCTGCGCGACGCGTGCCGGCGCGCCGGCCCCGGCTGCATCGAGCCCGCCGGCGATGCGGCCATGCAGCCATTGGCGCAGCGCCGCCGGCACCGCGTCCCGGGTGACTTCATAAAACAGGTCGTGCACAAAGACGCGCCCTTGCATGATCTGCGCAGCCTCGAGCGCGTGCCAGGCATCGTGAAGGTCCAGCGCATGCACCCCGAGCACGGTGGCCGCAAGGTCGACCGTCAGGTCGGGGCCGGCGAGCGCTGCCACACGCGCCAGTTTCAGGGCCGGGGCCGGCAACTGCGCGAGGCGCTTTTCGATCAGGCGGCGCAGCGTATCGGGCAGCGGCAGCGCACCGTCGCCGGCCGCGCCGGAGGCGGCCCCACCGCGCGCAAGCAGTGTGCGCAGGGTCTCGATCGTGAACAGCGGATTGCCGCCGCTGTGCTGGTGGACCCGCGCCGCCCAGCCGGGACCGTCGACACCAGGCAAGGCCAGCGAAGTCAGCAGCTCGGCGACCGCGGCCTGGTCCAGGGCCTCGAGCTCGATGCGCTCGAGCGTGGCGCCGTCGATGGCATCGAGCCAGGCGCCCAACGCCACCGGCTGCTCGTGGCCGCGCCAGGCCAGCAGCCAGGCGCCAGTGGGCCCGGTAAAAGCCGGCAGCATGTCCAGGCTGGCGTCGTCGGCGAACTGCAAGTCGTCGACCGCCAGCCGCGTCGCTTGGGGGCCAGGCGCACCAAAGAGCGACTCCACTGCCTGCTGCAACCGGCGCGACTCCACTGGCCCGCTGGCCGCTGCACCGAGTTGCGGCGCCAGCAGCGCCAGCTCGGTGCGCACCCAGGCCGGCCAGCGTTCGACGTCGGCCAGCGCGGCCACGGCCTGCACGATGCGCCCGAGCAGCGCATACGGCACCCGGGCGTCGCCCGGCCGCGCCTGCACCACTGCGGTCGCGTGCGCGGCCGCAACGTCATTGAGCAGGCGGCTCTTGCCGATGCCGGGCTCGCCGGTCAGGGCCACGATGCGGCCAGCCGACATCGCGGCTTCGATGTGCGCCCATTCACGCGCACGACCGACCAGCCGCGGCGGCCGCAGCAGCGTCACCGAGGCCGGTGCAGCTGCCACCGGCAGCGCGCCGCTGCCCTCGATCTGGCGACGCAGGGCTTCGGTCTCGGCCGAAGGCCGCTCGCCCAACGCCGCTGCCAGCGCGGTTTGAAACTCGGCAAAGGCGGCCAGCGCCGCGCCCCGGTCACCACGCCGGTAATGCAGCCGCATCAGGCGGCGCAGGCCATGTTCGTACAGCGGCTCGTCGCGCCCGATGCGTTCCGCGCACAGCAGCGCGGCGGCGATCTGGTCGTCGGCCTCAAGCCGCGACGCGATCGCGGCCAAGGTGTCGCGGCGCCGGCTGCGCCAGGCGGCCCGGGCGGCGTCGAGCCAGGTCGAAAAGTCGACCAGTTCGTCGTAGTGCAGGTTGCCGAGCAAATCCCCGTGGGCTGCGCTCGCCGGGTCGGCCGCGAGGGCCGGTTCCAGGGCTTCGAGGTCATGCTCGATGCCGGGGGCCAGGCGGATCGTCTCTTCACCGCTGACGAGGTCGCAGCCTGCCACGCGGCGCAACCTGAACAGGCGCTGGCGCAGTGCATTGCGGGCGCGCGCTGGGTCGGTCTCGTCTGGCCAGAGCAGCAAAATCGTGCGCTCGCGGCTGGCCGGGCCATCGACTGCGAGCAGCGCCAGCAGCGCCGCGTCGTTGGCGTTCAGCGGTGTGCTGCGGCCCTCGGCGTGGTGCAGTTGCGGGTCGCGCAGCAGCTGCAGCCGGACACCGGGCTCAAGGGTCGCCGGCATCGCACGCTTGCCTGTCCAGCGCTACGAGGCCAGCACCGGCAGCGGCTCATTCGCCGAGATACGCCGCGCGCACGCGCGGGTCGTTGAGCAGCGATTTGGCGTCACCGTCCATCGTCACCTCGCCGGAGTCCATCACGTAGCCGCGGTCGGCCAGGCTTAAAGCGCGGCTGGCGTTTTGCTCGACGAGCAGGATCGTCGTGCCACGGCTGTGGATATCGGCGATGACCTCGAAGATCTTGTCGACCATGATCGGGCTCAGACCCATCGAAGGTTCGTCCAGCAGCAGCACCTTCGGTTTGGCCATCAGCGCGCGACCCATCGCCAGCATCTGCTGCTCACCACCGCTCATCGTGCCGGCGAGCTGGTTGGCGCGTTCCTTCAGGCGCGGGAAGATCGCAAAAACCTTGTCGATATCGGCGTCGATGTCCTTGTCGGTGCGCACGAAGGCGCCCATCTGCAGGTTCTCGACGATCGTCATGCGGGTGAAGGTGCCGCGCCCTTCGGGCACCATCACCAGGCCCTGGTGGACGAGGTCCCAGGCGCCTTGGCCCTTGACGCTACGGCCCAGAAATTCAACCTCGCCATCGCCGATCGGCTGGGTGCCCGTGACCGCCTTGAGGGTCGTCGTCTTGCCCGCGCCATTGGCGCCGATGAGGCTGACCAGTTCACCTTCGCGGACTTCAAAGCTGACACCCTTGACCGCCTGGATGCCGCCGTAGGCGACCTTCAGGTTGCTGACTTTGAGGAAGATCGGTTTGGTCATCTCAATGCGCCTTGTGCCCGGCGCCGAGGTAGGCCTCGATCACCTTGTCGTTGCGCTGCACGTCGTACGGCGTGCCTTCGGCGATCTGCTTGCCGTAGTCGAGCACGGTGACGCGGTCGCACAGGCCCATCACCAGCTTCACGTCATGTTCGATGAGCAGGATCGTGCGCTTGTCGTTGCGGATGCGGTCGATGAGTTCGCGCAGCACGATCTTCTCGGTCGCGTTCATCCCCGCCGCGGGCTCGTCCAGCGCGATGAGCTTCGGGTCGGTGGCCAGCGCACGCGCGATCTCGAGCCGGCGCTGGTCGCCGTAGCTCAGCGTGCGGGCTTTGAAGTCGGCATATTTTTCGATGCCGACATAGGCCAGCAGTTCACGCGCGCGGTCGGTGATCTCGCGCTCTTCGCGCTTGAAACCCGCGGTGCGAAAGACCGCGCCGAAGAGGCCGGAATGGGTGCGCACATGGCGGCCGACCATGACGTTCTCTAACGCCGTCATCTCGGCGAAGAGGCGGATATTCTGGAAGGTGCGTGCGATGCCGGCCTTGGCAACTTCGTGCACCGCCTCGGGTTTGTAAGGCTCGCCGCCAAGCTCGAACGAGCCCGAGTCGGGCGTGTACAGGCCGGTGAGCACATTGAAGAAGGTCGTCTTGCCAGCGCCGTTGGGGCCGATGAGGCCGTAGACCTGGCCCTGCTCGATGTGGATGCCGACATCGCTGAGCGCTTGCAGGCCGCCGAAGCGCTTGGAGACACCCGAGACCTTGAGTACCGTGGTCATCGTATTGCTCCGCTCACTTCACCGGCAAAGGCGCCGGGGCCGCCTTGCCATGTTCGGGTGAAGGCCACAGGCCGCGCGGGCGCATGAGCATGATGATGATCATCGCCAGCGCGATCAACAACTGGCGCAGGATCGCTGCGTCGAGGCGCCCGCCGGTCATGTTCTGCAAGTCGCCGGCGACATAGCGCAGCACCTCGGGCAGGGCCGCCAGCATCAGCGCGCCGAGGATGACCCCCGGCAGATGCCCGATGCCGCCGAGCACGACCATCGCCACGATCATCACGCTTTCCATCAGGCTGAACGATTCCGGCGAGACGAAGCCCTGGAAGGCCGCGAACATCGAGCCCGCGACACCACCAAAACCGGCACCCATCGCAAACGCCAGCAGCTTCATGTTGCGCGTATTGATGCCCATCGCCTTGGCCGCGATTTCGTCTTCACGGATCGCCATCCAGGCACGCCCGATGCGCGAGATCTCCAGCCGGTGGCAGATGATCACGCTGACGACCACCAGCGTCAGGAAGAGGTAGTAATACAGCGTCACCGGCGGGATCTTGAAGCCGCCGATCTCGATCGCCTTGCCGAAGCTGAAGCCGAACAGATTCATCGAGTCGATGCGGTCCAGCCCGCGCGGGCCGTTGGTGATATTCACCGGATGTTCGAGGTTGTTCAAGAAGACGCGGATGATTTCGCCAAAGCCCAGCGTGACGATGGCCAGGTAGTCACCACGCAGCTTGAGCGTCGGCGCACCGAGCACCGCGCCGGCCAGTGCCGCAAGCATCGCCGCCAGCGGGATCACCAACCAGATCGGTGCGTGCAGGCCACCCGGCAGGATCGACTTCAGCGCCGGGAAGGTTTCCATCAAGTGCGGCGAGGCGAGCAGCGCGTACATGTAGGCGCCCACCGCGTAGAAAGCGACAAACCCGAGATCGAGCAGGCCGGCATAACCGACCACGATATTCAGACCCAGGGCGAGCAGCACGTACAGCAGCGCCAGCGCCAGGATGCGTATCCAGCCCTGGGTGCCGACGTTGTACACGTTGCCGACGGATTGAATCAGCAACGGCAGCGCGATGAGTGCCAGCGCCGCAATCAGGAAGACGACGATTTTGTTGCGTTGTTCCATGATCGGGCCTTTCGTCAAGCTCGGTCAGCGACACGTTCGCCGAGCAGGCCCGAAGGTCGCAGCGTCAGCACCAGGATCAGCGCCACGAAGGCAAAGATGTCGGCGTAGTGGCTGCCGAGCACGCCGCCGGTGAGGTCGCCGAGATAACCCGCGCCGATGGCCTCGATCAGCCCCAGCAGCACGCCGCCGACCATCGCCCCGGCGAGGTTGCCGATACCACCCAGCACCGCTGCCGTGAAGGCCTTCAGGCCGGGCATGAAGCCCATCGAATGCTGCACGGTGCCGTAGTTCGCGGCCCACATCACACCGGCCACCGCAGCGAGCACCGCGCCGATGATGAAGGTCGCCGAGATGACCATGTCCGGCCGCACGCCCATCAGCGCGGCCACGCGCGGGTTCTCGGCCGTGGCGCGCATCGCGCGGCCGAGTTTGGTCTTGTTGACCAACCACATCAGGCTGGCCAGGATGATCGCCGTGCTGACCAGGATGATGATCTGCACGACGCTGATCACCGGGCCGCCCAAGTTGATCGGCTCAGACGGCAGCAGGATCGGGTAGGCCTTGGGGTTCGGCTCCCAGACGATCATCGCCAGCGTCTGCAGCAGCAGGCTCATGCCCATCGCGGTGATCAGCGGCGCCAATCGGGGTGCGTTGCGCAAAGGTCGGTAGGCGATCTTCTCGATCGCAAAATTGAGCACCGAGCAGACCACGATCGCCGCCACCAGCGAAATCAGCATCAAGAGCCAGCCGGGCAGGCCGGTGGATGCGAGCGCGCTGACCACGGTCCAGCTCGTCAGCGCGCCGACCATGAGCACTTCGCCGTGCGCGAAGTTGATCAGGTTGATGATGCCGTAGACCATCGTGTAGCCCAGGGCCACCAGCGCGTACATGCTGCCCAGCACCAGGCCGTTGATGATTTGCTGAAAGAAGGTTTCCATCGTGGTGGGCCTTTGGCGCTGCATTCCGAACCGGGCCGCGCTGCAGATGGGCTTGCACGCGGCGTGCCAACCAAGTCTAGGCGCGCCTCGCGGCGCCGCGGGGTCGGGCTTATACCCGGTCGCTGGCGGCGGAAATGGCGGCAGTCCGCCCGGCATTCGCGGCCCGAAGTTCAGCCAGCCGCTCGCCGATGCGGATCTCCAGGCCGCGTGGCACCGGCGCGTAAAAACGCTGCACTGGCATGCCGTCGGGCAGGTAACTTTCGCCGGCAGCAAAGGCGCCCGCCTCGTCATGGGCGTAACGGTAACCCTTGCCGAAGCCGAGGTCCTTCATCAACCGTGTCGGCGCATTGCGAAGACGCTCGGGCACCGGGCGGGTACCGTCTTGCTTGACAAAAGCGCGGGCGGCGTTCCAGGCGCTGTAGACGGCGTTGGACTTCGGCGCCATCGCGAGGTAGACCACCGCTTGGGCGATCGCGAGCTCACCTTCTGGCGAGCCCAGACGCTCGTAGACCTCGGCGGCGACGAGCGTCATGAGCAGCGCGCGCGGGTCGGCCAGGCCGATATCTTCGCTGGCCATGCGCAACATGCGGCGCACCAGGTACCGCGGGTCGGCGCCGCCATCCAACATGCGCACCAGCCAGTACAGCGCGGCGTCGGGGTCGGAGCCGCGCACCGATTTGTGCAGCGCCGAGATCGAGTCGTAGAACTGGTCGCCGCCCTTGTCGTAGCGGCGCAGCATCTCGCCGAGCGCTTTTTCGAGCACGGATTCGTCGATCTCGACCGACGTGCCGGCGGCAGCGACGGCGTTTTCGTAGGCGTTGAGCAGCCGGCGGGCGTCACCATCGGCATGTGCGACCAGCCGCTGACGTGCGGCGTTAGCCAGCGGCGGTGCATTCAGCATGGCGCGGGCGCGGTCGAGCAGTTCACCGAGTTCGCTGTCTTCGAGACTCTTGAGCACATGCACCGTCGCGCGCGACAGCAGCGCCGAGTTGACCTCGAAAGAAGGGTTCTCGGTGGTCGCGCCAATGAAGGTGAAAAGCCCCGATTCGACATGCGGCAAAAATGCATCCTGCTGCGCCTTGTTGAAGCGGTGCACCTCGTCGACGAAGACGATCGTGGCCCGACCAACGGCGCCGTCGCTGCCGCGGCGTGCTGACCGCGCAGCCTGCGCCCGCTCGACCGCCTCGCGGATGTCCTTCACGCCGGCGAGCACTGCCGGTAGCACGATGAACTGGGCGTCGATCGCGCCGGCAACCAGCCGCGCGAGCGTGGTCTTGCCGACCCCCGGCGGGCCCCACAGGATCATCGAATGCAGCCGGCCGGATTCAAAGGCCACGCGCAGCGGTTTGCCGGGGCCCAGCAGATGCGGCTGGCCGACAACTTCGTCCAGCGTGCGCGGGCGCAGGCGCTCGGCCAGCGGGGCGTTGCTCAAGTGCGCCGCCGCTATTGCGGCAGCCGTCGCGTCGGTCGCGGCATCACCACCCGCTGCATCGTCGAAGAGCGAGTCGCTGGCCACCGCGGCCTCACTGCTCAATGACGTCGGCGCCGGCCGGCGGTGTGAAGCTGAAACGATCAGTGGCGATGTTCACGTTGTTGGCAAAGGCGCTGAACTGCAACAACGAGCGCTGGCCAAAACCGTCGTTGATATCGATCGCCGCCAGCTCCTTGCCACGAAAGCCGATGCGCATCGACTGGATCGTGCCGTCCTTGACCTTCGGTGTCGCCAGGACCCAGTCGAGGCCGTCGCGAGAAGGCTGCAACGCGAGGTCAAAATCCTTTTCGATCGCACCGCCGGCGAGGATCGATGCCGGTGTCGAACCGAGTGCTTGTGCGATCTTGCGCGAGCTGGCCTGGTTCAGGTCGGCGTCGAAGATCCAGACCTTGACACCGTCGGCAACGATGAGTTGTTCGAAGGGTTTGCTGTACTGAAAACGAAAGCGGTTCGGGCGCTGGAACTCGAAGCTGCCGCTGGACACTTTTTTGCGCGCGCCATCGGCCGAGGTCACGGTCTGCGTGAAATTGCCGCGGCCGCTCTTGCCGTCGCGAACGAACTCGCGCAGCGCTTCGAGGGCGTCGGCGGCGGCGGTTGAACCGATCAGCAGCAGCATGATGCCCAGCAGACCGCGCACGCCAACAAAGCCGATCCGGCCGGGCCGGGTTCTCTGCGCACTCATTCAGCCCTCACCGGCACCAGGATGTCGCGGTTGCCGTTGCTCGACATCGCCGAGACCATGCCCGACTGCTCCATCTGCTCGAGCAGCCGCGCGGCGCGGTTGTAGCCGATGCGCAGGTGGCGCTGCACCAGCGAGATCGACGCGCGCCGGTGCTGCAGCACGATCGCCACGGCCTGGTCGTACATCGGGTCGGCTTCGCCACCGCCGGCGCCGCCTTCGCCGACCGCGGCGCCGTCATCGTCCAGCGTGCCACCTTCGAGGATGCCGTCGATATAGTTCGGCGCGCCCTGGCTCTTGAGGTATTCGACGACGCGGTGGACTTCTTCGTCGCTGACAAAAGCGCCGTGCACGCGCACCGGCAGGCCGCCGCCGGGTGTGAGGTAGAGCATGTCGCCCTGGCCGAGCAGGGCCTCGGCGCCCATCTGGTCGAGGATCGTGCGGCTGTCGATCTTGCTGCTGACCTGAAAGCTCAAGCGCGTGGGAATGTTCGCCTTGATGAGGCCGGTGATCACGTCCACGCTGGGCCGCTGCGTGGCCAGCACCAGGTGGATGCCGGCGGCGCGCGCTTTTTGCGCCAGGCGCGCGATCAGCTCTTCGATCTTCTTGCCGACGACCATCATCAGGTCGGCAAGTTCGTCGATGACGACCACGATGAACGGCAGCCGCTCCAGCGGCTCGGGCGCATCGGGCGTCAGGCTGAAAGGATTCGGCAGCTTGTTGCCGGCGGCCGCAGCGTCGTCGATCTTGCGGTTGTAGCCCGAGAGCTGGCGCACGCCCATCTTGCTGAGCAGCTTGTAGCGGCGCTCCATTTCGCCGACACACCAGTTGAGCGCGTTGGCGGCTTGCTTCATGTCGGTGACGACGGGGCACAGCAGGTGCGGGATGCCTTCGTAGACGCTCATCTCGAGCATCTTCGGGTCGATCAGGATGACCCGCACATCACGCGCTTCGGCCTTGTAGAGCAGGCTCAGGATCATCGCGTTGATGCCCACCGATTTGCCCGACCCGGTGGTGCCCGCCACCAGGCAGTGCGGCATCTTGGCCAGGTCGGCGACCAGGGGCAAGCCGATGATGTCCTTGCCCAGGCCGAGGGTCAGCATCGAGGAGGCATCGTTGTACTGCGCCGAACCCAGGATCTCGGCCAGGCGGATCGTCTGCCGGCGGGCGTTGGGCAACTCCAGCGCCATCGTCGTCTTGCCGGGAATCGTCTCGACGACGCGGATGCTGACCAGGCTCAGCGAGCGCGCCAGGTCCTTGGCCAGGTTCAGGATCTGTGACCCCTTGACGCCGGTATCGGGCTCGACCTCGTAGCGCGTGATCACCGGCCCCGGCGAAGCCGCGACCACACGCACGATGACACCAAAGTCGGCGAGCTTTTTTTCGATCAGCCGCGAGGTCATTTCCAGCGACTCCGGCGTCATCGATTCGGTGCGCGACGGCGCCGCATCGAGCAAATCGACCTGCGGCAATCGGGTATCGCTGAGCTCGACGAAGAGCGGCTTCTGGCGCTCTTTTTCAACCCGCACCGACTTCGGCAAATCGAGCACCGGCGGCTCGATGACGATCGGCTTTTTGGGCTGCTCGACGGCGGCATGAAGTTGCTCTTCAGCGACCACTTCGCGTTCGCTGGCGAGTTGCTCGCCGATGCGCTGGTCTTCGGCAATCTCGCGCTTTTCCTGGCGCCGCTCGCGCATCGAATCGACCAGGCCGCCGATGCCATCGGCCAGCCGCAACCACGAAAAGCGCAAGGCCAGCGGCAGGCCGGCAACGAGCGCGGCGATCCACAACACGCCCGAGCCGACAAAACCCAGCGCGTGCATCGACGCCGGGCCCAGCGTGTGGCCGAGCACGCCGCCGGCGTGGCCGGGCAGGTGAGATTCGAAGCGATACAAGCGCGTCCATTCGAGCGCGGCGCTGGCACAGACCAGCAGCACGAGGCCAGCAGCAAAGACCAGTCGCCGACGCAGGCTGGAATCTGCAGCTTCGTTGCGCAGCAACCGGGCCAATGCCGAGAGCCAGGCGCGCGCGCCGACGAGCATCAGCCACCAGACCGAAAAGCCGAAGCTGAAATAGGCCAGGTCGGCGGCCCAGGCGCCCACCGCGCCGGCCTTGTTGCGCAGGCCCGCACCGCTGCCCGACGTGCTGAAGCCGGGGTCGGCCGCGCTGTAGGTGACGAGGGCGATAAAGAGCAGCAGGCCGGTGGTGCCGGTGGCCGCCAGCAGCAGGCCGCGGCCGCGGGGTGATAGCGCGGTGGCGGTGGCGCGGCTGGCGTCGGCACCGAGGTCCGCACCCGCCGCCGTCGAGCTGCGAGCGTAAGCCCCGTCAGCGCGCAGCGAGCCCAGAGGAAATGTCATGCCGGCGATTGTGGCGCAAGCCGGGCGGCGGCTCGATGGCCCGACTCGCCGCGCGCCGCATGGTCCGTCTGGCCGCGCGTCTTGATCGCCGGCCGCACCGGCGCAGCAATTTACCCGGGTTCGGCGATGCGCTCTTTGAGGATCACCGAGCCGTTGTCCTGGGTCTCGATGACACCGCGCTCTTCGAGGTCTTTCATGACCCGGCTGACCATCTCGCGCGAGGCGCCGACAACCTTGGCCATGTCCTGGCGGCTGACCTTGTGGCGGATGATCTTGACACCGTCGTCAACCTCGGCCATGTCGAGCAGGGTGCGTGCGACACGCCCGTAGACATCGAGCAGCGCGAGCGACTCGATCTGGCGGTCTGCATTGCGCAGTCGGCGCACGAGGCCGCGCATGATGGCGTAGCTGAGGCTGGAGTTTTCCGGCAGGCAGCGTGCGAAGTCGGTGCGCGACAGCACCAGCATGTCGGTCTGGACTTCGGCGCGCACGGTGGCCGAATGGGGCTCGTTGTCGATCAGGCTCATCTCGCCGACATAGTCGCCTGACTCGAGCACAGCCAGGATCACCTCGCGGCCACGCGAGTCGGCGGTGAGCACCCGCGCACGGCCATTGAGCAGGATGAACAGCGAGTTGCTCTTGCGGCCCTGCTCGCAGACCAGTTCGCCGCGACGGAAACGCCGCTTGACGACGCCGTCGGCGACCGCCTGCGCCTGCTCGGGGGTGAGCATCGAAAACAGCGGCACGCGGCGGATCAGATCCAGGTTCGAAAGCATCGACATCGGTGAACTCCTACGTTCTTGTTGAATGGGCGCTTGAAGGACTTCGCGGCACTCTGCCTCGGAAACTTAAAATCGCCCTATTCTGCCCATTGACAATCTTGCCGCCATTCGCGGCGTCCCCAACTGACAATCAGGACTGGGTTTCCCGGCTTCTTTGCTTACATCTTCGCTGGCCCGTCCAGCTTCGCCCCCCCAAGACCCGCCCATGACCATCCACACCAAACACGCCCGCGTGCTGATCCTTGGCTCCGGCCCGGCCGGCTACAGCGCCGCAATTTACGCCGCACGCGCCAACTTGAAGCC
>JANPDN010000259.1:0-7877 GCA_031431555.1 Rubrivivax sp.
GATCCTGAACGCGCATCTGGCCGACCGGCCGTGGATGGTGAGCAACCGCTACACCCTGCTCGACATGGCGGTGTGGGGCTGGGCGCGCGCGATGCCGTTTGCTCTCGGCGCCGATGCCTGGGAGCAATTGCCCCACCTGAAACGCCACTTCGATGCGATCAATGCGCGCCCTGCCGTGCAACGGGTCAACGCGCTGCGCGAACGGCATGCCTTCAAGGCCGAGATGGACGACGAAGCGCGCCGCGCGATGTTCCCGCACATGAAGATGGCTGACTGAGCGGCGCTGCTGCCGACCACCGGCGGCCGGCGCCAACCCGCCATCCCGACCGCCCAGGCGTGATCAGGACAACGCGGTCAGGAAATCGACTCGACCTGCCGGCTCTGCTGATATGCCGCGCCAAAACGGTTGGCCAGAAACGCGGGCAGCTCCACCTGCTCCTGCCGGATAAAGCCGCGTTGCGGCAGCTTGCCTTCGCGGAACAGATCGACTGCCGCGCAGATGCCCGCGGCGGTGGTGATCTGGATCGCCGACAGCGGTGCCGTCTCGCTGCGGTCGGCAAAAATTTTGCGCGCAAAAACCTCCTGCACGAGTTGGCCCGCGCGCAAGCCGCTGACGGTGACGAAGATCAGCACCACGTCCTGCATCGTCGCCGGCACCGAGCGGCGCAGGATGTCTTTCAGCGTCTGCTGGTCGCTCTTGAGTTGCAGGTCTTCGAGCAGCATTTTCATCAGCGCCTGGTGGCCGGGATAACGCACACTTTTGTAGTCCAGGTTGCGCACCCGGCCGGCCCAGGTTTCGCACAAGGTCCCCAAGCCGCCGCTGGTATTGAAGGCTTCGTACTCGGTGCCGTCGAGTGAAAAATGCTCGAGCCCTTCGAGGGCCAGCATGTTGATGTTTTCGCCGTCGTGGATCGCCTCGCAGGGGTGGCAGTACTCGTTGATGAGGCCGTCGACGCTCCAGGTCAGGTTGTATTTCAGCGCGTTGGTCGGGAACGCCGGCAGCGCGCCGACACGCATCTTGACGTCGTGCACTTGCTCGAACGACTTCGCAACATGGTGCGCGACGATGCCGATGAAACCCGGCGCCAGGCCGCACTGCGGCATGAACGCGGTGCCGGCACCTTCGGCGAGTTGTTTGATCTGCTGTGTCGCGGCGACGTCTTCGGTGAGGTCGAAGTAATGGCAGCGGGCCTGGTGGGAAAGCGATGCCGCGGTGACGGCCAGGTGGTAGGGCAGCGCATTGATCACGGTGTCGTGGCCGCGCAATGCGGCAAGCAGCGCAGCGTGGTCGTCGGAGTCGACGACACAGGTCGCCGCGCCAGAGGCGTCGGCGGCGCGCTTGAGCGCCGCGGCGCTCTGGTCAAAGACGGTGACCTGGTAGTCGCCGCTGTGTTGCATCAGGCGGGCGATGGTCTGGCCGATATGGCCGGCGCCGAGCAGGGCGATTTTCATCATGCTTTGAGACTCCTTCAGGTTGCCGGAAGTCTATGAATGTGCGCCGACGAAAGAAAGCACCGTTCCGGCGAAAATGCCGCGCCTGCTGACGGATCGTCAGCCCTGATCGCCACATCGTCCGCCAGATCGTCAGCCACGCCGTCAGCCCATGACTTCATCGAAGCGCTCAGCGCAAGTCGCACCGCACAACCCAACGCAAAACGCGCCGCAGACCGCGGTGCAGTCAGCGACACCGAAAGCGGCGCCGACGTCGCCACGTTTGCCGCGCCCTGTCGACGCCACCGACCGCGCCCTGATCAACCTGCTGCAGGCCAACGCCAGATCGAGCACCGCCGAGCTCGCGCGCAAGCTCGGTGTCGCGCGCACGACGGTCGTGGCGCGGCTGGCGCGCCTGGAGCGTGACGGCGCGATCGTCGGCTACACCGTGCGCCTGGCCGCCGACGCGGCCGACGCCGGCGTGCAGGCCTATGTCGGCATCACCGTGCAGCCCAAGGCCGCACGCGCGGTGCAGCGCCGCCTCGAAGCCTGGCCCGAGCTGCGCCAGCTCTGCACCGTGAGCGGCGAGTTCGACGCCATCGCGCTCCTGCGTGCCGACTCCACTGGGCGGCTGGACGCGCTGCTCGACGAGATCGGCGAGATCGACGGGGTGGTCAAGACCACGACCTCGGTGGTGTTGGCGCTGCGTGTCGATCGGCGGGCCTGAGGCCGATCGCGGCCGCGCTCGGCCGCGCTCGGCCGCGCCGGCCGCGCCGGCAATCGTGGGGGTGATGCATCCAGCGCGGGGCTGGCGGCGTAGGTCGCCATGGACCAGGCTGCAGCGCTTGGCCGCACCCCCAACCCCGAAGGAGCAATCATGAAATTTCGCAAGGTTGCGATCGTCCGCACGCTGGCCGCGGTCGTCTTGTGTGGCGCTGCGCTGCCGACGTTGGCGCAGCGCGCCTATGGTGTCGACGGCAATGGCCTGCTGTATTACTTCGATGTCAATGCGCCGGCAGCCGTCACGCCCGTGGGCAACGTCGGCTTTGTGCCCGAAGGGCTGGACTTCCGCCCCGGCACGAATACGCTGTATGCGCTGGATGTCGGCGCGGCGACGGCGCAGCTCTACACGGTGAATGTCGGCAGTGCGGCGGCCAGCGCGGTTGGCCCCGGGTTCAACACCACCGGCGCCAACTACAGCCTCGCAGGCGGCCAGAGTTTTGGCTTCGACTTCAACCCGACCACGCTGCAGGCTGACAACAGCATGCGCATCCGGGTCGTCGGCAGCAACGGTGTCAACCTGCGCCTGAATTCGGCGACCGGCTTGATCGCCGCGGTCGACGGCGCGCTCGCCTTTGCAAATGGCAACGCGCCCTTCGTCGATGCCGCTGCGTACATCAACAATTTGCCCACGATGGGCGGCGTGACCCAGCTCTTCGACATCGATTCGCGCAACGACGCGCTGCTGCTGCAAAGCCCGCCCAACGCCGGCACGGTGACGACGGTTGGTGCGCTCGGCGTGACCGTCGATGCGCAGCGCCAGATTGGCTTTGATAGCTACACCACCCCCGGCAGCGTGGACACCACCATCGGCGGCGACTTCGGTTTTGCAGTCTTGCGCCGGCCCGATGCACCGACCGGCGGGCCGCTGGGCGCCTACTTGCTTTATGACGTCAACCTGGCCACCGGTGCGATCAGCAATGGCGCGCTCGTCGGCCTGGCGGCGGCCCCGTACGACTTCGACGGCGGCTTCGCGGTGCTGCCGACGCCGGTGCCCGAGCCCGCCACCTGGGCGTTCTTTGGGCTGGGGCTGTTGGGCCTGGGGGTGATGCGACGCCAGCGCCTCCAGCAAAGCAAGTCGCGCTGAGACGCTTCAATCCAGCGGCCAGGGCATCGACTTCGGCAACGCCGGCGCGGTCAACGGCCGCGCGTCGGCGGCCGCTGCGGCCGGCGCCGGGCGTGTATCGACGCCGCGCCACCACGGCGCCACCCGCTCGCCGTGCAGCGGCTCGATGGCCTCGCCCAGGCGCGGCATCAAGAGCTGCACCCCTTGCCGCGGCGCCAGAGCGAGCAGGGTCTCCGCTGGCTCGTCCCAGGCGTGCAGCGCCAGGCTGAAGGTGCCCCAATGCACCGGCAAAAAGGCACCCCCGCCGAGCAGCTTGAGCGCCTTCAAGGCGTTGTCGGGCCCGAGGTGGATATCGCCCCACGAAGGATGAAAAGCACCGACCTCCAACATCACCAGGTCAAACGGCCCGAGGCGGTTTTTGATCTCGGTGTACTGCGTCGTCAGCCCGGTATCGCCGCTGAAAAAGACGCGGTGTTTCGGCGACTGGATCACAAACGACGACCACAGCGTGGCGTTGCGGTCTTTCAGCCCGCGCCCAGAAAAATGCTGCGACGGCGCGGCGGTGATGGCCAGATCGTGGCCGGGCAGTTGATGGGTTTGCCACCAGTCGAGCTCGGTGATGCGCGCTGCCGGCACGCCAAAAGCTTCGAGGTGCGCGCCGACGCCGAGCGAGGTCACAAACGGCACCTCGGTGTGCTGCGCCAGCGCCTTGATCGTCGGGTAGTCGAGGTGGTCGTAGTGGTCGTGCGACACGATCACCACGTCCACCGGCGGCATCGACTTCAAGCGCACCGGCACCGGCTGGAAACGTTTTGGCCCTGCGATGCGCGAAGGTGATGCACGAGGGCCCCAGACGGGGTCGGTGAGCACCCGCAGGCCGCCGATTTCGACGAGCACGGTCGAGTGGCCGAGCCACGTCGCACGCAGCCCCGAGCCGGGCGGGCCCTGCGCCCAAGCCGCGAGCGGGTCGATCGACGGCAGCGGGCCGGTGGGCACCCGGCGCACGCCGCCGCAAAGAAATTCGCTCAATGTCGGCCGCGGCGCACTGGCGTCACGCAGGCCGGGCAGGGTGGGGTGGATATTGCGAAAGCCGGCGCCGGCCCACATCGACGAGGCTTGCATGCGCTCCAGGCGCGCGCCCTCGCTGCGTTTGCCAAAGGTTTTTAGGGCCATGGGTCTCCCGCCGTCGCCGCAAACGTCGCAGTGTGCCTGGATCGGAGCCCCTGCCTATTTGTCCTATTGACAGGACAATCGAAACGCCGCAGGCTGCGGCCCGATGTTGTCGCCCTCGCCGTTGCCCAAGTACCACCAGGTCTATCTGGTGCTGCGCGAGCAACTCGATGAGGGCCGTTACGCCGCCGGCGTGCCGACGGAGATGCGGTTGATGCAGGAATTTGGCGTGGCGCGCGTGACGGTGCGCAAGGCGCTGGCGCGGCTGGCTGCCGAGGGCCTGATCGAACGTGCACCGGGCCGCGGCACGGTGGCGGTTGCCGACGCCGCCGCGCGTTCACCGGGCGCGCCGCGCCGTGGCGGCGCGGCATCGCGTGCGCAGCTGGCCGGCCTGCTCGAAAACATCGTCAGCATGGGGCTGGCGACCAAGGTCCGGGTCATCGAATGTGGCCTGCTGCCGGCCTCAAGCCTGGTCGCCGGCCGGCTCTTGATCGACGCCGGCGCGCCGGTGCAAAAGGCAGTGCGTGTGCGCTCGACCCGCGAAGGCCCGCTGTCGCACATCACGACCCATGTGCCGGCCGCGTTGGCGCGCAGCTTTGGCAAACGCGAACTCGCAAAAAAGCCGATCCTGATCCTGCTCGAAGACTCGGGTGTGCGCATCGGGCGCGCGACGCAGACGATCTCGGCGCGGCTGGCCGACGCCAGCGTGGCGCGGCTGCTCGACGTCGATGTCGGCTCGGCACTGCTGGCGGTGAGCCGGCTCATCTTTGACGACCAGGAGCGGCCGGTGCAGTGGCTTAACGGCCTCTACCGGCCCGACCGTTATGAATACGAAATGCAGCTGTCGCGTGTCGGCAGCATCGATGCCAAGGTCTGGGTCAGCCAGGCCCTGACGGCGCCGTTCCACTGACCGCCAGAACCACCTAGACCGCCCTGACCGTCCGAACCAACCCGCGATCTCTAACGTCCAACCCGAGGAGCCCTTCGATGAGCAACCGCCGCACCTTCATTCAGCAGTCCACCGCCGCCGCATCGGCGCTCGCTTTCCCGCTCGTCGGCGGTGCGCAGCCCAAGGCGGTGAAGGTCGGCATCCTGCATCCGGTCACCGGCGCACTGGCGTATTCCGGAGCCCAGTGCCGAGAAGGCGCGCTGATGGCCATCGAGGACATCAACAAGGCCGGCATCAAGAGCCTGGGCGGCGCCAAGCTCGACGTCATGCTCGGTGACGCGCAGAGCACGCCGCAGGCCGGCACGGCAGAGATCGAAAAGATGAACGAGGCCGGCTGCTCGGCGGTGGTCGGCGCGTTTGCTTCGGCGATCTGCCTGGCGACGACGCAGGCGGCGGCCAAATACAACCTGCCGCATGTGGTCGATATCGGCGTCGCCGACCAGATCGTGCAGCGCGGGCTGAAAAATACCTTCCGTTTCGGCCCCGGGTATGCCACCTGCGCGCAGGTCGCGGTGAGCAACCTGCATGTGCTGAATACGGTTGCCGGCCGGCCGGCGAAGACGGTGATGATCATCCACGAAGAAAGCCTCTTCGGCACCGGCACCGCGAACCTGCTGGCGCGCGAACTGCCGGGCTTCGGCTTCGAGGTCAGAGAGGTCATCAAACACGCCAACCCGACGCGCGACTTCAACAATATCGTGCTGCGCATGAAGTCGGTGAACCCCGACATCGTGATCCCGGCCAACTACTTCAACGAATACGCGCTGCTGGTGCGCACGATGCAGCAGCAGAAGGTGATGCCAAAGGCGATCTACTCGGTGCTTGGCGGCGCGGCGTCGAGCTACAAATTCCTGAAGGAGTTTCCCGACGCTGCCAACGGCATCATCGACTGCAACCACTGGTTCAACCCGAAGGACAAACGCGCCGCCGAACTGCGCAAGCGGGTCGAAGCCAAGGGCCTGTTTTTCACCTATGAAATCTTCAACACCTACACCGCAGTGCGCCTGCTGGCCGACGCCATCGAACGTGCCAAGAGCGCCGACCGCGCCGCGATCATCGACGCGCTGAACAAGAGCACCTTCAGCGACCACTTCATGCCCTACGGCGCGACGAAGTTCGAAAACGGCCAGAACCTGGGTGCGCAGCCGATGATGACGCAGGTCATCAAGGGCGACATCCGGGTCATCGTGCCGCGTGAGTACCGCGAGGCCGAAGCGATCTTCCCGCTGCGCGCCTAACGGCCCACCTGGCCGGTTGCGCTGACCGCACGGGTTTCGGTGCTCGACTTCGGCATCCTGTTCCCGTCAGTCCTGAACGGGCTGACCACTGGCGCGGTGTATGCGCTGATCGCGCTTGGCCTGACGCTGATCTACGGCGTGCTGCACATCATCAACTTCGCCCATGGCGCGGCGCTGATGGTGGCGCTGTATGCCGTGTGGATGCTCAAGACCTATGCCGGCATCGACCCTTATCTGGCGCTGCCGATCGTCGTGCCGGGCATGTTTGTGCTCGGCTACGCGCTGCAGCGCGGCATCATCAACCGCGCCAGCCACGGCAAGGACGAAAACATCCTGCTCGTCACGCTGGGGCTGTCGATCGTGCTCGAAAACCTGGCGCTGCTGGCTTTCAAGAGCGACACGCGCACCATCGACACCGCCTACACGCTGACCACAGTCGCCATCGGCCCGGCAATGATCTCGCTGCCCAAGCTGGTGGCCTTTGGCGGCGCGCTGGTGGCGTCGGCGCTGTTGCTCTGGGTGGTCACCGGCACCGACCTCGGCCGCGCGATCCGCGCGGTGGCCAAAGAAAAACACGGCGCGCGGTTGTGTGGCATCGATGTCGACCATGTTTACGCGATGAGCTTCGGCATCGGCCTGGCCTGCCTGGGCGCGGCGGCGTGTTTTTTGCTGCCGGCGTATTACGTCAACCCGCAGGTCGGCAGCGGCTTCGTGCTTGTTGCTTTCACCATCGTCGTGCTTGGCGGGATGGGCAGTTTTGCTGGCGCGCTGGTCGGCGGGTTGTTGATCGGTGTGGTCGAGTCGCTGTGCGGCCTGGTGCTGGGCGAGTCCCTCGGCCAGATCGGCATCTTCGTGATCTTCATCGGCGTGCTGCTGTTCAGGCCGCAGGGTTTGTTTGGGGCGCGGGTATGAGTGCGGCGCTGTTGGCGGCTTTGTCGTCATTGGTCCGGCGTTCTCGGTCCTCGCAGCCCGGAGCGGGGCCCCCGACTTCGTTCCGCCAATTCTTAGTCACTGCGTCGGGGGCCCCGCTGCGGGCTGGACCGAGGTTCTCGGGTCGCCGCGAATGCCGCGGGATGGGCGCAGCCGGTGGTGCGGGTAGCGCTGCGGCCGGTGTGGGTGGTGGGGCTGGGGGCGAAGGTGGCGTCGGGGTGGCCGGCGTTGCGCATAATAATTTGCTAAGCGTAGCCGGCCCCCCCGACGCCGCCGTCGCCGACGCTGACGGAGCGAACTGGGCCCACACCGC
>JANPDN010000260.1:0-5649 GCA_031431555.1 Rubrivivax sp.
AGCGCGACGCGGCCCTGGGTGGCCTTGCGGATATGCGCGATGACGTTGTCGCTGCGGATCGGATAACCCTTGACCAGCGCGGCCACGGGCGACACGCGTGCGCCATGGTGGTCGACAAAAAGGCGCAAGCCCTTGTCTTCGAAAAACGCGATGCCGAAGCCGTCCTTGTGTTCATCGGCACGTGTGGCCAGGCCGGTGAAGCTGAAACACACGTCGGTCGGCGTGTTGGCGTTCATGCCGAGCAGTTGGCACATCGCGCTCAAGGCCCGGTTGCAGCCGCCTCGCGGCTACTCGACAAAAAGTTTGTACAGCCCGCGCAGCGTGACCAGCTGGGCCGGCGTCGAGCGTTCTTCGAGCAGGTTGGCCATGCGCTGGCGCAGGCGCGGGCTGCGCACGGCGCGGCGGATCAGGATCTCGGTCAACCAGGGCCGGTAGTTGACGCTGTTGCCCTTTTCGTAGAGATCGAACTTCGGCTTGATGGTGCCCAAAGCGGCAATGTAGTGCGCCGCGATGCCGGCATCGTCGAGCGATTTTTCGCGCGCGGCAATCAGCGCCTCGGCAGCCATCAGGCCGGTTTCCATCGCCTTGCCGATGCCTTCACCGGTGAAAGAATAAGTGCTGCCGGCGGCTTCGCCGGTGACCAGCACACCGGGCGCGGCGAAGGTCGCGCCGACCAGCGAGCTGCGCAGCGGCGCACCCTTAAGCTCGCCGACCAGCGTGCCGCTGGCCATCAACTCGCGCGCCGGCGCATGCAGCTGGGTGAAGTCGGCAAAGACCTCGCGCAGGTTGACGTCGCGCATCGTATGGTCACCCGGCTTGTGGCTGTCGATGATGCCGACGCCGATATTGAAAACACCATCGCGGCAGGGGAATATCCAGCCGTAGCCGGGTTTGAGTTTGCCGTGCCAGACGACTTCGAGATTCTTGATGCGGCCGACCATGGCGTCGTTCTTGACATAACCACGCAGGCCCATCGCACTCGGCACGCGACGCTCGCAAAGGCCCGACGCGACGAGCGCTTGCGGCGCCGCGCCGGTGGCGAGTACGACATGGTCGGCGCGCACTTCGTGCAGCATGCCGGCACGTTTGAAACGCGCACCGACAACCCGGCCGGCAGCGTCCTTCAGCGGCGCATCGAAGCGCCAGGGTGTCGCGAGCTTGGCGCCGGCACTCAACGCCGCGCGCAGCAGCACCCAGTCGAGTTCGCGCCGCGGCAGCACCGACAGCGTGCCGGGCACTTCGACATGGCGCCCGCTCGGCGCAAAGCAGCTCACATGCGTCACCGGCTGCGCCCGCGCCGCAACTTCGTCGTAGACGCCCAGGCGCCGCAGCGCCGCATGGGCATCCGGGATCAGGCCGTCGCCGCAGGTCTTGTCGCGCGGAAAGTCATGCTGGTCGACGAGCAGGGTGTCGAAGCCGGCCCGCGCCAGCCATTGCGCGCAGGCGCTGCCGGCCGGGCCGGCGCCGACGATGAGGATTTCGCAGCGCTCGGGCAACTGCGGCAACGAGGGCAGCGGGGGCAGGTGCGGCAGGTTGGTGGGGCTTTCCATGGCGAGCCGGGATTGTCGCAGCAGGGCCTGCGATGATCTTGTGCAACGCCGATCACATCCGATCGACGCCAACAACGAGGCCCGCGATGAGCACCGTGTTCGAAAAACTGCTGTCCGGCGAATGGCCTTGTGCCAAGGTCTGCGAAGACGAGCTCGTCTTCGCTTTCATGGACGCCGGCCAGGTCAACGATGGCCATGTCATCGTCGCCACCAAGGCCCCGCGCGAAACCTTGCTCGACTGCAGCGACGACGAAGCCGCGGCCCTGATGCGCATGGCGCGGCGCGTCGCGATCGCGGTGCAAGCGGCCTTTGCGCCGGAAGGCATCACCGTATTGCAGGCCAACAAGCCCGCCGGCTGGCAGACCGTGCCGCATGCACACCTGCATGTGCTGCCGCGTTATGCCGGCGATGGCGTCGAGCTGACCTGGCCGCGCAAGGAGCCGGGGATCGAGCGGCTGCGGGCATTGGCGCATCGCTTGCAGTTGGCGTGACCGCGCAGCCGCCGTGATCGAACGCCAAGGAGCACCAGGACTACGCGGACTTCACCCCCAACCGAGCCGCATGCAGCAGCGGTTCGGTGTACCCACTCGGCTGCGACAAGCCCTTGAAGACGAGGTCGCTGGCGGCCTTGAAAGCGGCCGACGTCGCAAAGTTTCCGGCCATCTTGCGGTAAGCCGGATCAGCCGCGTTCTGTTGGTCAACAACCTTGGCCATGCGCCTGAGGGTGGCCTTGACCTCGGCCTTGCTGACCACCCCGTGGTGCAACCAGTTGGCCATGTGCTGGCTGCTGATGCGCAGCGTGGCGCGGTCTTCCATCAGGCCGACGTTGTGGATATCGGGCACCTTGGAGCAGCCGACACCCTGGTCGACCCAGCGCACGACATAACCCAGGATGCCTTGCGCGTTGTTGTCGAGCTCCTGCTGCTTTTCGGCCTCGCTCCACTTCGGCTTGCCCTTGATCACCGGCACCGTCAGCAGGCCGGTCAGCAGCGCTTCACGCTGCGCCGCGGCGTCGGTCTTCTTGAGGCCCGACTCCAGCCCGCGCTGCACAGCCGCGACATCGACCTGGTGGTAGTGCAGCGCATGCAGCGTGGCCGCGGTGGGGCTTGGCACCCAGGCGGTGTTGGCGCCGGCCAGCGGGTGCGCGATCTTCTGTTGCAGCATCGCTGCCATCAGGTCGGGCATCGCCCACATGCCCTTGCCGATCTGCGCCTTGCCGCGCAGGCCGCAGCTCAAGCCCACGAGCACGTTGTTGCGCTCATAGGCGGCGATCCAGGCGCTGGATTTCATATCGCCCTTGCGCAACATCGGCCCGGCCTGCATCGTGCTGTGCATCTCGTCGCCGGTGCGGTCGAGGAAGCCGGTATTGATGAACGCCACCCGCGCCGACGCCGCGTTGATGCAGGCTTTGAGGTTGACGCTGGTGCGGCGCTCTTCGTCCATGATGCCGAGCTTGACGGTATGTTTGGGCAAGCCGAGCAGCGCCTCGACACGGCCAAAAAGTTCATCCGCAAAAGCGACCTCGGCGGGGCCGTGCATCTTCGGCTTGACGATATAGACGCTGCCGGTGCGGCTGTTGCGCAGGCCGGTGTCGGTGCGCTTCAAATCGTGCAGCGCGATCGCCGTCGTGACCACCGCATCGAGGATGCCTTCGGGGATCTCGTTTGCGCTGTTGCCGGTGCCGGCGCCCCAGAGCACCGCCGGGTTCGTCATCAGGTGGCCGACGTTGCGCAAGAAGAGCAACGAGCGGCCGTGCAGCTTGATCGGCTGGCCATTCGGCGCGGTGTATTCGCGGTCACGGTTGAGGCCGCGCGTGAAGCTGCTGCCGCCCTTGGTCACGGCCTCGGTCAGCGTGCCTTTGAGGATGCCGAGCCAGTTGCCGTAGGCCTGCACCTTGTCGTCGGCGTCGACCACGGCGACCGAATCCTCGAGGTCCAGGATCGTCGACAACGCGGCTTCAAGCACCAGGTCGCTGACCCCCGCAGCGTCACTCGCGCCGATGGTCGTGCTGCGGTCGATGCGGATGTCCAGGTGCAGACCATGGTGCACCAGCAGCACTGATGACGGCATCGCAGCGTCACCCTGGTAGCCGACCCACTGCGCCGGTTTGGCCAGGCCGCTGACGGCGCCGGACTTCAGCGTCACACGCAACGCACCATCAACGACGGCGTAGTTTGTCGAGCCGACATGCGAGCCGGTTTGCAGCGGTGCGCAGCGGTCGAGCACATGCCGCGCGTAGTCGATGACCTGGGCGCCGCGCACGGGGTTGTAGCCGCTACCGCGCTCGGCGCCATCGGCGTTGCTGTCAGTGCGCGGCAATGCATCGGTGCCGTAGAGCGCGTCGTACAGCGAGCCCCAACGTGCATTCGCAGCGTTCAGCGCGTAACGTGCATTGGTGATCGGCACGACGAGCTGCGGGCCGGCCTGGCGTGCCAGTTCGGCGTCGACATTGCGGGTGCTTGCTTTGACCACGCCCGGCTCGGGCACGAGGTAGCCGATGTCGCGCAGAAAGGCGCGGTAGCGCGCCATCTTCTTGATCGGGCCGGGGTGTTTTTTGTGCCAGCGGTCGAGCTCGCTCTGCAGCCGGTCGCGCTCGGCCAGCAGTGCCGCATTTTTGGGCGCGAGATCGTGCACCAGGGCGCTGAAGCCCTGCCAGAACGACGCCGCGTCGACGCCGGTGCCGGGCAGGACCTGGTCGTCGATAAAAGTCTTCAGGACGCTGGCAACTTCGAGGCCGTGGATCGTGCTGCGTGTGGTCATGGGCGTGAGCTTGAGCAAGGGCATGAGCATGAATGTGGTGCCGGTCAAGGCTTCGCTTCGATGGGGAAAAAGTCGAGCACATCGCGCAGGCTCGCGCCGATGCGGGTGGGCACGGTGTCGAGTTGCTCCAGCGGCAGCGCGCCGCGGTTGACCCACAGCGTCGTGTAGCCGAACCAGGTGGCGCCGATCGCGTCCCAGCCGTTGCTGGAGACAAACAGGATCTCGTGCGCCGGCAAACCCAAGGCCTGCGGGCCGAGCGCGTAGGCCGCGGGGTCGGTCTTGAAGCGCTGCACCTTGTGCACCGACAGCAGGTGCTGCAGCAGGGCGTGGATGCCGGCGCTGCGCACCGCGACGTCGAGCATCTCGGGGTCGCCATTGCTCAGGATGCCGGCCGGGATGCCGCGGTCGTGCAAAGCCTGCAAGACCTCGCGGTTTTCCGGGAAGGCGCTCAAGTGCCGGTACTGGTTCATCAACTGCGCTTCGGCGTCGGCGCTCAAGCTGAGCTTCAGGCGCAGCGCGGCAAAACGCAGCGCCGCTGTGGTGAGCTCCCAGAACGGCCGGTAGCGCCCGCTCATCGACACCAGCCGGGTGTATTCGATCTGCTTGTCGCGCCACAGCATGGCCAGCTTTTCGCCCTTGCCCGGGAAGGTTTGTTCGGCCAGCAGCCCGACGCTGTAGACATCAAACAACGTGCCGTAGGCATCGAAGAGCACCGCCTTCGGGCGGGGCTGCTGGCTGCGGGCTTGAGGCATGCCGCCAATCTATGCCAGGCGCCGGCCCGCATTGCGTCACCCCAACGGGGAGCATCTGTGCGGCAAACGCAGCAATGCGCTGACACCGCCGGCGCGCCCCCGGGGCCGATCCCGATGCCCCGTCTGGCGCAGATCGGCTACACCGTCGCACCGCGGCCAGGCCGGGCGCTTGGCGGCGCCGACTCTGGACGTCGTGCCCAACGCTGCCGATGGCACGTCGAGCTGCCCCACCCATCGATCCAAAACGAAAGAAAAATATGCGCCGCTCACCACCTGCAACCACCCGCCCCGTGCCGCGCCGCAGCGCGGTGGCCCTGGCCACGTTCGGCGCGCTGGCCGGCTTGAGCAACCTGCCCACACCGGCTGCTGCGCAAACCGCTGCCGGCACCACCAGCGAGACCATCACGATCATTGGCTCGCGCCGTGCGACGGCCAGTAGCTCGGCGACCGAGACCACCGCGCCAGTGGATATCTACTCGTTGAGCAAGGCCGCCGAGGGCGGTGGGCAGTTCGACCTGGCGCAGACGCTGCAGTTTGTCTCGCCATCGTTCAACTCGACGCGCCAGACCGGCGCCGACGGTGCCGAC
>JANPDN010000261.1:0-3836 GCA_031431555.1 Rubrivivax sp.
CGCAGCGCCGCTCGCATCGATCCAGCGCGCCGGCAGTTGAGCCGGCATGCCGGCGACCCAACCCGGCACGCCGGCGAGCACCGTCGACGACAGGATTTCGTGCAGCGCCTGGTCGCGCAGCCAGCCGAGCAGCGGGTCGCGCGCCGCGGCGCTCAAGATCGGTTGCGCGCCGCGCCAAGGTGCGGCAGGGGCATCGGGGTCGAGCAGCCAGAGCAGCCGCGTGGTGTCCCAGGCGCTCATGTGGATCTGGCCGACACCGGCGCCAGCGGCATTGCCCCAGCCGCCGTCGGCTTGCGTGTTGTTGATGCGCAGCAGGTGCAGGCCGAGCGCATCGAAGCGCGCGTGCAGCACATTGCGCTCAGGCCCGAGCAGGCGCCGCTGGTGCAGCAACGCGACCATCGCCGAGGTCGAGTCGTTGCCGCTGATGGTGATCATGTCTTCACACCAGTCGGCGACCGAGCGGCTGCGGCCGGCAAACGACCAGGCATCGGCGTAGCTGATGACGCCGGCATCGACGCCGATGCCGACACCGACCGCGACCATCAGCTTGAGCAACGAGGCTGGATAGGGCACGACAAAACGCTCGTCGTCAGTGTCGGCATCGACGTCGGCATCAGCGTCGATCGAAGCGGTGGTCGCACCGGCCGCCCCGCCCCGCGTGGCCAGCGGCAACCAGCGCGTCGTCGACCAGTCGGCATCAGGCAGCCAGGCCGTCGAGACCAGCTCTCGGTTGGTCTGGTCGGCGACATAGCTAACGTTCGAAACGCTGCCCGCATCGGGGCCGATCCTGGCGACGACGCCACGCGGGTGGTCGCGCGAGACCAGCACATTGGCCCAGACCGGCGGCGCGCCTGATGGGAAGGCCACGAGTGCCAGGTCCAGGCTCGGCATCTGCGCCACCGCTGCGCCGCCGCGCAGCGAGTCCGCAGTCGCGCCGAAGTCGAGGTCGTGCACGGCGGCGAGCAAGCCAGCGGCGAGGTCGTCGTTGGTGATCACTTCAGCCCTCGGCAAAGTGGCAAGCGACCTCGCGGCCGTCGAGCGGGCGCAGCAGCGGCGCCTCTTGCGCGCAGCGGCCTTGAGCGCGTGGGCAGCGGGTGTGAAAGGCACAACCCGAAGGCGGGTTCAGCGGGCTCGGCAGCTCGCCGACGATCGGGATGCGCGCGCGCCGGTGTTCGCGCCGCAGCGTCGGCACCGCACTCAGCAGCGCCTGCGTATAGGGGTGCAGCGGGCGGCCGAGCACCGCCAACTTCGGGCCCGATTCGACACCCTGGCCGAGGTACATCACGAGCACGTCGTGGGCGACATGTTTCACCACGCTCAGGTTGTGCGAAATGAAAACATAGGCCGTGCCGGTGTCGTCCTGCAGGTCCATGAACAGGTTCAGGATCTGCGCCTGGATCGACACGTCGAGCGCCGAGGTCGGCTCGTCGGCGACGACGATCGAAGGCGCAAGCATCATCGCCCGCGCGATCGCCACGCGCTGGCGCTGGCCGCCGGAAAACATATGCGGATAACGCCGGGCATGTTCTGGCCGCAGGCCGACGCGGTTGAGCATCGAGTCGACCAACTCGCGGCGTTGTGCGGCGCTGTTGGTGGTGTTGATCAGCAGCGGCTCATCCAGCGTGGCGCGAATAGTCTTGCGCGGGTTCAACGAGGCATAGGGGTTCTGGAAAACGATCTGCACCCGCTTGCGGATCGCGGTGAGTGCGGCCGGCTCGGCGGTTGCCACATCGATGCCGTCGATGCGCAGCGCGCCCGAGGTCGGCCGCTCGATCAGTGTCAGCGCGCGCGCCAGCGTGCTCTTGCCGCAGCCCGATTCACCGACCACCGCCAAGGTCCGCCCTGCCGTCAGCGCAAATGACACGCCGTTGAGTGCCTTGACGACCGCCTGCCCGCGCAGGAAGCCGCGGCCGACGGCGTAGTAGCGCGCCAGCTTGTCGGCTTGCAACACCGGGTCAGGCATCAGGGGCCTCGGTGCGACACGGGTGCGCAGCGGTCTGCGTCGCGGCTACGGCAGCGGTGTCGCCGTTGGGGCCAGCCAACGCCCCCGAGCGCGGGAAAAAACAGCGCACGCCGTCATCGAGCTTCGGCCGCTGCGCCACACAACGTGGCTGCACATAAGCGCAGCGCGGCGCAAGCAGGCAACCCGCCGGGCGGTCGTCGCGGCCGGGCACGATGCCCGGCAACGTCACCAGCCGCGACGTGCCGCGGTGGTGTTCGGGCAGCGCCGCGAGCAGCGCTTCGGTATAGGGGTGGCGCGGCGTTTCGAAGAGCCGGTCGACCAAGCCTTCTTCGACCACCTGGCCGGCATACATCACGCAGACGCGGCGCGCCACTTCGGCGACCACCGCGAGGTCGTGCGTGATCATCACCAGGCCCATGCCCCGTTCACGCTGCAGTCGCAGCAGCAGGTCCATCACCTGGGCCTGGATCGTGACGTCAAGCGCCGTGGTCGGCTCGTCGGCGATGAGCAGGCGCGGGTCGCAGGCGATCGCCATCGCGATCATCACGCGCTGGTTCATGCCGCCTGAAAGCTGGTGCCGGTAGGCCGACAGGCGCCGCTTGGGGTCCGGGATCTCGACGAGTTCGAGCAACTCGAGCAGGCGCGATTCGAGTGCCGCGCCTCGCAGGCCAAGATGCACCTTGAGCACCTCGCGGATTTGGTCGCCCACGGTGTAGCTCGGGTTCAGGCTGTTTGACGGGTCTTGAAAGACCATCGCGATATCTTTGCCGATGACCCGCCGGCGTTGCGCCGCCGGCATCTTGAGCAGGTCGATGCCGTCGAAAGACAGCTCATCGGCGCTGACCCGCCCGGGCGCGTCGATGAGACCCATCGTGGCCAGCATCGACACCGATTGGCCCGACCCCGATTCGCCGACGATGCCGAGCACTTCGCCGGCGGCCAGGTCGAGATCGACGCCATCAACCGCTGTGAAGCCACCGAAGTCGACGCGCAGGTTGCGAATGCGAAGCAGCGCCGTCATGACGCTTGACGAAGTTTCGGGTCGAGCGCATCGCGCAGCCCGTCGCCCATCAGGTTGATCGCCAGCACGGTGACGAGGATCGTCACGCCGGGCATCGTGACGACCCAAGGCGCACGTTCGATGTAGTCGCGCGCGGCGGACAACATGCTGCCCCACTCGGGCGTTGGCGGCTGCACACCGAGGCCGAGGAAGCCCAAAGCCGCGGTCTCCAGGATCGCCGAAGAAAAACTCAAGGTCGCATTCACGATCAGCGGCGCGGCACAGTTGGGCAGCACGGCCCAGCGCATCAGGCGCCAGGTGCTGGCCCCGGCAATGCGGCTGGCGGTGACGTACTCGCGGCCGATCTCGGCCAGCGCCGAAGCGCGTGTCAGGCGCACATAACCTGGCAGCGCGCCGACGGCGATCGCGATCACCGTATTCACCAGCCCGGGGCCGAGCACGGTGATCACGCCGATCGCCAGCAGCAGCCCGGGCAGCGCGAGCAGGATGTCCATCAGCCGCATGATCAGCGGCGAGGCGACACGCTGGTAGAACGCCGCGATCAGCCCCAGGGCCACTCCCGGCAGCAGCGCCAGCAGCACCGAGGCCAGCCCGATCAGCAGCGAGACACGCGCGCCATGCAATAAACGGGCAAAGATGTCGCGGCCGAGTTCGTCGGTGCCGAGCGGGACGGCTAACGATCCATCTGTGTGCCACATCGGCGCCACGAGCATGTGGTCGCGCCACTGCTGCACCGGGTCGTGGAAAGCGACCAGGGGCGCAAAGAGCGCGCCAAAAACGACCAGCGCGAAGACGACAAAAGCGATCAGTGCACCGCGGTTGCTGGCAAAGGCGCGCGCAAATTCGCCCGCG
>JANPDN010000262.1:0-1793 GCA_031431555.1 Rubrivivax sp.
CGGCCGAGCTACAAATACTCGGCCGCGGCTGAGGCAACGAGAAAACCCCACGCGATGCAAATCAGCTTCTTCGGCGCCGCCGACACCGTCACTGGATCCAAACATCTGGTCGATATCGGTGGCCAGCGCATCTTGCTCGACTGCGGCCTGTTCCAGGGCTTCAAGACCTTTCGCGAGCGCAACTGGGCGCCGCCGCCGCAGGCGCTGCTGGCGGCAGACGCGGTCGTGCTCAGCCATGCCCATCTCGACCACAGCGGCTATCTGCCGGCGCTCGTCAAAGCGGGCTACAACGGCCCGATCTACGCCAGCCCGGCGACGCGCGACCTCGCCGAAGTGCTGCTGCTCGACAGCGCCCATTTGCAGGAAGAAGACGCCCGGCGCGCGAACCGTCATCACTTCACGCGCCACGCCAAAGCGCTGCCGCTGTACACCCGCGCCGACGCGCAGCGGGCGATCGCGCAGATGCGCAGCCTGGAGCCGGGCACGCCGCTGAACATCGGCAAAGTCAGCATCACGCTGACACCGGTCGGGCACTTGCTGGGTGCCTGCGCGGTCACGCTGACGCAGCGCGGCGAGACGCTGGTTTTTTCAGGCGACCTCGGCCGCCAGTCCGACCCGCTGATGCCACCGCCACAGAAGATCGGCCGCGCCGATGTGCTGCTCGTGGAGTCGACGTACGGCGACCGCTGGCATCCGCAGGACGATGCCCAGGCGCGCCTGGGTGCGATAGTTCGCGAGACCGTTCACCGCGGCGGCTCGGTGCTGCTGCCGAGTTTTGCGGTCGGCCGTGCGCAGGCGCTGATGCTCACGCTGCAGCGCCTCAAACGTGCCGGCGAGATCCCGCGCGACCTGCCGGTTTTTCTGGACAGCCCGATGGCCACCCAGGCCACCGCGCTCTACCGCCGCCACCGCAACCTGCTGCGCATCACACCGGCTGAAGTGACCGCGATGACCAGCGGCGTGCGCGTCGTCACCACGCCGCAGGAGTCGATGCGGCTGAGCGCTCACCGCTACCCTTGCGTGATCATCTCAGCCAGCGGCATGGCCACCGGCGGGCGGGTCCTGCACCACCTGAAGGTGATGGCGCCAGAGGCCCGGCATCACATCGTCTTCCCCGGTTTTCAAGTCGGTGGCAGCCGCGGCGCGCGGCTCGTCGGCGGCGCCACCGAAGTCAAGATCCACGGCGAATATGTGCCGGTGCGCGCCGCCGTCAGCCATCTCGAAGGGCTCTCAGGCCACGCCGATTGCGAAGAGCTGATGGGCTGGTTGCGCGGCTTTTCACGCAAGCCGCCACGCCAGACTTTTGTCGTCCATGGCGACCCCGCGGCGAGCGATGCGCTGCGCGTGCGCATCCAGGACGAACTCGGCTGGCAAGTGCGGGTGCCGGAGCATGGCAGCACGGTGACGGCGTAACGCTGATCGGCTTTCAAGCGCTTGCGAATGTGCCGTCGGCGGCTGGCCGACCCCGCCAATCTTCGGCCCGCCTTGCCTTCTGATTCAACGCTGAACGCGGCGATCCGCACTGGGGCTGTCCTCGCAGCCGGGATTGGGGTGCCCGGCTTCGGTTGTGGAATTCTTACGCCCTGCGCCGGCCACCCCAACCCCGGCTGGGCCGGTGGCGGTCTGGGCGCTGAAAACACCAGCCCTCCGGGCTGATTCCGCGGGTGGTTGGGGCACCATCGCCGCGGCTCGCAGAGCCGGCGCGGGGGCGGCCCGGCGCAGCGCCTAAGAATTCCAGAAGCGTAGCCGGGCCACCCCCGTGCCGGCTCTGCGCGCAACGATGTCGAAGCACC
>JANPDN010000263.1:0-5375 GCA_031431555.1 Rubrivivax sp.
CGACTGATTTTGCCTCCCCGGCGCACAACCCAGCACCGGCCCAGCCGGTTTGGGGGTGGCCGGCTTTGGGGTAAATATTTCCACACCCGACGCGGGCCACCCCGATCCCGGCTGCGAGGCCAACGTAACTCGGAACAGCGACGTTCGATGCCGCATACAGCCTGCCGGTGAACGACAGTTCGTATCAGGCGTCATACCCCGGATTCACCCGCGCGAGTTTGCGCAGCAGGCCCGGCCAGGCGAGCATGCCGCCGAGGTTGAGCGCCACCTTGCGCTGCGCCTCGCGGGCGCCCCGAATGATCGCGTCGGGCACCAGGATCAGGTTGCCAGCACCAGCGGCCTGGGCGCGGATCTGGATCTCGCAGGCCCGCTGCAAGGTGTACATCATCAAAAACGCATCCGGCACATTGCCCGCGGCAACGAGCAGGCCGTGGTTGCGCAGGATCAGGTAGCCCGCGCTGCCGATATCGCGCACCAGCCGGCTGCGCTCGTCGTCGTTGAGCGCGACACCTTCGTAGTCGTGATAAGCGATCGACGCGAGCGGGAAGATCGACTGTTGCGACAGCGGCAGCAGGCCATCCTTTTGCGCCGCCACCGCGATCCCGTCGCGGGTATGCAGGTGCAGCACACAGTGCGCGTCGTCGCGCGCGGCGTGGATCGTCGAGTGGATCAAAAAGCCGGCCGGGTTGATCTCGTGTGGCGAGGCCGAAACTTTGCTGCCGTCCAGCGCGACCTTGACCAGGCTCGACGCGGTGATCTCCTCGAACATCAGGCCGTAGGGGTTGATCAAAAAATGGTGCTCAGGCCCCGGTACACGCGCGCTGATGTGGGTGAAGACGAGGTCGTCCCAGCCGTGCATCGCGACCAGCCGGTAACAGGCGGCGAGGTCGAGACGGGCCTGCCATTCTTGAGCGCTGACCTCGGTGTTGACATGGCTGCGGATCGATTCGGTAGCGGCGGTCATCGGGTTGTCTCCGTGGGCAGGTGGCGCCCGTGACGATAGGCTGCGCAGCGCCCCCGCCTGCACCGTGACTACCCCACCCCCCGCATCCGCCTCGGCCGCCACACAGCCCGCACCCCCGGCCCTGGCGCCCGCGCTTTCGATTCAAGGCATCAGCAAGCGCTTTGGTGCCTTGCTCGCCAACGACAACATCTCGCTCGACCTTGCACCCGGCGAGGTGCTCGCGCTGCTCGGTGAAAACGGCGCCGGCAAGAGCACGCTGGTGTCGATCCTGTTCGGGCATTACGTCGCCGACGCCGGCAGCATCCAAGTCCACGGCCGGCCGCTGCCGCCGGGCCAACCCAAAGCCGCGCTGGCCGCGGGCATCGGCATGGTCCACCAGCACTTCACGCTGGCCGACAACCTGACCGTGCTCGACAACGTGATGCTCGGCACCGAGAGTTTGTGGTTGCCGTTTTCGCGCCGCGCTGCAGCGCGTGTGCAACTGCTCGACGCGGCGCAGCGCTTCGGCCTGGAGGTCAACGCCGACGCCTTGATCCGCGACCTGAGCGTCGGCGAGCGCCAGCGGGTCGAGATCCTCAAAGCGCTGCTTGCGTTTGGTCGCAAGACCGGCGCGCGGATCCTGATCCTCGACGAACCGACGGCAGTGCTGACGCCGCAGGAAAGTGAGTCGCTGTTCAGCACCTTGCGCCAGATGGTTGCTGCCGGCCTGTCGATCATCTTCATCAGCCACAAGCTCGATGAAGTGCTGCGCGTCTCCGACCGCATCGCGGTGCTGCGCGCCGGGCGCCTGGTCGCGGCCTTGCCCGCGGCCGGTGCGGCCAAGGCCGAACTCGCCGCGCTGATGGTCGGGCGTGATGTTGCTGCCGCCGTGCGCCACGCGCGCACGCCGGCTGCGGTGGTCTGTGAATTGCGCGGCGCGGTGATTCGCCATGCCGAGACGCGCAACGCGGCGACGCGTCGTGCGCTGGTGCGCGGCGGCGGGCCGCGCCCGGCGCTAGAGGTACCGGCGCTGCAGGTGCGCGCCGGCGAAATGGTCGCAGTCGCCGGTGTCTCGGGCAACGGCCAGCAGCTGTTGGCTGAAGTGTTGTGCGGCGAGCGCGGCCTGCACAGCGGGCAGCTGCTGATCGACGGGCGCACGCTGCCGGCGCGGCCACGCGCCTGGGTCGAGGCGGGCGTCGCACGCATCCCCGAAGACCGCCATGCGGTGGGTGTGGTGGGTGACCTGCCGCTGTGGGAAAACCTGATCCTCGAACGCTACAAAAGCGCGGCCTTTGCCAGCCGCGCCGGCATCGTGCGCCGGGCTGCGGCGCTGGCGCATGCGCAGTCGATCATTCAACGCTTTGACGTGCGCGGCGCGCAAGCCGCCGGGGTGCACACAACGACGCGGGCGCTTTCCGGCGGCAATATGCAAAAGCTGATTCTCGGGCGCGCGCTTGGGAGCGTGGCGGGCGGTGTTGGCGGCGGTGTGGACAACGAACATCGCGTGCCGCGCCTGGTGTTGGCCAACCAGCCAACCTGGGGCCTGGACATCGGCGCGGTGGCCTATGTGCACCAGCAATTGCTTGACACCTGCGCGGCCGGCGCGGCGGTCTTGCTGATCAGCGAAGACCTCGACGAAATCTTTGCGCTCGCTGACCGCATCGCGGTGATGCACCAGGGCCGGCTCGGGGCCGCGTTGCCGGCAGCGGCATGGACGCTGGCGTCGATCGGGCTGGCGATGGCCGGCGCTGAGATGGCCGACAACACCACAAAGAGCCCCCCGCATCACCTGACAAAAACGAAAACCCCCGAGGCCACCGATGCGCCTTGAACCGCGCACCGAAAGCGCCCGCACGATGCTCGTCGCAGCGCCCTTGCTGGCCATGGTCTTCACCTTGGCCGTCACCTCGCTGCTCGTCGCCTGGGCCGGCGCGCCGGTCGGGCGCGCTTATGCGCTGCTGCTCGAAGGCGGTTTTGGTTCTCGATTTGCGATCACCGAAACCCTGACCCGCGCCACACCCTTGATCTTGACCGGCCTGGCTGCCGCGGTCGCGTTCCGCGCGCGCCTGTTCAATATCGGCGCCGAAGGCCAGTTGTACGCCGGCGCGCTGGCCGCGGTGGCGGTCGGCGGGCTGCATGGCGGCAGCGGTTTTGTGGCTTCGCCCTGGTTGCTGCTGCCGCTGATGATGTTCGCTGCTGCGCTGGCCGGCGCGCTGCTGCTGCTGGTGCCGGCGCTGCTGAAATCCCGGCTCGGTGTCGACGAGGTCGTGACCACGCTGCTGCTCAATTTCATCGTGCTGCTGTTGGTCTCGGCGATGCTCGACGGCCCGATGAAAGACCCCAGCGCGATGGGCTGGCCACAGAGTGTGGCCCTGCAAGAAACGCTGCTGCTGGACAAGCTCATCGAGCGCAGCCGCGTCCACACCGGGCTCATCATCGCGCTCGTGCTCGCGCTGCTGATGGCTGCGCTGCTGCGCTTCACGACCACCGGTTTCGAGATCCGCGCGGTCGGCGCGAATGCCCGCGCGGCGCGTTTTGCCGGCATGCCGGTGGGCTGGGTGACGGTCAAGGTCGCGCTACTGTCGGGCGCGCTGGCGGGCCTGGCCGGGGCGATCGAAGTTGCCGGCCGCACGGCCTACGTCACGCTCGATATGAGCCCGGGTTACGGCTACACGGGCATCGTCATCGCGATGCTGGCGATGCTCAACCCGCTGGGCGTCGTTGCGGCGGCAATCTTTGTCGCCGGCATGCTCGTCGGCGCCGACAGCATGAGCCGCGCGGTGACGGTGCCGACCTACATCGCCGATGTCATCGTCGCGGTGGCGCTGCTCTCGATGCTGGTGGCGAGCATGCTCACCCAGTACAGGCTGCGCTGGCGATGAGCGAAACCTTCGACCTGCTGCTCGCCGCGCCCTTCTGGGTGGCGGTGCTGCGCATCGCCACGCCGCTGATCCTGGGCACCCTGGGCGTGCTGCTGTGTGAGCGTGCCGGCGTGCTCAACCTGGGCATCGAAGGGATCATGGTTGCCGGCGCTTTTGCCGGATGGCTAACGGTCTACCAGGGGGGCAGCCTGTGGTTTGGGGTGCTGGTGGCGGCCGCCGTCGGCGCCGCGATCGGCGTGCTGCACGGCGTGCTCACAGTGCTGCTGTCGCTGTCGCAGCATGTCGCTGGGCTGGGCATCACGCTGCTCGCGACGAGCCTGTCAAGTTACGCCTACCGGGTGAGCTTCCCCAAGGTCGACAGCCCGCCGACGATCGAGCCTTTTGTGCCGATGTCCTGGCTGCCGCTGCCGGTGCTCGACGCACAAACACCGCTGACGCTGCTCGCGCTGGGCCTCGTGCCGCTGATCGCCTATGTGCTCTACCGCACGCCAGTGGGCTTGGGCTTGCGCATGGTCGGCGAGAACCCGGCCGCCGCCGAAGGCCAGGGCCTGTCGGTGGCGGCCCTGCGCATCGGCGCGGTGGCGGCGGGCTCGGCGCTGATGGGCATTGCGGGCGCGTTTTTGACGCTGGCCGCGTTCAACGCATTTTTCTTTCAGATGGTCAATGGCCGTGGCTGGGTCTGCGTCGCGCTGGTCGTCTTTGCATCCTGGCGGCCGGGCAAGGCGCTGCTGGGTGCGCTGCTGTTTGCTTTTTTCGATGCGCTGCAACTGCGCTTGCAACAAGCCGGCGGCGGCGTGCTCGGCATCGAGCTGCCGTACCAGTTCTACCTGATGCTGCCGTACTTGATGGCCATCGTTGCGCTGGTGCTGGTGGCGCGGCGCGCGGCTTATCCGCAGGCGCTGATGAAACCTTATCGCAAAGGCGAACGGTAGCCTGGGTCGGCCGACAAGACGATCAGGGGCAACCGGCCCGCGGTGGCAACACGCTGACCCGCTGCAAACCGAGCGGGCCGTAGAGCCGGTTGCCAGCGGCGTCAGTCAGTTGCACGTTCAGGCCACCGTTGGCGCTGGCCGTCACGTTGAGCACCGCCGGCTGCGGCTCGGTCGATGCCGGTGTCGTGACGCTGCCGAAGTAGCGCCCCTGGCCATCGGGCAAGACAGCCCAGCGGCCGAGAAAGACCAGGCCGTCGCAATGCGCTTCGATCTCGATCAGGTTGCCGTTGATTTCGGTGCTGACACGCAGCGCTGCCGCGCTGTCGGCGAGCAGCACCGCGGCCGAACCGGCGCCGACCGGGCTCGTCGGGCCGGGTGGGTTCGGGTCGGTGCCGGCCGGGCACACGAGTGCGCTCGACAAGGCGCTGCTGCACACGCTGGCCGCACGCGCGCCAAAGAACTCGACCGGTACAGCGGGCTCGCCATTGCCGGTGCCACCCACGCCGGGGCCGCAGCCGACAAGCCCAAGCGCCGCGGCAAAAAACAGCAGCGTGGCAAGCGCGCGCAGCACAAGCGTCGTCATCATTGGTCCTTGGTTTTTTCGCTGTAGAAAAAGAC
>JANPDN010000264.1:0-9403 GCA_031431555.1 Rubrivivax sp.
ACGGATCAGGCACCTGCGTGAAGGGCATCTCGGCCTTGGCCGCCCAGGGCTGTGAATCCAGCGGCAGCCGGTAGCCCATGGGTGAATCACCCGGCATCAGGTACAGCCGCTCTTCGCGCAGGAACCAGGGGCCGGTGATCCAGGCCGGGCCTTTGGCAAAGTTGCTGCCGGTGGCCCATTCACGTTTGAGCGGCAGCAGATAACCGACCGCGCTGTCCAGGCCCTGTTTGAAAACCCTGCGCAGGCGCGCACGCTCCATCTCGTCGTCGAGCCGCGAATCAAAAGGATCGACATTCACTGGCAGCCGGCGCTCGCGCCAGAGGTAATACCAGGCGTCTTCAAATGCCGGCTGGACACAGCCCGCGTCGACCTGCAGGCGCTTTGCCAGCGCGCTGATGAAAGCCTGCGCGTCAGCGCCGGTGCTGCGGTGCGCGTCGCGCTCGTCGGCAAAGATCGCCGGGTCGCCCCAGCAGGGTTGGCCGTCGGCGCGCCAGCAGATCGACAAGGCCCAGCGTGGCAGCTGTTCACCCGGGTACCACTTGCCCTGGCCGAAATGCAAGAAGCCGCCGCTGCCGTAACGCGCCATCAGGCGCTGCGTCAACTCGTTGGCGATGCCTCGTTTGGTGGGGCCGAGGGCGTCGGTATTCCACTCCGCGGCGTCGCGGTCGCCCACCGCCACGAAGGTCGGCTCGCCGCCCATCGTGAGGCGCACATCCTGGCGCTTGAGATGGCGATCGACCTCGAGGCCGAGGCCGACGATTGATCGCCATTGATCCTCTTCATAAGGCTTGGTCACGCGCGGCGATTCGAGCACCCGCGTGACCGTCATCTCGTGCGAAAACGTGACCTCGCTTTCGTCGACCGCGCCGCTCACCGGCGCTGCGCTCGACGGTGCCGGCGTGCAGGCCACCGGTATATGCCCTTCACCCGCAAACAAGCCCGAGGTCGGGTCCAGCCCGACCCAGCCGGCACCGGGCAGGTAGACCTCGCACCAGGCATGCAGGTCGGTGAAATCGCGCTCGGCGCCCGAAGGGCCGTCTAGCGACTTCAGATCAGGCTTGAGCTGGATCAGGTAGCCCGAAACAAACCTTGCCGCCAGCCCGAGGTGGCGCAGCACCTGGACCATCAGCCAGCCGGTATCGCGACAAGAGCCAAGCGCTTTTTCGAGCGTCACCTCGGGCGTCTGCACGCCGGGCTCCATGCGGATCACATAAGCGATCTCTTTTTGCAGGCGCTGGTTCAGGCCGACCAGGAAGTCGTTCGTGCGTTGCTCGTTGAGCGACACGCTGTCGACAAAGGCTTTCAGCCGCGGCGTCAGTTCGCCCAGCGCCAGGTAGGGGCGCAGTTCCTGTTCGACCTCATCGCTGTAGGCGAAGGGATAGGTTTCGGCCTCGGGCTCAAGAAAATAGTCGAACGGGTTGTAGACCGACATCTCGGCGACGAGGTCGACCGTGACCTTGAACTCGGCCGTCTTCTCGGGGAAGACAAGGCGCGCCAGATGGTTGGCAAAAGGGTCTTGCTGCCAGTTGACAAAGTGATCCGCCGGCTCGACGCGCAGCGAATAACTCAGGATCGGCGTGCGGCAATGGGGCGCCGGGCGCAGCCGCACAACTTGCGGCGACAGACCGACCAGCCGGTCGTAGTGGTAATGCGTGACGTGTTTCAGCGCAACATGGATCGACAAAGCAGGCCCCCGGGTTTTGCAGCTCGCGGAGCAACGAGCAAGCTCCGGGCCATCATTGTGCGGCCGCGCTCACCGCACCAGCGGGATGATGCCAGTATCGAAGCACCCTTTTGCGCTCGCACACACCGGCCGGCCAGTGGTAGGCGCCGCAGTGATCGCTGCGCAAGACAGACACGCCACGATCGGCATAACGCGCGACCACATCCGGCGCCGGGTGGCCGAAGCGGCTGCGGTAACCCGCCTGCACCAACGCCAGCTCGGGCGCCACGGCATCGATGAAGGCAGCGGTCGACGACGTCCGGCTGCCATGGTGCGGCACCAGCATCGCTTGGCTGCGCAGCGCCCGTCCGGCGCGCTCGACCAGGGCCGCTTCTTGGGCGGCCTCGATATCGCCGGTGAGCAGCAGGCTGCGGCCCGTTGCAGTGGTGAGCTTCAACACGCAGCTCATCGCATTCGGTTTGAGCGCGAGCGCATGGTCGGCAGCGGGCGGGTGCAGCATCTCGAAGGTCACCCCATCCCACTGCCAGCGCTGGCCAGCGTCGCAGCGGGTATGTGCCGGCAGCCTGGCGCGCAGCGGGTGGCTGTCGGCGAGTGAACTGCTGCTGGCCAGCACCTCGATGCCGGCGAGCAGCGACGCCGCACCGCCGACATGGTCGGCATCGCGGTGGCTGAGCAAGAGCAGATCGATGCGCCGCTCACCACGCGCGCGCAGCAGCGGCAGCAAGACACGCTGGCCGGCATCAGCGTCGGCGCTGTACTGCGGGCCGGTGTCGTAGACCAGCAGATGGTGCCTTGTGCGCACCAGCACCGCAGTGCCCTGCCCGATATCGACGACCAGCGCTTCGGCTTCGCCAGGTGCCGGCCGCGCCAGCGGCGGCAGCAGCAGCGGCAGGATCAAGGGGATGCCAAGCAGGCGAAGCCGCCAGGGCATCGGCAGCACCAGCAAGGCGCCGCCACTCAGGCCGGCGGCCATCGCCCACATCGGAGCGGCAGCAGCCGTCCACACCGCGGCCGGAGTTTGCGCCAGCAGCGACAGCGCCACTTGCAGGCCCTGCACCGCCCAAGCGCCGAGCAGCCACAGCGGCGGTAGCAGGACACCGAGTAGAGCCAGCGGCGTGATCAAAAAAGTGACCAGCGGAATTGCCACCAGGTTGGC
This sequence comes from Rubrivivax sp., assembly GCA_031431555.1. Lineage (GTDB taxonomy): Bacteria > Pseudomonadota > Gammaproteobacteria > Burkholderiales > Burkholderiaceae_C > Rubrivivax. The sequence goes on from JANPDN010000264.1 coordinate 2,841, forward strand.
GACAAAACCGACCAGCGAGACCTGGTGGAAAAAGACAATCGACAGCGGCGCAAGGCCGATCGTGGCGATCAGTTGCGTGCGGAGTGCGCCTTGCAGCAGCGCACGCCAGCCGGTGGTGGTTGTGGCCGCGGTTGTGGTCGCGCTTGTGCCTGTGTCCGCGCTTGTGTCAGTGCCTGTGCTCGCCATTGCAGCCGATGGCGTGGATGCAGGCTGCCAGTCGTCGGCCGCGACCATCAACAGGCCGACCGCGACAAACGACAGCCAAAATCCCGGCTGCATCAGGGCCCAGGGGTCGACGGCAGTGACGACCACAGCCGCGGCGAGCAGCACCAGCGGCGCCGGCCAGCGCAGGCCCGACGAGCGCAGCAGCACCACCACCGCGATCATGCACACCGTGCGCTGCGCGGGCACGCCCCAGCCGGCGAGCAGCGCGTAGGCAGCAGCAAAAACCAGGCCGCCCCAGCGTGCGGCGGTGGGCGCCGGCACCACCAGCATCAGATGTGTGCTGCGCCGCCACAGCGCGGCCGTGATCAGCCCGGCGGCCCAAGCAAACATCGTCACATGCAGGCCGCTGATGCTCATCAAATGGGCGACGCCGGTTTGACGAAAGATCTCCCAGTCGTCACGCTCGATCGCCGCCTGGTCACCGACCGCCAAGGCCGCCAGCACACCCGCCGCCGAAGGGTTGTTGACACGCATCAGGATGCGGTCGCGGATCCATTGACGCAAACGCTCGACCGGATGCGCCACGCCGCTGCCGAGCAGTTGCGCGCCGGGGCGCACAGAACCGTTGGCACCAATGCCTTGTTCGAACAGCCACAGCTCGACATCAAAACCATGCGGGTTCATCGCGCCATGCGGCTGCTTCAGGCGCGCTGGCAGTCGCCAGCGGTCCCCGGCGCTCAGGGGCTGCGGCGGCGCGGCGAGCAGCTGGTCGCCGTCGTAACCCTGGTACCAGCCGAGCATCAGCCGCGGCGGTACCTGGACTCTTGCGCCCAGGCGCGTCGCCGACTCGACCTCGAAGACAAAGCGGGTGCCGATCGGCGACAGGCGCGGCAACGCGGCGATGACGCCGGTGACCACCAGATCGGCACCTTCGAGTGCCGGGTTCAGCCGCTCGGCCAGGCGCACGCTGGCGCGCCAATCGGTCAGCGCAAAACCTGCCACGGCAAGCGCCGGCAACAGCCACAGCAAGTTGAGCACCGCAGCCCGCGGCCAGCGGCAGGCCACCACCGCGCCCAGCGCCAGCGCGATGACGGCGGCGAGTGCGAGCGCTGCAGCGTCAGCCGCCGGCAGCGTCGCGGCCTGCTGCAACTGCCACCCGATGCCGGCAAGCCAGGCCAGCGCCGCCAGCGTGATCCTCGCACTCGCATCGATGCGGCCTGCCATCGACGCAGTGTAGGATGCCGCGCGCCACAAAATCGATCTGCGCACACGGCATGCCTGCCACACGCAAAACAGCTTCGCAAGGACTCCCGATGACCGCTTCTGCCCGCCTCGCCGCCCTTGGCATCACGCTGCCGCCAGTGGCCACGCCGGCCGCGGCGTATGTGCCCTTTGTGCAAACCGGCAGCTTACTTTTTGTCTCTGGCCACATCGCCAAAAAAGACGGCAAAGCCTGGGTCGGCCAGCTCGGCCTGACGATGGGCACCGAAGAAGGCAAGGCCGCTGCACGCGCGATCGCGATCGACTTGATGGGCACCCTGGCCGCGGCGCTGGGCAGCATCGACCGCGTCAAGCGCATCGTCAAGGTCATGAGCCTGGTCAACAGCACGCCGACTTTCACCGAGCAGCATCTGGTGACCAACGGCTGCTCGGAGCTGTTCGGCGAAGTTTTCGGTGCGCAGGCCGGCGCGCATGCGCGCAGCGCTTTTGGCGTGGCGCAGATTCCGCTCGGCGCCTGCGTCGAGATCGAACTCATCGCCGAAGTCGAATGACGATTTCGGCGCGCGTTGCGTTCGGCGCCATTGCCGCATTCAGCCTGGCCGCCGTCGGCGCGGCGCTGGTCTCGCAGCATGGCTACGACATGCAGCCCTGCCCCTGGTGTGTCTTGCAGCGGCTGATTTTTGTCGCCATCGCCGTGGTGGCCGCGATCGGCGCAGTCTGGACTTCGCGCAGCGGCACGCTCGCCGCCGCCGCGGGCATCGACCTGCTGGCCAGCGCCGGCTTCGGCGCCGCGATGTGGCAGCACTTTGTTGCCGCGTCGTCGACCTCGTGCAATTTCACGCTCGCCGACAAGATCATCAGCGGCCTCGGCCTGGACGGCCTGTTGCCAGAGATCTTTGCGCCGCGTGCTTCATGTGCCGAGGCGGCGGTCGATCTGTTGGGCATGCCCTACGAATTCTGGAGCGCTGCGCTGTTCGTGACCTTTCTTGCAGCGGCCGCCGGGATGCTGGTTTCTGCAGGGCGGGCCGGCCCAAGCGCACGCTGATAATCGCGCCCACTTTCGGCGCTGAAGTGCCGAGCGACAAAACTGGAGAACCGATCTTGCGCGCCAACTGGATTCGATCCGCGGCCTTGTCCGTCGCCACCCTGTGCGCCTTCGTTGCCGGGCCTGCCGCGGCACAGACCACCGCGACGTCGACGCAACCGAAAAACCTGGCGCCGGGATTTGCCAGCCTGGCCAACGCCGACCGCGTCGTGCTGATGCCGGTCGACGTCGAACTCTTTTCACTCAGCGCCGGTGGCGTGGCCGAACCCAAGGCCGACTGGACTGCCGCCGCGCAGGGGCATATGAAAAGCGCGATCGCGGCACAGAAAGCGCGCTGGGGCCTGAGCGCGATCGAGATGAGCGAGGCCGAGGCCGACCCCTTTGCCGAGCAGGTCGGGCTGCATGCGGCGGTGGCCGGGTCGATTGCGTTGCACCACGCATCGGGCGGCGTCTGGGCGCTGCCCACCAAGGCCGGCGTGCTGAGCTGGAACCTCGGCGACGCGATGCAGCCGATTCGAGACAAGACCAATGCACGCTACGGCCTCTTCATCTGGGTCCGCGATTCCTACGCCAGTGCCGAGCGCAAGGCCATGATGGTGGGGTTGGCGCTGCTCGGCGTCGGCCTGACCGGCGGCATCCAGATCGGCTATGCGTCTCTGGTCGATCTGCAAAGCGGCCAGGTGGTCTGGTTCAATCGCCTTGCGCGCGGCAGCGGTGACTTGCGCGAGCCGGCTTCGGCCAAGGAAACGATCGACGTTCTGCTTGCCGGTTTCCCAGCACCACGATGAACCGAAGGCGTTGGCTGCGCTGGGGCTGCGTGCATTGCGCAGCCTTCAGCGGCCTCGCGGCGGCGCAGTCGCCGAGTGGGGCCCCGAGCCCGGGCGACTGGGTCGCACCACCGCGATTCGACAAACCCGACCTCGCCAGTGAAGAAGGCGGGCTGTGGGCCATGATGGACCGCGAAGAAACCCGGCTGCGACGCAGCGTCTTTCGCATCCGCGACGATGCGCTGTCGAGCTACCTCACCGCCGTCGCCTGCAAACTCGGCGCCACGCATTGCGCCGACATCCGCGTCTACGCGATCCGCACGCCGTACTTCAACGCGAGCATGGCGCCCAACGGCATGATGCAGGTCTGGAGCGGCCTGCTGCTGCGGGTCGAAAACGAAGCTCAACTGGCCGCCGTGCTCGGCCACGAAATCGGCCACTACCTGCAGCGTCATTCGCTCGAACGCCTGCGCGATATCAAGTCCAAGGCCGCCTTTGCACAGTTCATCGGCATGTTCGGCATCGTCGGCGCGCTCGGCGCACTGGCCACCATCGCCGGTGCGATGGCCTTCTCGCGTGACCAGGAGCGCGATGCCGACCGCATCGGCATCCAGCTCATGCGCAATGCCGGCTACGACCCCCGCGAAGCGGCCAAGGTCTGGGCATACCTCTACAACGAAGCCGCCGCCACGCCAGGCCGCGACCCGGCCAGCGACTCGGTGCTGTTTGCGACCCATCCGCCGACGCAGGAGCGCCGCGCGACATTGGAGACGCTGGCCGCCGGCGGCAGCGGCGAAACCGGCGAAGCCGCCTGGCGCGCGCGTGTCGCGCCGCACCGCACGATGCTGCTCGAAGACGAAATCAAGCGCGGCCGTCCCGACGAAAGTGTCGCGCTGCTCAACCGCTTGGTGCCCAACGAGCCCGACAACGCATCGCTGCTGCACTTTCGCGGCGAGGCCTACCGCATGCGCAGCAGCGAGGGGGATGCTGCGTTGGCATTGGCCGACTACCAGGCCGCGGCGAAGACCGGCCGCGAGCCTGCGGTGACCCACCGCGCGATGGCCGAGTTGTACAAATCGATGAACCAGATCGAACCCGCGCGCGACGCCTGGCAGCGTTACCTGCAGCGCGCACCCGATGCGGCCGACGCCGCGATGGTCAGACAAGCTCTTCAGGAGATGAAATGATGAACCGACGATTTGCACTCGCCGCCCTTGGCGCGGCGGCGATGCTGGCCGGCTGCGCCCAGGTCTCGCATGTGACCAGCGGCGAGGTGATCTTGAGGGACCGGCTGCTGGTCACCGTCGACCGGCCCTGGAACCAGTTCGAGCGCGGCTTGGGCGACAACACGCCGACGTGGACCCAAGAGGGCATCAGCGTCGACGCGCTGCGTTTTTATGTCGGCCTCAAGGACGGCGAGCTGATCGCGCCGACACCGGCCGAACCCAAGGGCACCAAGCCGCTGATGTTCAAGTCGAACATGGCCGCCAATGATGTCGTCGCGCTCTTCGAGCAGCTGTATTCGCGTGGCGGCTCGACCTTTGCGCTAGACAGGATCGCACCGCATCCGTTTCTTGGCGCGCAAGGGTTTCGCTTCGATTTCAGCAGCGTGCGCAAGGCTGACGAGGTGCGCTTGACCGGTGTCGGCTGGGGCGTGGTGCGCAACGGCGAGCTGTTTGTCATCACCTACACCGCACCGCGACTGGCTTTTTTCCCGCGGCATGCCGCGGCGGCCGATTCGATCGCGCGCTCGGCGCGGGTCAAGGGCTGATCACACGCTGGCGCAGCGCGGCCGGCGTCGGCGCCGGCGCTGTTCTCTTTTGACACAACCCTGACGCCGCGCCGCGGCGATAAGGCCCGCAGCGCCTACCGCGGGCTGGGATGGCGGGCTGCATCAGGGTCGAACCCGAGCCCGTCGGGGACGGGCCGAGGGCGCACAATTCCCCGCAACAGGTACGCGTTCGACGTGCCGAGACAGGAGACCGAGAGTGCGCCGCATGCCCACCCTGAACGCTGATCAGCCCGCTGCGCGACGCAGCGCCGCGGTGCGCCCGATCGCGTCGGGCCTGAAGCTGACGGCAGCGCATGTCGAGGCCATCGACGAATCCCACGAACGTTGCGCCGCCCTGCGGGTTTCGCGCATCGAGCTGCCCGACTTTTCGCCGCTCGGCCGGCCCGACCTGGCCGTTGCACGCGACCGCAACCGGCGCTTGCTCGACCATGCGGCGCCGGTGATGGGCATGCTCTACGACCAGATCGTCGACAGCGAAAGCATGGTCGTTTTGACCGATGCCGCCGGCATCATCATCCACTCGGTCGGCGACGACGAATTTCTCGCCCGCGCCTCCAAGGTCGCGCTGCAACCCGGTGCCGACTGGTCGGAGATCGCCAAGGGCACCAACGCCGTCGGCACGACGCTGATCCGCGAAACACCGACCCTCGTGCACGCCGACGAACATTACCTGCACGCCAACCAGTTCTTGACTTGCAGCGCGGTGCCGATCCTCGACCCGCGCGGCAACATGCTCGGTGTGCTCGACGTCTCCGGCGACCAGCGCGGCTACCACCAGCACACGATGGCGCTGGTCAAAATGTCGGCCCGCATGATCGAAAACCATTGGCTCACCGACGATCACCGCAATGTGCTGCGCCTGCACTTGCACAGCCGGGGGGAATTTATCGGCACGCTGATGGAGGGCATCCTGGCAATCAGCGTCGACGGCCGCATCGTCGGCGCCAACCGCGGCGCGATCGAACAGCTCGGCATGAGCGGGGTGGCCCTGCGGGCACACACCTTGCAAACCCTGTTTGGCATTTCGGTGAGCACGCTGGTCGACCGCTTCCGGGCGCCGCTGGGCACGCCGATGTCGGTGCACCTGGCTGACGGCCGTGCCTTCCATCTGCACGCGCAGTTCGAGTGGCCGGTCTGGTCGGCGATCGCCGGCGTCACCGTGCTGCGCTCGGGCAACTCGGCCGACGCCGCCGCAGGCAGCGCCGTGGCCACGGCGCCGGCCGCCCAGGTGGCGTCGCCGGCCCGCGAAACATCGCTCAACAGCCTGCGCACCGGCGACGCGCAGATGAACCTCGTGCTCGACAAACTTCAGCGCGTCGCGAACAGCGACGTGCCGATCCTGATCCTGGGTGAATCGGGCACCGGCAAAGAGCTCGTCGCGCGTGCGCTGCACGCCGATTCGACGCGTGCCAAACGGCCTTTTGTGGCGCTGAACTGTGCGTCGATGGCAGCTGATCTGTTGCAGGTGGAGCTCTTTGGCCACGACGACGAGTCGCCCAGCGTGGTGCGCCGCAAAGGCAGCGTCGGGCGCATGGTGCAGGCCAGTGGCGGCACGCTGTTCCTCAACGAAATC
>JANPDN010000265.1:0-30096 GCA_031431555.1 Rubrivivax sp.
TGGGTCATCGCGCCGTGGTTCTGGGTCGTGATGTACGACCCCAAGTGGTTTCCCAACGCCGATACGGCCGCGCGCACGCTGTCGGTGTGGGTTGGCGTCGCGTGCATGCTGCTGGCGATGGTGCCGGCCCTGTTCCTGCCCAGCCGTTCGACCCAGGACGACACGCACCTCGTCCCGCTGACCCTGGCCAACGTGGGCATGGGCTTCAAGGAACTGATGGCCGGCTTCAGGGAGGCCTTCGGCTGCGTGCCATTTCGCAAGCTGTGCTTCGCCACCTTCTTGATCTTCAACGCGTTCAACACCGTCGCTGCGTTTTCGTTTTTCATCGTCGTCTATCACCTGTTCAACGGCAACACCGCAGCGGCCGGCATCTGGCCCACGCTGTTCGGCAGCATCGGCGCGCTGATCACCACCTTCGCGGTGATCCCCACCGTGGCCTGGATGTCGCGCAAGGTCGGCAAGAAAAAAGCCTTCATGCTCTCGCAGGGCATTTCCATCATCGGCTACGTGCTGCTGTGGGTCCTGATGGTGCCCGGCAAGCCCTGGATGGTCATGTTCGCGCTGCCGTTCTTCTCGTTCGGCATCGGCGGCCTGTTCACTTTGATGATGTCGATGACGGCCGACGTCTGCGACCTGGACGAACTCGCCACCGGCAAGCGGCGCGAAGGCATCTTTGGCGCGATCTACTGGTGGATGGTGAAGCTCGGCTTTGCCGTCGCCGGCCTGCTCAGCGGCGCGATCATGTCCTTCGTCGCCTTCTCCCCGGGCGCCGCCGTGCAGCCCGACGGCGCGGTGGATGGCCTGCGCCTTTTTTACTCCGGCGTGCCCATCCTCGGCACGCTGCTGGCGATGTGGTTCATGCGCGACTACGACCTCGACGAGAAGCGCGCTCTGGAGGTCAACGCCGAACTGAAGCGGCGCAAGCAGCACACGAGCGTGGGCTCATCCCAGGGCTCCGGCGCCAGGCCCTGGCTGGCGGACCACGGACTTCTGCTGCCTGGAGTGGAGCTATCGCCGCTGGCGGGCAAGTCGACCGACGAGATCCGCACGCTGTACGCCGAGCAGTTCCAGCGCGGTCTGTATGGCCTGTGCTTCAGTGCCTACACGCAGGGCCAGCGCGCCGGCGACCTGCTGTCGCAGGCGCAGGTGCGCCGGCGCATCGAGCTCGTCGCCCCGCACACCCGCTGGGTGCGCTCATTCGCATGCACCGAGGGCCACGAACTGATTCCCAAACTGGCCCGCGAGAAGGGCCTGAAGACGATGGTGGGAGCCTGGATCAGCCACGACCGTGAGCGCAACGAACGTGAGGTCGAGGCGCTCATCGCACTCGCCCAACAGGGGCTGGTCGGCATCGCGGTGGTCGGCAATGAGGTCTTGTTGCGCGGCGACCTGCCCGAGCAGGAACTGCTCGCCTACGTCGCACGCGTGAGGGCCGCCTTGCCAGCCGATGTGCCGGTGGGCTGCGTCGATGCCTACTTCCAGTTCCTGGAGCGGCCCGCGCTCACGGCTGCCTGCGACGTGCTCTTGCCCAACTGCTATCCGTTCTGGGAGGGCGCCAGCATCGACGTGGCGGCGCAGTACCTGCGCCGCATGCATGGCCTGGTGAAAGCCGCCGGTGGCGACAAGCCCGTCATCGTCACCGAGACCGGTTGGCCCGCGAGTGGCCAAGCTGTGGGCCAAGCCGTGGGCCAGGCGGTGGCCGGCGCCGTGCCATCGGCCGACAACGCGATGCGCTACTTCATCGACGTCCAGCAGTGGGTCCGGGGCGAAGGGATCAAGTTGTTCTACTTCTCGTCGTTCGACGAACCCTGGAAGCTCGGACAGGAGGGCGAAGTGGGCACGCAGTGGGGCCTGTGGGACAAGGAAGAGCGGCCCAAGTTTGGTTGACGACATGACTCCATACCCCATGCACGGCGGCTTTGTCGACGAGGGCCAGGAGCGCTGGTACCGCATCGACGGCATCGAATCGCAGCCGCCCTTTTTTGTCGCGCTGGCCAGCGACAGCGACCTCTGGGCCTTCATCTCCACGGCCGGCTCGCTGGCCGCCGGCCGACGTGATGCCGACGGCGCCTTCTTTCCCTACGAAACCGTCGACAAGATCCACCGCCGCTGGGAACACACCGGGCCGCGCACCTGGATCCGCATCGTCGACGGCGAACAGGTCGAGCTCTGGCAGCCCTTTGCGCCGCGGCTTGATAGCGGGGCCGGCAAACGCTCGGTCTGGAAAAACCTGTCGGGGACGCGGCTGCGCTTGCGCGAAGTGCATCCGTCGGGCCGGCTCGTCTTCGAGCAGGAGTGGTCCACCGCGGCTGAGCTGGGCCTGGTCAGGTCGGCGCGCCTGCAGGCACCGCAGGGGCCGCTGGCGGTGCAGGTGCTCGACGGCCTGCTCAACCTGATACCGCCCGGCCTGGGCATGCTGCAGGTGAGCCAGTTCAGCAGCCTCACCGACGCCTACAAGTGGAACGAGTCGGCGGCCGCCGGGCGCCTGGGCCTGTTCACGCTCTACGCCAAGATCTGGGACCGTGCCGAGCCCAAGGAATCGTTCGAGGCCCTGGTCGCCTGGCACACGGCGCCCGCTGCCCGCACCCTGCTCTCGGCGCAGCAGGTCGAGGCCTTCTGCCGCAGCGGCCAAGTCGAAGCCGAGACGCTGACCCGCGGCCGCACCAGCGCCTTTCTCGTCAACTTCGACGCGATCATCGACGCCGCGGGCCGGCAGTGGCACCAGGTCGTCGACAGCCCGCGCTCGCAGGTGCAGGCCTTCGAGCTCGGCCGCTGGCTCGAAGGCGGCCACGGCACAGCGCAGCAGATCGACGCCGCGCTGGCGCGCAATGATGCGGGCGTGGACAGCCTGCTCGAGCGCGCCGACGGGCTGCAATCGTCGGGCGACCCGATGGCCGCCGCGCACCACCGCGCCAACGTGCTGTTCAACATCATGCGCGGCGGCGTCTTCGTCGACGGTACATGCTGGGACCGTGACGACCTGCTGGCCTTCCTGCACCACCGCAACCGGCGCGTGGCCGAAGCCCTGCAGCCCGAAATCGCCAGCGGGCCGGCGCATATCGAGCGCGCTGATGCCTTGAAAGCCGCACGCCAGACCGGTGGGCCACAGGCCGAGCGCCTGCTGCTGGCCTACCTGCCGCTGACCTTCAGCCGCCGCCATGGCGACCCGAGCCGGCCGTGGAACAAGTTCTCGATTCGCGTGCGCGAAGCCGGCGGCCGACGCGTCGTCAACTACGAAGGCAACTGGCGCGACATCTTCCAGAACTGGGAAGCACTGGTGGCCAGCCAGCCCGAATACCTGGGCTCGATGATCGCCACCTTTCTCGGTGCGATGACCCCCGACGGCTACAACCCCTACCGCATCGGCCGCGACGGCATCGACTGGGAGGTCATCGAGCCCAGCGACCCCTGGAGCCACATCGGCTACTGGGGCGATCATCAAGTGATCTACCTGCTGCGCCTGCTCGAAGCGGCGCAGGACCGCGACCCCGCGCTGCTGGCCAGCTTTTGGGACCGCGCGCTGTTCAGCTTTGCCGATGTGCCGTACCGGCTGAAGCCACACGCCGAGCAGACAGCGCAGCCGAAGGACACCGTGGTCTTCGACGACGCGGCGCACAACCGGGCGCACGAGCGCGCGCGGCGCATCGGCAGCGACGGCCTGCTCGTCTGCGACGACGTCGACGAGCCGGTGCTGGCCACGTTGGGCGAGAAGCTCGCCGCGATCCTGCTCGCCAAAGCGGGATGCCTGGTGCCCGGCGGTGGCCTGTGGTTGCACACGCAGCGACCGGAGTGGAACGACGCCAACAACGCGCTCGTCGGCAACGGGCTGTCGATCGTCACGCTCGCGCATCTGCGCCGCATGCTGGCCTTCATTGCGGACTTGCCCGGCGGCCACCGGCCCTTTGCGCTGCCCGCCGCAACGTTGCAGGCGCTGCAGTCGATGCGCGCGTTGGTGCGCGCCACGCCGCTGGCTGCCGTGCACGACGCTCGCGCACGACGGGTTTTCCTCGACGCCGCCGGCACGCTGCTGGATGCCTGGCGCGGCGCGGCCTACCGCGGCGCTGCGGGCCGCAGCCTGGTGCAGGCGCCACCCGGCGTGCTGACCGAGTTTGCGCGCACGCTGTTGCCGCTGGTCGATGCGACGCTGCAATGCGCGCGCCGCGGTCACGACGGCGGCGGCCTGTTCCACAGCTACAACCTGGTCGACCTGGGCCAGGGCCGCGCCGAGGTCAGCCACCTCTACCCGATGCTCGAAGGCCAGGTCGCGTTGCTGTCGTGCGGCTGGCTGCCGCTGCCCGATGCGGTGCACTTGCTCGACGCGCTGTTTGCAAGCGCGCTGTTCGATCAACGGCGGCGCAGCTTTGTGCTCTACCCCGACCGGCGCCTGCCGGGTTTCCTCGAACGCAACCGGCTCGACGACGCCGCGCTCGCCCTGCCCCTGGTGCGCCGGATCCTCGACAGCGGCCGCAGCGACCTGCTGCAGCAACAGAGCGACGGTGCAGTGCGCTTTGCGCCGGCGCTGGCCAACCGCGGCGACCTGCTCGCCGCCGGGGCCGACCTCGGCGCCGAGATCGGGCCACTGGCCGACGCCTACGACCGCATCCTGAAGCACCACGAATTCACCGGCCGCTCGGGCACGATGTTCGGCTACGAAGGCCTGGGCTGCATCTACTGGCACATGGTGGCCAAGCTGCTGCTGGCGGTGCAGGAGCGTGTCTTTGAAGCCGCCGACCAAGGTGCGCCTGAACTGCCCGACCTGACCGCGCACTACCGCCGCGTGCGCGACGGCCTGGGCTACTGCAAGGACGCCGCGGCCTGGGGCGCCTTCCCGGCCGACCCCTACAGCCACACCCCCGGTGAAGGCGGGGCGCAGCAACCGGGCATGACCGGCCAGGTCAAAGAGGAGATCCTCACGCGATGGGGCGAACTCGGCCTGCGCGTGAAGCGCCGACGGGTTCACTTCGACCCGGTGCTGCTGGACGCTGCCGAACTGCCGCCCGGTGGCGCGCTGACCTTCACCTGGGCACGGGTGCCGTACGCCTACCGGCGCGGCAGCGTGACACGCCTGCGCGTGTTGACCGAACAAGGCTGGGTCGAATGCCCAGACCGCAGCTTCGATCCGGCGAGCGCGAAGGCCGTCGAGGCCGAGGTGTCATTCGAGCGGAGCTGAACAGCGTGCCGCTTCGTGTGGCCCTGGTCGGGGTCAGAGTGTGAGAGTTTTTCGAGCGTGCCCGAGCAGCGCGCAAGAAGGCGGCTGATCCAGGCGCAAAGCACAGCCATAGCTCGGGCTATGGCGTGATGAGTGGGCATGATCGAAAGACTCTCACACTCTCAGTCCGCTGCGGGTCGTTCGGAAGTTTTCGGTCCGCGCCGGGCCTGCACGTAGCGCATGATGTTGATGAAGGTGTCGGTCCAGTAGACGTCACGGTGGGCCGCCAGGTGGTTGAGCAACTCTTCGTGGGCTTGCCTGGTGACGCTGAGGTAGTCGCCGCCGACACCGTGGAACGTGATGTTGGCCATCGTGCCAGCGCGCGCGGCGCGCTGAACCAGCTCGATCAGCTGCGCGCCAGTCACATCCGAAGGCGCGGCGACGCTCACGGCGTAGGGGTCGAGCGTGGCCATGTCGGCCACGACGCCGCCGAACGCCGACTTCATCGCCAAGAAGTCCGGCTTGATCAAAGCAAGGTAGTTTTCGCCGCTGGCTTTGTGGTCACCGCAGGGCGTCGTGAAGGTCCGCTCGCGTCGGCCGTCGATGGCGTGCAGCAAGGTATTGCCGACCCGAATCTGGGCCACCAGATGCGCCGCGCTGGTCTTGTCAAGGTCATTTTCAGGCGTGACCCAGCTGCGGTCGGCGCCCGCGCTGGAGCATTGGTGGAACAGCGTGTGGTTGCCCAATTCGTGACCCCGCGCGGCAGCCGCCCGCCACTCGGCCAGGCGGCGTTTGACGACGTCGCTGCTGAGCGTCAGGTAGAAGCTGGCTTTGAACCCCGCCTTGTCGAGTGCGGGCAGCGCCGTATCGAGCTGGCTGTCGAGCGCATCGTCGTAGGCCAGGCTCACCGCCGCGCGCGCGCCGCCAGGCCAGCCAAATGGCGCGTCGGCGGCGCCGCAATGTGACGTCGCACCGATCAGGGCGAGAGCCAACGCGGCGACCTGCCCCGCCCTGCGCAGGCGCTTGGGCGCGGCCTTGCGCTGGTCACGCAGGTTACTCACGCGGCCCGGCCTTCTGGTGCACGCGGACATAGTCGACCTCCATCATCAGGGGAAAGATGCTGTCGTCGACATCGCCGCCGAAGTCGCCACCGACGGCGATGTTGAGGATCAGGAACTGCGGCGTGTCGAACGGCCATTGGTCCTTGCCTTTGCCGGCATTGGTGTGGGTGAAGTGCACCTTGCCGTCGATGGCGAAGCGCGCCTGCTTGGGCGTCCAGTGCATCTGGTAGGTGTGGAACGCCGTGCAGGCGTCCAGCACCTCGGTGGCGGCGCCCGAGCCCTTGCCGCCGCTGCCCGCCGTGGTGTGCACGGTGCTGAAGACCTTTGTCGGCTCTCTGCCGACGAGCTCGGCGATGTCGAGCTCACCACCGGCGGGCCAGACGACTGCGCTGTTGAGCATCCAGATCGCCGGCCAGCTGCCTTTGCCACACGGCAACCTGGCGCGGACTTCGAAGTAGCCATAGGTCCATTCGGCCTTGCCCAGCGTCAGCATGCGTGACGAGGTGTAGCCCTGGCCGCCCCAGTCAGGCGCCGTGGCGCGCTGCTCCTTGCGCGCGGTGATCACCAGCTTGCCGTCGCGCACCTCGGCGTTTTCGGCGCGCGGCCCGCTGTAGTACTGCTTCTCGTGGTTGTGCCAGCCCTGTTTGTTCATGCCGGTGTCGTAGGCCCACTTGGACGTGTCGGGCAGGCCGCTGGCCGAGAACTCGTCGGCCCAGACCAGGGCATAGCCCGCCGGGACGCCAAGCGTCACTGGCGTGGCCTGGGGCAACGGTACGGGTGCTGGTGCGGGCGTGCACGCAATCAGCAGCGATGCGATCAGGCAGGCAAGGGAGTGCTTCATGGAACTTCTCCAGGCAACGGGTCAGCGGTGCGCGCGCCGCTCGAGCAGCCGCTGCGCGTCGGCCAGCGCAGCGCCAATGTCCTTGCCGCGATCGAGCACGTTGTCGAGCTCGGTGCCGACGACCTCGTCGGCAAAGCCGTTCTGTTTGTGCACCGGGGTCGCGCCGATGCGCCGTGCGGCGGCGCGCCAGAGCAGCCGCGCCGGTTGGCCGGCGAGAAACGGCACTGGCTCTGCGAAGAACGGGTCGTCATGGGTTTCGAGCAGCGCCGGAAAGGCGTCGTGCGTCTTGAAGGCCAGCAACTGGCGTTCACGGTCGAGTGTCATGAGTTGAATGAACTCCCACGCCAGCGTCTTGAGGCCCGGGTCGGAAAGGCGCGGGATGGCGTAGAACGCACCACCGTAGGCCACATGGGTGCCCTCCGGCAGTGGGGCGGCGCGCCACAGCCCACGGGTCTGCGGCGCAACCCAGTTGCTCAGTTGGCCGACCAGCCAGGCACCCGACAACTCGGTGGCCAGCGTGCCGCGCTTGAAGCCTTCGGCCCATTCGTTGGACCAGGCCGCGACGCGGGCATCGAGCTTGTGGCGCCGCACCCGGCGCGCGATCTCGAAGGCGCGCACGAAGCGCTCCGAGGTCACGAGCACACGAAAGTCCTGATCGAAGTACAGGCCTTCGCCTTGCCGCAGGCCGGTGCGGATGAGGATGTCCTTGACCTGCTGCACATGGGCGATGAGGTAGGCGCCGGTCGTGGCCTTGATGCGCACGCCGGCCTCGATGTAGCTGTCCCACGAGCGCGTGAGTTCTTGCTCGGCAACGCCGGCACGGGCCAGGATGTCGGCGCGGTAGAGCATCGTCCCCGGCCCGATGTCGGCCGGCATCGCCACCACGGCCCCGGTTCGGGTGACGGCCTGGTCGTAGGCGTACGGCACCAGGCGTGAACGCCAGTGTGCGATGCCGTAGGGCTCGCGCGCGAGGTCCTCGAGCCCGCGGCCTTGCGCGAAGCGGCCGACGTAACTCGATTCCAGCGCCATCACGTCGGGCAGCAGCGCCGACGCCGACAGCGCTGTCGTCATCGCCGTGTGGTGGTCGGCATACTGGCGCCTCACGATGCGCAGTTCGACGTTGGGGTGGCGACGCTGCCACAGCGGGATCGCGGCACGGGCGATCTCGTCGATGAGCGGGAACGCAGCGACGGTGAGCACCCGGCGCTCGGCCGCGCGGGTCGACGCCGCACCCAGCAGGCCGCAAGCCAGAAGGGCGCGGCGCGTCGGACCCGGATGCGGGCTGCTCATGACCGCCACACCAGCGTGACGACGCTCTCGCGCGGCATCGAGTAGCTGAACCCGAGACCCGCTTGTCGCACCGAGAAGGTCTTCGCGGCAGCCCCCGAATTGCAGACGATCAGCACGACGGAACCATCGTCGTGGTGGCGGAACGCCACGCTGTGCAGGCCGTCGACCTCGGCGCTGGACTCTATGCGCACGGCGCCGGGCCGCACGAAGCGGCTGGCATGGGCCAGCGCGTAGTACTCCAGATTGCGCGTGACCGCGCCGGTGCGCGAATCGATCGTCACGACGCCGCGGCAGTCCTTGCAGCCGCCCAGGTGCGGGCCATGGTTTTTGTCCAGCGCCAGGTTCCACAGCAGCACGCCGCGCGCCCAATGTCGCGTCGCGCCGATGACCAGGTTGCGCACGACCCAGGGCAGGCTCTGCGGCCAGCCCGGGGCCCATTCGCCGCCCGAGCACTCGGTGAACCAGGTGTCCTTGTCGGGATGCGCCGCGTGGACGACGGACTGCGCCGCGACGTCGCCTGCGTAGCAGTGCCAGGCGACGCCCGAGATGAATCGCCTGGCGACAGGGTCGGCCAGCACCGCCAGCGGCGACTGCGGCTGATCCCAGTTGTGGTCCCATTCGATGAGCTGCGGCCGCATGCCGCGACGCTCCAGCAGCGGCCCGAGATGGCGCCCGACGAGTTCGGCACGTGTGTCGGCGTCCAGGCGCATGCCGGGGTAGTCGTCGGGTTCGTACTGCGGCTCGTTCTGCAGCGTCAGCGCGAAGATGGGCACGCCCTCGGCGGCATAGGCGTCGACATAACGCAGCAGGTAGCGGGCGTAGGCGTCGTAGCGGTCGGGCCGCAGTCGGCCCTTGATCAGGCTGTCGGTCGTCTTCATCCAGCCCGGCGCGCTCCACGGCGAGGCCATGATCTGCAGCGCCGGGTTAACGGCCAGCGCGGCTTGCGCCACCGGCAACACGTCGGCGCGCTGCGCGTCGATCGAGAAATGCGCGAGCTCGAGATCGGTCTGCCCCGGCGGGCGGTCGTTGAAGCTGTAGTGGTGGCGCGAAAAGTCCGAGGCACCGATGGTCAGCCGCACGAGGCCAAAACCGACGGCGCCATCGCCGCGGCCGAACAACTCCTGCAACAGCGCCCGCCTTTGCGCCACGCTCAGGCGGTTTTGGATCAACCATGCCGAGGCATCGGTGATCGTCGCACCGAAGCCGACCATCGTCTGGTAGCGGCGCGACACATCGACGTCGATCGTGGGCTGCAAAGCTGCGCGTTCTGACAAGGCCTGGACGTCGTCGCGGGCCAGCAGGCGGGTCTGGTCGCCGGTCGTGATCCAGGCCTCGACTGCCAATCCCGCGCCCTGCGTGGTGGCACCAGCCGTGGCCAGCGCAACCACAAGCAGGGTGTACCGCCAACGCGGCCGGCGGTCCGGCATCACACCCCGACGGCAGCGCAGTGCGTGGCGATGAACTCTGCCTGGGTGGGCATCACCTTGACGCACTTGGCGATCACCTGCGCGACGTTTTGCACATAGGCCTCGACCTCGGCCTCGGGGCGCAGGTCGGCAAACGGATGGTAGGCGCGCGGCACGATGCGCTGGCCCACCATCACCTGCAGCCAGCTCGGCTCGGCGAAGAGTTCCATGCCGTCGCGGAACACCCGCCCGTTGCTGCGAAAGAGATCGATCTTGCGTTGCAGCGTGTCAGGGATCGGCATCGTGCGGCAGTAGTTCCAGAAGTCGGAGTCGTCGCGTTCGGTGGCCTTGTAGTGCAGCACCAGGAAATCGCGGATGCGTTCGTACTCCCAGTGCGTCAGCGTGTTGTATTCGGCGATGTCGGCGGCATCGAAGCCTGCGTGCGGGAAAAAACTGATGATGCGCGTGATCGCGGAGTGGATCAGGTGGATGCTGGTTGACTCCAGCGGCTCGAGAAAGCCGCTGGACAGGCCCACCGCCACGACGTTGCGGTTCCAGAACTGCTTGCGCCGGCCGGTCGTGAATTTGATCGGCCGCGGCTCGGCCAGCGGCTTGCCGTCGAGGTGCTTCAGGAGGATGTCGGTCGCCTCGTCCTGCTCCATGAAGCTGCTGCAGTAGATGTGGCCGTTGCCGGTGCGGTGCTGCAGCGGGATGCGCCACTGCCAGCCGGCCGAATGCGCGGTCGAGCGTGTCATCGGCAGCAGCGGGCCGGCCGACTCGCAGGGCACCGCGAGTGCCCGGTCGACGGGCAGCCAATGCGACCAGTCGTCGAAGCCTGACTTCAATGTCTGCTCGATCAGCAAGCCGCGCATGCCCGAGCAGTCGATGAAGAAGTCGGCGGCAATGCGCTCGCCGGTCTCCATCACCACGGCGTCGATGAAGCCGTCGGGCTCACGCTGCTGGACCTGGGCGATCTTGCCTTCGGTGCGCTTTACGCCGCGCTGCTCGGCGTAACCGCGCAGGTAGCGCGCGTACAGCCCGGCGTCGAAGTGGAAGGCATGCGAGATGTCGGCCACCGGCGAGCCCGGCATGTCCTTGCGGGCGCGCATGAACTTGGCCTGCAGCGGTGCAACCGTGTTGATCGAGTACGCCTCCAGCGGCAGCACCTTGCCGGCCTGGCGCATGCGCAGCCAGAAGTGGTGGAAGGGCAGCGCCTGTGTAGCCTGGCCGACGAAACCGAAGCCGTGGATGTAGCGGTCTGCGATGGCGCCCCAGTTGACGAACTCGATGCCGAGCTTGAAGGTCGCCTGGGTCGCGCGCATGAACTCGTCCTCGTCGATCTCCAGCGCGGTGTTGAAGTCGGTGATGCGCGGGATCGTGGCTTCGCCGACGCCGATGATGCCAATCTCATCGGATTCGACGAGGCGGATCGAGTAACGGCCTTCGAGCACCTTGGCCAGCGCCGAGGCGGTCATCCAACCCGCAGTGCCACCGCCGACGATGACGATGTTGCGCACAGGGGTGAGGGTCATGCGGGGTCGCCTTTCTCGCTCAAGCGGCTGCTCTGAACCGCGATTGTCGGCTGTCTACTGCAGGGCGCAGCCAGACGGGCTGCGCTGAACTTGAACGTCGAGTGCGCCGGTAATGGAAAAGGCCCTGTTGACGACATCAACAGGGCCTCGGCAGCACCGTTGCGTCAGAACTTGTAGTTCATTCCCAGCAGGGTCTGGCGCCCGAACTGATAGCTGTAGTTCGGGACCAGCTGGGTCGCATCCGGCACTTGTCCGCTCGGCGTCTTGTAGTTGGTCGTCCCCGTGTCGGTGAGGTTGTTCACCTGCAGCAGCACCGACAACCCCTTGAACGTGCTTGCGTCGTCGAAGGCATAGCCCAATTGCATGTCGACCACCTTGTCTGCCCCCTGCGAGCGCGTCGTCGGGCGGAAGAAGATGTCGCGCGTGGTGGCGGTGAACGCCGAGCGGTAACGCTGGCTGACGCGCGCCGAGAAGCCGTGCTTCTCGTAGTACACGGTCAGGCTGTTCGAGCGCCCGGACAGGCCGTTGATCGGCGAGCTCGAGTTCACCACAACCAGGTTGGAGTTCTGGTCGACCTGCTGGTCACGGATCGAGCTGTTGAGCTTGGAGGCACTGAACACCACGCCGAAGCCGTCAAGCATCGGTGTCAGCATCGAACCCTCCAGCGCAACGGCGAACTCGTAGCCTTCGACGCGGCCACCGCCGCCATTGCGCGGCTTGATCTCGCCGCCGAGGGGTTGCACCACGACACCCGGCGAAGGAACGTAGCCCGCCGGCAGCGGCGTATTTGTCCGGTCGACCGGCAGCTCGGACGAGGTAACGTAGCTCAGCAGATTCTTGCGGAACGCCGCAAACGACACGTAGCTGCGCTTGCCGAAGTACTTCTCGACCGAGATGTCGATGGCACTGGCTTTCCATGGCTTGAGGTCCGGGTTGCCGGCGTACGTGACCTGCCATGTACCCTCGTCCGGGCCGGGGTTGGTGTTCAGCCGCGGCGTGCTCCCGCCGGCGCGCAGGCTGTTGATTTCTGGCCGCGCCGTCTGCATGCCCAGGCCGAAACGGGCAATCAGGTCCGGTTTCAACTCTGCCACCAGGTTCAGGGTGGGCAGCACGTCGCTGTACTTGGCGCCGCCCTTGCGCCGGATCAGCAAGCTCAAGTCCGGGTTGTCGTTGTCCAAGCCGAGAAACTGAAAACCCTCGGATCGCTGGTCACTTTGCACCGCCTGCACGCCGAAGTTGCCACGCAATGGGACACCGGCCACCTCCGCGTCGATATCGAGCTGGACGAACGCGGTGGCGATCTTCTCGTTGACGAATGCGTCATTGCCCTTGAACTGGACCTCGGCCACTTTCGTGCCGAGCGCACCAGAGCTCACCAGGTACGGTATGTCGAGCCGGATGAGCGAGGAGGTGCCGGCCCACGACATATTGAGTGGCGCAAGCACCGCGCCGGCAGGGATATCGCGGATCGGTTGGCCGTTGGTGTCCAGCGGCATCACCAAGCGTGTCTCGTTCTTCTCGATGCTCTTGTCGCGCTGCGTGTAGTTCACGCCGCCGGTGAAGTTGCTGAACGGGCCGAACTGATTGAGCGGCCGCTTGGCCGAGAGGCGGAGCGACTTGATTTCGTCCTCCGCATGGGGATCCCGAATTGCACCCGTCCAGCGCGGCTCACCTCGCACAAACCGGAAGCCTGAGTGGTCGCCAAAGCGCATCGCGGACGGGTTGGACAAGAAGCCCGGCACCAACGGCGTCAACGACTGAGCGCCGCCGTCGACGGGGATGTTCCATCGGAACGGCCCATACGCCCAGCCGTTGTTGGTGTTGTCCCAAGGACCGGCAAAGGCCTCTTGGTAGGTCTCGTCGCGCTTGTCATGCGAGTAGCTGAGATCGGCGATGCCCGTCCATTTGTCTGTCAGCTTCAGCTCGGTATTCCACCCGATCGCTGAGATGACGTCCCGGCGCTTTGTTGTCCAGTTGGTCGTAGTAACGGGTAGCCCGCTGGATGTTGCTTGCGTCGCATAGGTGTTCTGGCCGACCTGGGTGGTGACAACGTCGGAGAGCGTGTTGTTTGAACCGGTGACGCCCGCCTGGCCCCAACTTTCAAACAGGAAACTGGTCAGCAAGCCACCGACTTCCTTCGTATCGAACTTGGAGTAGTACAGGTCCAGCTGGGTGCGCAGGTCCCTGTTCGGCTTGTACTCGAGCACTGCCATCACGCCATCGCGCACGTTTTCCTTGGTGGACTGAGAGGACCGCCACACCATCGGCAGCATCGCGCTGCCATTTGCCGCACCACCACAACAAGTCTGGGGAGGATTGAGGGGAACCAGCGAAGGCGGTATTCCGTTGATTGGAAAGTTGAAGGGCGTGAAGTCGCCGTACTGGTCGAGCTCGGTGCTCCTCGACTGCGTCGTCGTCTTCAGGTGACCAAAGCCAAGCGCCACGCCGATGGTGTTGTCGGCAAACTGGTTGACGTAGGACAGGCTGAGGCGGTTGCCGGTGGGGCTCGTCACGCCCGGTACCTGCGTGCCCAGCGAGTTGGTCTCGCCACGCACATTGAATGCGATCTCGCGCCCGCGCGTGTCGAGCGGGCGGCGCGCTTTCAGGTCGACGGTTCCCGACAGACCCTGCCCGATCAACGTCGCGTTCGGTGTCTTGTAAACGGTCGCTGCGCCGATCAACTCCGACGGGAACTGGTCGTACTCCACCGCCCGGCCATCGTTCGAGCTCACGATCTCGCGTCCGTTCAACAGCACGCCTGAGAACGCCGGCGACAGGCCGCGGATCGAGATCACGTTGACCCGCCCGTCAGCGCTGCGCTGCCCGGTCAGGCCGGGCAGGCGGGCCAGGGCCTCGGCGATGCTGGCGTCGGGCAGCTTGCCCAGGTCTTCGGCTGCGATGTTCTCGGTGATCGAGTCAGAGTTGCGCTTGGCGGCAATCGAAGACTCGATGGCACGCCGGATGCCGGTGACGACGATCGTCTGCGACGCGCCGTCCGCAGGCGCGGTCTGCTGGGCCTCGACGGTGCCGGTCGCGGCAGCCAGCAGGGCGCAAGCGGCAGCCACCGGCCGGACGCGGAACCGGGGCCTGGTGCCGCTGCGATGGGGGGGCGACGTTGTGTTCTGCATCGTGGGTCTCCAGCGTGTCTCGGTTGCGGTTGCGGTTGCGGTTGCGGTTGCGGTTGCGGTTGCGGTTGCGGTTGCGGTTGCGGTCGAAAAAAGCACGTCGACCTGCCCGAACCTGAAAGCGCTTTCATTTTCCCCGGCAAATGCCTTACGGCAACCAAGGACTAACCCGAAACAGCGACAACTCCGCGTCAGCGCAACGCTCGACGAAGGCCAGGCGTCGGCACGCAACATCTGAAGGCAGCCGCCCGCGGATGCCCGCGGCAGCGGCCCCGGCCGCAGCCGAAGCCGCCGAAGCCGTGACGCTATGGCTTCTGATAGACCCGAACGTGTTCGATCTCCATCGTGACCGGAAAGATCATGTCGTCGACCGTGCCGCCGAGCACGCCGCCGATCGCGATGTTGAGCAACAGGTACTGCGAAAAGTCGAACGGCCAGGCCTCGTAGCCACCGGCGAGTCTGGTCGCGCGGTAGTAGTTGACGCCGTCGACGCCGATCTGGATCTCGTCGCGGGTCCAGGTGAGCTGGTAGTCGTGGAACGCAGTGCAGGCGTCGGCGACACGCGTCGCGCCGCCGGTGCCAGGGCCGCCACTTTGCTGCGTGTGCAAGGTGCCGAAGATGCGCGTCGGGTCGCTGCCCACCTGCTCCATGATGTCGATCTCGCCATCGATCGGCCAGGTGCCGCGGGTGCCCAGCGTCCAGATCGCCGGCCAGGTGCCGCGGCCGCAGGGCAGCTTGGCCCGGACTTCGATGAAGCCGTAAGTCCAGCTGGCCTTGCCGCGTGTCACCAGGCGCGCCGAGCTGTACCGCTGGCCGCCCCAGTCGGCGCGCGCGCTGAGGGCTTCCCGGCGGGCGGTGATGATCAGCCGGCCACCGCTGACGCGCGCGTTCTCCGGCCGATCGCGTGCGTAGTACTGGAGCTCGTTGTTGTACCAGCCGAGTGCATTGCGGTCGGTGTCGTAGTTCCAGCGTGCCGGGTCGGGCAGACCGTCGACGTCGAACTCGTCGGCCCAGGCCAGCACATAACCTGGCGGCACCCCGAAAACGGCTGCTTCGACGGTCACGACCACCGGGGCACTGTCGACACGCCCGTCGCTGACGATCAACTGCACGGTGTAGCTGCCCGCCACGTCGACCACGAAGGTCGGTCGTGCCACGCCGGTCGCCGACAGCACCGCCGCGCTGGCGGCTGGCTTGGCGGTGAAGGCCCAGCGGTAGGTCAGCGCGTCACCGTCAGCGTCGTTGCTGCCGCTGCCGTCCAGCACCGCCACGCTGCCGGCGCGCAGGCTCTGGTTCGCGCCCGCGAGCGCTGTCGGCGGCTGGTTGATCGAGGGACCACCGCCACCGCTGTCTGCGCCGCCACCACCGCCACAGGCGCCCAGCGCGATCAGGCAGCAGGCGATGAACGCTGACTTCATCGGTTAGCTCTCTTCAATCGGCGCCGCGCAGGCAGGTCACGATCGATCGCGCTGGCATCTCGGCCGCCACGGTCTGAGCGCCGATGCGCAGGACAAACGAGATCGCGGCCTCGGTGCGGTTGAGGACCACCACGGCGATCGAGGCGTCGGGGTTGACGAAGGCCGCGGCCTCGAGGTCGGTCTGCGACACCGTACACAGCACACGCAGCGCGCCGGGCTGGATGAAACGCGCGAAGTGGCCGATGTACCAGTAGGAGCTCTGGTGCAGCAGACGGTCGTTGGCCACGTCGGCCAGGATCGGTGCGCTGCACAGGTTGCCGACATGGTTCGGGCCGCCGCTGTCGTCGAGCAGCAGGTTCCAGTCGATCCAGCCCACCGTCCAGCGGTTCAAGTCGTTGATCATCGAGCGCGCGTAGCGCTCGCCGAGATCCCACGAGCCGATGTGCGGGCCACCTTCTTGGCAGCCTTCGGTGAAGAGCAGTTGTTTGTCGGGCCAGGCGTCGTGCAGCTGCTGCACGTTGTCGAAGTGGTCTTCGCCGTACCAGTGGAAGCCGGTGCCCCACACATATTTGGCGGCCTCGGGGTCGCGCAGCACGACGCTGGCGCGCTCGACCATCAGGTCGCGGTTGTGGTCCCAGATCACGACTTTGATGTGGCCGAGGCCCGCGGCGGCGAGTTCGGGGCCAAGGTAGTCACGCACGAAGTCGCGCTCTTCTTCGGCGCTGTAAAGGCACGAGTCCCAGATCTGCGTGGCCATCGGCTCGTTCTGCACCGAGACGCCCCAGATCGGCACGCCTTCGGCAGCGTAGGCCTGGATGAAGCGCACATAACAACGCGCCCAGGCGTGTCGGTATTGCGGCAGCAGCTTGCCGCCGTGGTTCATCTGGCCGTTGCTCTTCATCCAGCCCGGCGGGCTCCAAGGCGAGGCGAGCAGCCTGATCGGGCGGCCCGCAACGCGCAGCGCGGCCTGGATCATGGGCAGCAGCGCGACGCGGTCGCGCGCAATCGAAAAGCTGGCCAGCTCGACGTCATCGGGTTGCTCGACGTGGGCGTAGTTGCCTAACGCGAAGTCGCAGCTGTTGATATGGACACGGCAGAAGGTGTAGCCGTGGCCCTGTTGACGATCGAAATAGTCGCGCAAGACCTCGCTCTGGCGCGCGGCGCTCAGGCGCCGCCAGGTCACCGCGGCAGCTTCGGTGAAGGCTGCGCCAAAACCGTCGATGCCCTGGAAGCTGCGCTGGCGCTCCACGCTGACGCTGGGCCGGCAGGCGGCCTGGCCGCCGCCCGCATCGGGCTCGCACGAAGGCAGCGCGCCGTATTCGTGCAGCCGGTCGCCGCCGTCGCGTGAGGTGAGGAAACAGCGGATCTCGGCGGCAGCTTTCATGGGCTCAGGCTTGCAGTTGATGGGCACAAAAAACAAAAAAGGGGCACCGAAGTGCCCCTTGCCTGCATCGGCAGGATCAAGCTCAGGCAGCGCGGCGGCGGCGCTTGGCAAACAAGCCCACACCGGCCAGGCCGGCCAGCATCAGCGCGTAGGTGCCGGGCTCAGGAATGGCCTGCACCGAGAGGTTGTCGATGTACACGTTCCCCGCTGTCAGATTGGGCGGATCAACCGGGCCAATGCCCAGGTTGAATTGGACAAAGACAGCCAGATCGGGCAAGCCCACTGCGGGGCCTTGCACGCTGAACTGATTCCAGGTGGTCTGGCTCAGTGCGCCCGGTGCGAAGTTCTGGAAGCCGGAGTCCCATTTGATGTTCCCGATGCCATCCAGGTAGGCCATACGGACTTTCAGGTCGCCCGTCGTTCCGGACGTTCCCTTGGCAAAGAAGGACAGAAGCGGAGTCCCGCCCACGGCGAGCGGTGTCAACACCCCACCGTCCTTCATATTGTTCTGTTCGGCACCCGAGGCGCTACTTGTCCGCAGGGCCTGGATCTGCATGGCCCAGCTACCGGCGTACACCTCAGCGCTCTGCCGGGTGTACCCCCCCTGGTTGGACAGCCAGCCAAAGGCTAGGCTCGCGTTGTTCGGATCGACGGTCTCGAAACCACCGTTGGCCATCTGCTCTGCGGCCTGGGCAGCAAAGCTGCAGAGCGCCATGGCAGCTGCCGCGACGATTGAAAGTGACTTAAGTGACATTGTTCGTCTCCTGGAAACCATCACCGTCCCGCTCACCGCGTCAGACCCTCTGCGCGGCTGGAACTGTGTTCGACCCGGGCCTCCCCGGAATCAGACTTTTGGCGCCCTCCGCGTTCAAGCCAGCAGAGCCGCGATGGGTTCTTTGGCAGCCGTGCTGAAAGCGCTTTCAGTACGATCATGTTAGCGAGGCCGTAAGCGCCCTGCAAGAGAGTTAGCCCGCACCCCCCCTAAACCAATGGGTGCCTAGAAAGGCTGCCTCGACGCCGACCGTTCGGTCGGCGCCGCCAGCAGCCTCAGCGCGACCAGTAAGCCGCGTCGATGTAAAGCTTGTTGGTCAGGTTGGCGTTGGCCGGTTTGTCGGTGAAGGCGTAGCGGTCGGCGATCACGAAGCGGGCCAGCACCAGGCTCAGATCGAGCTTGGGATTCTTGGCGACAAAGTCCTTCAGCGGGATCGTCACCTGGCACCAGGTGTCGGTGTTGCAGTAGCCGTAATCGCCCGGCCCGATCTGCAGGTAAGCCTCGGCGGGGGCACGGTCCTGGGTGTCGCTGCTGACGCCGATTTCGATCTTGCCGGGGTAGGCGGTCTTGATGCTGAAGACGAGGTTGCCGCTGGCGGCAAACGCCGACAGGTTTTCGGTCACCGCTGTCCGGGAATGGAACAGCAGCCCCCAGCCGTAATTCTTAGGCTGCGGCGTGATCTCGAGGCTCTGGCTGGCGTCGCCGGGTGCTGCCGTGCTGCCGACTTCCGGCGCTGCCGCGGTGGTGCCATCGAAGGCGTCGCGCGACAGCCCCACCGGCCGGAACTCGGTCGTCGTGGCGACGGCTTCGGAATACAGCGTGTATTTGTTCGCCGCGACCGCGGTGTTGACCACCGGCGCGACAAAGTACACCGCATCGGCGTCGGTGTAGGCGCCGGGCTCACAGGCCCAGGTCGTGCCACAAGTACCCAGCGACTGGATCGCGTACCGCGCCTGGCGCTGCACGTTGAACAGGCCCCATTTGTCGTCGCCCTGCTTCCAGGGTTCGTCGAAGGCTTCGAAGTAGAAGATGGCCTTCGGGCCGGCGCCGGCCCGGCCCTCGGCGGCCCAGGCGTTGAGCCGGTCGAGGTACATCTTCTGGTTCACCGGGTGCGCGCGGAAAGGCAGCCGGCCGACGTCGACAGCATTCCAGCCGGTTTCGCCGATGACGATCGGGATCGCGCTCAAGCCCCGGCCGTCTAGCGACGCCCGGGCCGCGCCATATTGCCGCCGGGTCTCGGCGATGGCTGCGTCCATCATCGCGGCGGCGCGCTGGGCCTCGGGTTTGTCGAGTTGTTGCCAGTCCCACAGGCCGGCGATGAAGACAGAATCAAGTTCGGCGTAGGTGTGCAGCGCGGCGAAGTCGATGACATCGGTGATCGAGGTCGGCGCGCTGGCCCAGAACGCCCAGTTGTCGTCGGTGGTCACCGGCTGCGCGATCTGGCCGCGCACCTTGGCGATGTAGCCGCCCATGACCTGCGGGTCGATCTTGTTGAACGACCAGGTGACCATCGTCTCGTTGCCGATGCTGACCGCGAGCACGATGTCGGCGTAGCGGTTGGCCAACGTTACGCCGCGCGCCAACTGGGTCTGGTTGTAGCTGTCCTGGCCACTCTGCACGTAGATGCCGAGTTGCATGCGCAGGTTGAGGCCGAATTTTTCGATCACCTGCAGCGTCTGCTTGCCGACCTTGTCGTCGCTGTCGAAAACACGGATGAGGCCGAATCCGGCGGCGATGAGCAGGTCAAGGTCTTGCTTGATCTGGGCTTCGGTGATGACCTCGGCGCCCAGGCCGTCGACGCTGGTGGCGGTGCGGTAAGGCGAGTAGGCGACCGCTTTGCGGGACGTGAACTCTGCGCTCAACGGGCGCAGGTCGACACCGGTGACCGGGGTTGTGCCGCCGCCACCGCAGGCGGCCAGCACGACCGTAGCGACGAGCACAACAGCGCCCGCGACGAGCCGGCCAGCGCGGGCCGCCACGGCGCGGAATGGGATGGACTTCATGGCATTGACCTTTTGCGAGTGCATGTCAGAACGTGTAGACCGCGCCGGCACCGAACCAGTTGCCCCGGGTCTTGATCCGGGAATCGATACTCGTGAACGCCGAGTTGCTGGGCATGCTCGTTGGCGCCAGGCCCAACTTGGCGTAATTGACCATGCCGGCGCTGCCATAGAACTGGAAGCCCTGCCCGTAGTCGTAGCTCAGGCCGATGGTGTTGATCGTGGCCGCGTTCGACTGGCCGCGATCGGTGGGGTTGGTGGTGGACGCCGCGCCGAGGTGGAGCATGCCGGTCGAGGCCGTCCACTTGCCAAACTTGTAGCGCGCCCCGAGCACGACGTCGAGCGAGGTCGCCGGGTGGCCCTTGTAAATGCCGTCGCCCAGGTTGTTGCTCCAGTCGACGTTGAAGGGGTTGTTCCAGAGGTCGTAGTTGCCCAGCGGGTTGTCCGCCGCCGAGAACAGGAACTTGGCGTAGGCGCCGCTCCAGCGGTTGCCGCGCGCGCCGGCCGAAAGCTCGAGCTTGGCGTCGACCTTGTAGGTCGCCATGATCATCGTGATGCTCTGGCCGTTGCCGCCGATCAGCGGGTCGACCAGGGTGTTGTAGAACGGGCCGGTGAAGGGGCCGTGGCTGAACGCGCTGGGCGTGCCGTTCTTGCTGTCCTGGAGCATCAGGTTGACCTGCAGGTCGCCGCGGGTGTACTGCGCCCAGAGTTCGACAAAGCGGGGCTTGTTTTTCTTCCAGCCGCTTTTGCCGGGGTCGTAGGTGGCCTCGAGAACCAGGTCGCCCTCGACGACGTCGAACGGGCGCGACGTGTAGCGCAGCGCCCGTGTCAGCAGACCG
The DNA here is from genome assembly GCA_031431555.1 of Rubrivivax sp. Classification (GTDB taxonomy): domain Bacteria; phylum Pseudomonadota; class Gammaproteobacteria; order Burkholderiales; family Burkholderiaceae_C; genus Rubrivivax. Next base: position 20,818 of record JANPDN010000265.1, read on the forward strand.
TAGCCGGCGCCGCTGGAGCCCCAGGGGTCGGACAGGCCGATGTTGCTGCCAAATGGGTAGTCGGCCATGCTCCAGGCGCGGGTCTGCATCGCGCCGAAGCGCAGGCTGCCATAGTCCTCGTGGCTGACGCCGACACTTTTGTCGTACCAGAAACCCTTGAAATCGTGCTTGCCGTCGCGCCAGCGCTGGCTGACCAGCGCGTCGAACTTGAAGCCGCGAGGCAACGCGTACTTGAACGCCAGGTAGGGCTGAAACAGCGTGACGTGGGTCGTGCCGGCACCGTAGGGCTTGCCCTGCACCAGTTCGTCAGCCCAGGGGAATTCTTTCGAAGCCAGCGGTTCGCGCTGGCAACTGTTGTCCTTGCAGTAGGTGCTGACCTGTGTCGCTTCGACCTTCGCAAACCCGGTCAAGGTGAAGGGCCCGAAGTCCAACGCCAGGCTGGCCGCGGGCGCGGCCATCACCGCGGCCACCAGGCAGCGAGGCAGCCAACCCCGCGCAGGGCTTGCAGCCGGCGGGGTCCGGTGGGCCGCATTCGGACTCTGGGCAGATTCGATATTCATGATGGCTGGCGTCGAAGACGATGAAAGGCGTGAAAGCGCTTTCACAAGCGTAGTGGATGTCCCCGTTTGGCGTCAACGCTCGGCTGCCCCGTGTTTTCCCGCGCTTCGGTGTCGCGCCGCGTGATGGCGCCGGCTGTGCGCAGCGCGGAGTTCGGGTAAACCTGCGGATGCTTCATGAAAGCGCTTTCACTATCATGCACCGACGCGGTTTCCTCCGCGCTGCCGAGGGTACAAGATGGATCTGATGCGAGCCTGTGGTCTGGCGGGGTTGGTCGGCTTGGCCATGCTGACAAGCGTTGCGGCGCAACCCATCAGGGCCGGTGCCGGCACCTACTTTGCCGCGCCCAAGGGCAGCGACAAGGGCCTGCCGCCGGCGCCGTTGCGCACCGAGGCGATGCTGAAAAAAGCCGCGCCGACGAGCCAGTGGTATTCGACGCTGATCTTCAACCCGACGCCCTTCCCGCTCTTCGTGCAGCCGATGACGGTGAAGACCACGCCGGCCGGCTTCGAGATGGTCCTGCCGAGCAAGGAGGTCACGACGACCAACCGCCTCGACACCGAGGTCGGCTATCCGCACCGCGACCCGCTGGTGATCTCGCCAGTGGCGTTCGAGCCCGGCCCGGCCAAGCTGGCCAAGACTGGCGACTGGTCGATCGATATCTCGTTTGCGCGCGGTGCCGACGACATGCTGGTGACCGTCGCCCACGGCAACCCGTACGCCTTCATCCAACTCTCGCGCGGTGACCTGCGCCTTCGCCTGCCCGCTGCGGGTGAAAGATTCGACAACGCGGCCGACGCGCGCGTTCTCGCTCTGCGCGTCAAGGGCAAGGCCTACGCGCTGTTCGGCCCGACCGGCACGCGCTGGGAATCGGTCTCGCCGACCGAGTGGATCGCCCGCCTGCCGGCCGACAAACGTTACCTGTCGGCGGCGGTGCTGCCCGACGACAAGCCCGAAACCCTGGCGCTGTTGACCCGCCATGCCTACGCCTTTGTGCAGGACACCCGCGTCGAGTGGCGCTACGACGCGCCGGCGAGCCAGGTCGAGACCACCTTCAAGGCCAGCACCAAGGTCATGGAAGGCCCCGACAACGGCCCGCTGTATGGCCTGTACCCGCACCATTGGTTCAAGAACGCGGCCGTCGAAAGCAAGCTCGGCCCGGCCTACGACAGCGTGCGCGGCAAGATCCGCCTGCTCGCCGCCGCAGAGTTCAAGACCAGCCACGCCTACACCGGCTTCGTGCCCTACTGGCCGGGCGTGGCCGACTCAGCCCGCAAGGCCGAACTGGCTGATTTGATGAAGGCCGACCAGCGCAATGCGCGCCGCATGATGCTGCCCGAGGGCTTCAGCGCCTACTGGCAAGGCAAGGGCCTGCAGCGCATCACCAAGCTGATGGACGTCGTCGAGCAGCAGGGCGACAAAGAAGGCCGCGACCAGCTGCTTTCGATGGTCAAGAAACGCATGGAAGAGTGGTTCTCCGGGGGTGACGCCAAGCGCTATTTTTTCTACGACAAATCGCTCGGCGCGGTGGCCAGCTACCCCGACGAATTTTTCGCCATCGCCGAGATCAACGACCACCACTTCTGGTACGGCTACTGGATCCGCGCCGCCGCCGAGATCGCGTTGCGCGACCCGGCCTGGATCGCCAAGGACCAATGGGGCGCGATGGTCGAGTTGCTGATCGCCGATATCGCGACCACCGAGCGCGGCCGCGCAGACTTCCCGTTCCTGCGCAATTTTGACCCCTACGAAGGCCATGCCTGGGCCAACGGCCTGGGCGGTGTCGGCGACTACGGGGTGCTCGGCAACAACCAGGAATCGTCGTCAGAATCGATCAACGCCTGGGCCGGGCTGATCCTGTGGGGCGAGATCACCGGCAACCGCGAATTGCGCGATCTCGGCATGTATCTCTTCGCCACCGAGTCGCAGGCGATCAACCACTACTGGTTCGACGTCCACGGCCTGGTGCTCGCGCCCGAATACAAGAACGTCGACGTCGCACAGCTTTTCGGCGGCAAGTACATCCACAACACCTGGTGGACCGACGACCCGCGCCAGTCGACCGGCATCAACCTGCTGCCGATCACCACGGCGTCGACCTATTTTGGCCAGTACCCCGACTATGTGCGGCGCAACCTCGCCGGGCTGAAAGACGAGCAGGCGCTGTGGGCGACGCGCGGCAAGAAGGTCGACCCGCCGGACATCTGGCAGGATATCTTTGCCAAGTACCTCGCGCTGGCCGATCCAGTGCAGGGCCTGGCGCAATGGAACCGCTGGGGCGCGGTCGAGCTTGGCGAAACCCGGTCGCACACCTTGCACTGGTTGCTCAGCCTCAACGAGATGGGCGCGCCCGATTTCACGGTCAGCGCCGACACGCCGCTGTATTCGGTCTTCAAGCGCGCCGACGGGCGCAAGACTTACCTCGCCTTCAACGCCACCAAGGCGCCGATCAAGGTGCGCTTCAGCGACGGCAAATTGCTCGACGTGGCACCCGGCACGCTCGCCCGGGCTCAGTAGATGACGGCCCGGCGCGCGACCCGGCGCTAAGGGAAAGTCACAGCACGGCACCCCTTGCCATCCAGCCGGCAGAAATCTATGCTTCTATGAAAGCGCTTTCAGAATCGTCTTGAGAATCACTTCGTCGCTGCGCGGATCTGCGGCGGTCGAATCGAACGCCGCCACCGCCGTCGTGCCCTAAGCCGCCACGCAAATTCCACACCCTGCCAGGAAGTTCGGTCATGAACATCTTCTCCAGAACCTTCGCACCACAAGCCGCCTCGCTGGCTCTGGCACTGTTGTTGTCGGCCTGCGGCGGCGGCGACGCCGAAGCTCCGCCCACCGCCGCCGAACTGGCCGCGCCGACGGTCAGCATCACCGACAGCGAGACCGGCGTCACCGCAGCTGGCGACGTCACGTTCATCTTCAACTTCAGCAAAAACGTCGGCACCAGCTTCAGCGTCGACGACGTCGTCGTCGCCGGCGGCAGCAAGGGTGTCTTCACGATGGCCGCCGACGGCAAGTCGGCCACGCTCGTTGTCAGCCCGACCCCCAACTCCAGCGGCAACATGACGGTCAGCGTCGCCACTGGCGCGTTCACCGACAGCAACGGCCAGGCCAACGCTGCCGCCGCGTCCAAGTTGCAGGCCTATTCGACGGTGCCAAAATCCCAGATGGCGATGCCGCTGAATTTTGATTCGGCCACGGTCAACTACGCCTTCGTCGGCTTTGGCGGTGCCGAAGATTCGACCCTTGCCGCTGACCCCACGAATGGCGCAAACATGGCGGCCAAGGTCGTGCGCGCTGCAGGCGCCGAGACCTTTGCTGGCACCACCCTCACCGCGGCAGCCGGCTTGGGCTTTGCCGTCAAGATGCCGTTCAACACCACCGACACCCGCATCTCGGTGCGTGTGTGGTCGCCTGACGCGGGAATCGCGGTGCGGCTCAAGGTCGAGGACCACGCCGACGCCAACAAGTCGGTCGAGACCGAGGCCATGACGACCACGGCTGCCGGCTGGCAGACCTTGATGTTTGATTTCAAGAACCAGGCCAGCGGCACCGCGGCGATGAACCTGGGCTACAACTACGACAAGGCGACGATCTTTTTTGACTTCGGCCGCGACAAGGCCGCGGCAGTCCAAAAGACCTATTACTTCGACGACGTCACCTTTGTCCCCGGTGTCGCCAGCGGCGGCGGCGGCGGTGGTGGCGGTGGTACCGCGACGACGCTGCTGTCGTTCGACGAAAGCGCCCCGGCCTTCACCGGCATGGGCGCCTACGGCGGCGCGCTGCCAACGGTCGAAGCCGGGCCGGCGGGCGGCTCGGGCATGGCGCTGAAGATCGTCAAGCCGACGAGCCCGGACACCTGGGGCGGCACCTTCTTCGGCGTCGCTGCGGTGCCCTTCACGGCCGACCGCAAGATGATCACCGCGCGGGTCTACTCGAGCAAGGTCGGCGCGATCATCAAATTCAAGGTCGAGGTGGCCGGCGGCCCGAGTGTCGAAGTTGCCGGCACCGCCACCGGTGCGGCCAACACCTGGGGCACGGTGACCTGGGACTTCGTCGCGGTCGACCTGAGCAAGGCCTACACCATCGTGGCCATCACGCCCGACTCCGATGTCGTGACCAACGGCCAGATCTATTTCATCGACACCATCAGCCTGGCCGCGGCCGCGCCGGTGGTGCCGCCGCCCGCACCCGGCGCCACCTTTGTCTCGTTCGACGAAGGGGTGCCTGCCTTCTCGGCGATGGGCGCGTACGGCGGCGGACTGCCGACGGTCGAAGCGGGTCCGACGGGTGGCACCGGCAATGCGCTGAAGCTGGTCAAGCCGACCGGGCAACAGACCTGGGGCGGCGTCTTCTTCACCACCGCGACGATCCCCTTCGTGACCGGCAGCAAGGCGATCACCGCGCGGGTTTATTCGACCCGCGCGGCTGCGGTCATCAAGTTCAAGGTCGAAGTCCCGGGCGGCACCAGCGTCGAGGTCGCTGCTGCGGCCACCGGTGCCGCCAACACCTGGTCCACCGTGACCTGGGACTTCTCTGCGGTCGACCTGAGCAAGACCTACAAGATCATCGCCATCACCCCTGATGCCGAAACCGCGACCAGCGGCCAGACCTACTACTTCGACGACATCAAGGTCGTGACCTCGGCCGCGGGCGGCTCGAGCGGGCCGATCACGATCGCGAGCCTGGACGAACCCGGCGCGACGTTGGTGGGTTTCGAAGGCGGGTGGGTAACCGCGATCATGGCCGAGTCTGCCGTCGCGCTGGAAAACGCGGCCTGCGGCAGCAGCAGCGCCAACAAGGTCGGCAAGTGGATCAAGCCGGACAGCAACGTCGCCAACTACGCCGGCTTCACGATCGTCACCGTGGCCAACGGCGGGCTGCCGACGATCGCCTTCACCGACACCGCCAAGACCATGACCGTGCGGGTCTGGTCGCCCGACGCCGGCATCCCGGTGCGCCTGAAGGTCGAAGACGTTGGCGACGCCAGCAAATTCGTCGAGACCCAAGCCCTGACCACCACTGCGGGTGGCTGGCAGACCTTGACCTTCAACTTTGCTGCCCCGGCGGCCGGCGCGCTGAACCTGGCCTACACCTACAACAAGGTCTCGATCTTCTTCAACTTTGGTGCTGTCGGCAGCGGCAAGACCTACTTCTTCGACGACCTCACCTTTGTCACCGGCACCGGCACCAACACCGTACTGGTCACGTTCGACGAGACCACGCCGCGGGTGCTGACGGGTTTTGGCGGCGCGGAAAACTCGACCATCGTCGGGACCTCGGCGCAGCCGGGCGGTGCGAGTGGCCCGGCCAACGTCGGCGCCGCCAACACCACCAAGGCCGCCAAGGTGGTCAAGAACGCCGGTGAAGTCTGGGCCGGCACGACCGTGGTGGCCAAGCTCAACGATGCCGTGCCGACGATGCCGTTTGCCACCGGCGCGACCAAGATGTCGCTGCGCGTGTGCAGCGCCTACGCGGCCGGTATGCGCGTGCGCATGAAGGTAGAGAAGGCCGGCACGCCGAGCATCAACAGCGAAGTCGATGCCTACACCACCACCAGCAACGCCTGGGAGACGCTGACCTTCGACTTCGGCCCGCTGGGCAAACATTTCATCCCCAATGGCCCGGGGCCGAACGGCTACAACCTGAGCCTGCCGACATCACAACTCAACGTGAGCCAGACCTACAACAAGGTCAATATCTTCTTCGACTTCGGCCTCGGTGACGGTGGTTACGCCTCGATGCCCGATACCCGCACCTACTACTTCGACGAGTTGAAGTTCGTCGGGCCCTGAAACGTTGTCAATCGCGCGGGGTGGGGCGTACGCCAAGCGCCGATGCCTGAAACGCCCCGATCTTTGACGACTACCAGCGCTGCACCCAGCGCAGCGACAGCAGCAGGCTGCGCGGCGCGCCGGCTTCGTAGTGGCGGCCGTTGGCGTCGTTGACGATGACGCTACCGGCGTAGGCCTTGTCGCCGACATTGTCGACACGCAGCAGCGCTTCGATGGCGCTTTTGCCGGCGTTGTCGGCACCACCAAACCCGACCAGCTCCCAGCGCTTGGACCAGCGCAGGTTGGCCACGCTGTAGCCGGCTGCCGACTCGGTATTCAGGTCATTCGCCGCGGTGCGCCCGACGGCGCGCCACTCGAGGGCGAACTCGCCGATCGAAGCCGCAGGCCGCCAGGCGACTTCGGCCCAGGCGGTGCCACGCTGCGTGCCGGCGATGCGGTTGCCGGCGGGCACCGGCACCGCGGCGGCCGCGCAGGGGATCGCGCTGCAGGTCAAAAAGCCATCCGCGTAGCGGGCCTTCAATGCCGTCAGCGCCGCCTGCGCGCGCCACGCGCTGCTGATCTGCCAGCGCGTGCTGAACTCGGCGCCATAACGCTGGGTGCGCCCGACATTGCGAAAGCTCGATCGCCCACCGGCGTTGGTGGCGATGCCGATCTCGTCGTCGGTATCGACCTTGAACGCTGCGACGTCGAACTCAAAACCGCCGCTGCGCCATTTGCTGCCAAGCTCGATCTGGCGGCTGCCCTGGCCACGCAAGTCGGTGTTGAAACCGGCGCTGCCGTCGGGCCGGTAGGCGAGTTCGCCGAGCGTCGGCGACTCGAATCCGCGCGCCGCGCTGGCATGCACGATCCAGCCCGGCGCAACCGTCCAGCGCAGGCCGATCACCGGGTTGGTGTAGCTGTAGTCGAGCTTGCCGCTGTCGTCGCCGTTGCTCAAGAATTTGTCGGCGGCGGTCATCGAGACCTTGCCGCTGCGCAGCCCGCCGGTGAGCTGCCACGCGGCGGCCAAGGGCAGCACCGCCTGGACGTAGGCGTCGCGTGTGCGGGCCGCATTGGCCTCGTCGCGACGCAGGCGGCCGGTGACGCCGAGGACTTGCGCCGCGCCGGTGCCGGTGAAGTTCTCGAAGCCACGGCGGTCATCGGCCTGGTTGTCGATGCTGATGCCGGTGGCGATATCGGCACTGCCGACCTGCCACAGCAGCCGGCCTTCGACGCCGGTGTAGCTGCGCGAAAAGTCGATCACGCCGCCGCCGTGGCGCGGGTTGGCCTGCGTGCCGGCGGCAATCGCCAGCCATTGCACGACATCGCGCGAGCCTTCGTACAGCGTCAGCGTGCTTTCGCGCAGCGCGCCGCCGTTGGCAAATGAGTGACGCCAGTTGACGCCGGCCTGGGCCTGCGCAATCGTCTTGCGGGTGTTGAACTGCGCCGCTTGCGGCGTCGTCTGGTAGGGGTCGGCGGCAAACTGCGCTGCCGTCAACCCGAGTGGGTCTTGCGCGCTTTGTTCGTGCACCGAGCCGAGCACCGTGACGCGGTCGTTGGCGCCTTGCCAGGCCAGGCGCACATTGCCCAAAGTTCGGCGTGCCGCGCTCTGCGGGCGAAAGCCGTCGAGCTCCAATTGGCTCAAGCTGGCCTTCATGTCAACCCCGTCGCCCAGCGGCGTGGCGATCGATACCCGGCCCTGGCGCAAACCCGCCGCGCCGGCATCCAGCGAAAGCTCTGACGCGCCGGTTTGCACCGGCGCTGAATGCAGCGCGATGACACCGCCCGAGCTGTTGCCGTAGAGCACCGAAAACGGCCCGCGCAAGACTTCGACACGCGACGCGCCGGCAAGATCAAAGTGCGCGACCTGGCCCTGGCCATCGGGCCCCGACGCCGGGATGCCGTCGGTGTACAGGCGCATGCCACGCACGCCAAAACCAGCGCGGGCACCAAAGCCGCGCGAGCTGATCTGCAAATCCTGCGCGTAGTTGTTGCGGTTGGCGACCACCAGCCCGGGCACCCGCGCCAGAGCTTCTGACAGGTTGACCATCGCGCCGGCTTGGCGCAGCTCTTCGCGGCCGACGGCACTGATCGCATACGGCGCTTCGAGCACGACCTGCCCGCGCAGCGAGCCGGTGATGACGATGGTGCTGGTCTGCGTTGCCGGCTCGGCGGTCTGCGCCCAGGCCGGAAAAGGGATCAGGGCCGCGGCCAGCGCCAGCGGTGTCAAACGGTGAAAATGAGTAGTCATTGAGGCCTTGTACAGAGAATCAGGGGGCCGCGCTGGGCACGCCAAAAACCGGCGCGGTGGTGGGTTGGGCCGGCACCGCGCTGCCGGCTTTCTTTTGCGCGAGGGCCACGCCGTTGCGCACCGCGACGATCTCGGCCACGATCGATACCGCGATCTCGGCCGGCGTGCGCGAACCGAGGTCCAGCCCGATCGGGCCATGCAGGCGGTCGATCTCGGCCTGGCTCAGATCGAACAACTTCAGGCGTTCTTTGCGGGTCGCGGTATTCACCCGCGAGCCGAGCGCGCCGACATAAAACGCCGGCGACTTGAGGGCTTCGAGCAGGGCCATGTCGTCGAGCTTGGGGTCGTGCGTGACGGCGATCACAGCGCTGTGCGGGTCGAGGTGCAATTCGAGCACCAGGTCGTCGGGCATGGCCTTGCTGAAGGTCGTATTCGGGATGTCCCAGGTGAGGTGGTATTCCTCGCGCGGGTCGCAGCAGATGACTTCAAAGTCGAGCGCCAGTGCCATCTGCGCCGTCACCCGCGACAACTGGCCGGCACCGATGATGAGCAGGCGCCAGCGCGGGCCGAAGAGCGCGCGCAAGGTGTTGCCGTCGAAGCTGAAAGCTTCACCACGCGAGGCCGGCTCGATCGTCACGGTGCCTTGCGCCAAATCGAGCCGGCGCGCGACGAGTTCGTGCCGCGCGGTGCGCGTCA
>JANPDN010000266.1:0-1584 GCA_031431555.1 Rubrivivax sp.
AAGATCGGCGCCAGGATGATCCGCGGCATCGAGTTCAGCGCCTTGATGTAGGGCTCGAGGATCGCCGAGGCCATCGGCTGCAAGGCCAGCCACAGGCCGGCGGCCAGGCCAAGACCTGAGCCGATGCCAAAGGCGAGCAGGGTCTCGATGAGGGTGACGGCCAAGTGCCGGTAGATATCGGCGGCGCCAAAAAACCAGTTCCAGATGCGGCCCGCGACCTTGATCGGCTCGCCAAAGAAAAACGCTGCTTGGCGGTCGTTGTCGAACATGAAGTTCGGCACCAGGCCGGGCGTGGCCAGCAGATGCCAGAGGCCGAAGACCAGCACAAGCAAGCCGATCTGCCAGGCTCTGAGGTTGCCGGGCCGGGGTGCAAACCAGTGCAGCATCGGATGAAAAGTTAGGCGTGTCGGCGCTGCCCGAGCGAGATGTCAGAGGTTCTTGCGGTACTGCACAAAACCCGGCTTCTCGGCGACCTGGTCGTAGAGAAACATCGCGTCGGTATTGCTTTCGTGGGTCAGCCAATGCACCTTGCCAGCACCCAGGCGGGGCGCCTGCGCGTAGACATGTTCGATCAGCGCGCGGCCAACACCCTTGCCGCGTGCTTCTGGCGCGGTGAACAGGTCTTGCAGGTAGAGCGAATTCAGCGTGCTCCAGCAACTGCGGTGTTCGATGAAATGCACCATGCCGACGATGCGGCCGCTGCCGGGCGCGGCGGGTCCGGCCAATTCGGCCAGCGCCAGGTGCATCGGCTCGGCCGGGTCGAGCAGGCGCGCCCAGGTGGTCTCGGTGGTCGCTTCGGGCAGGTCAACTTTGTAGAAGGCCTGGTAGCCGCGCCACAGCGGCAGCCAGGCGGCATGGTCGGCGGCGGTGGCGGCGGCGCGGATCGTGATCGTGCTGGTGTTGGTGCTCATGTCGGCAATGCTTTCATCTCGATTGAATGGGCTTGATTCAATGGGCTTGCAGTTGCTGCGCATAACCCTTGAGAACCTCGTCGCGCAGCACCGACCAGATGGCGCGGTGCAGGTCGATAAAACGCGGGCTGCTGCGCACCTCGGTCACATCGCGCGGCCGGGGCAGGTCGATGACAAATTCGCCCATCGGGTGGCTGGCCGGGCCGGCCGACAGCACGATCACGCGGTCGCTCATCGCGATCGCCTCGTCGAGGTCGTGGGTGATGAAGAGCACGGCTTTTTTCTTCGCCGCCCAGAGCGCCAGGACTTCGTTTTCCATCAACTGCCGGGTCTGGATATCGAGCGCCGAAAACGGCTCGTCCATGAGGATGATGTCGGGGTCGAGCGCCAGCGTCTGCGCCAGGCTGGTGCGCTTGCGCATGCCACCAGAGAGCTGGTGCGGATAGCGGTCGCCGAAGCCGCCCAGGCCGACACGCTTGAGCCAGTCGTCGGCCTGTGCACGGGCCTCATTGACGGCCAAACCGCGAAACTCCAGCCCGGCAGCGACATTGCCTAAAGCGGTGCGCCACGGCATCAGGCTGTCTGACTGGAACATGTAGCCGGCGCGTTTGTTGATGCCCGCCAACGGCACGCCAAAGACATCCACACCGCCGGCGCTCGGTTGCAGCAGGCC
>JANPDN010000267.1:0-1775 GCA_031431555.1 Rubrivivax sp.
GTTGCTGTTCCTGTACCAGAAGGTGCTGCGCCAAGATCTGCCTTGGCTGGCCGATATCGGCCGGCCGCGTGCCGACAAGCGCCTGCCGTCGGTGCTGTCGATCGACGAGGTCGGCGTCGTGCTCGGCCACCTTGATGCCGAGCAGGCTGAGCGTGGTGGGTCTTGTGGCTTCGTCGGGCGCTTGCTTTACGGCACCGGCATGCGCTTGCTCGAAGGCCTGCGCCTGCGTGTCAAGGATGTTGATTTTGAACGCCGCGCGATCGTCGTGCGCGACGGCAAGGGCAGCCGCGACCGGGTGGTGATGCTGCCGGCCGCGCTCGAGCGGCCGCTGCGTTTGCATCTGGCGGCCGGCCACGCGGCCTGGGCGGCCGACCGCGCCAGCGGCCTGTCGGGGGTGCATGTGCCCCATGCGCTGGCGCGCAAATATCCGCGCGCATCGCAATCGTGGACCTGGCATTGGGTCTTCACGCAGGCCGCGCCTTCGATCGACCCGCGCAGCGGCGAACGTCGCCGCCATCACCTGCCCGAAGGCGCGGTGCAGACCGCCTTCAGGCGCGCGATGCTGGTCAGCGGCATCGCCAAGACCGCCACCCCGCACACGCTGCGGCATTCGTTTGCAACCCATTTGCTGCAAGCCGGTTATGACATCCGCACCGTGCAAGAACTGCTCGGCCATTCCGACGTGAGCACGACCATGATCTACACCCATGTGCTGCGCCTGGGCGGTGGTGCGGTGCGCAGCCCGCTGGACAGCCTGGCGTTTGGCCCCGGGGTGATGCCGGTGCCGGTGCCGGTGCCGGCGCCCGTGCCCGACCTGAGCTCGGCACCTGGCGCCGTGTCTGGTCATGCATCTGCATCCACCGCCTCGCCCGTCCCGCTGCGCTATCCCACCGCCACCCGCACCCGCCCACCCCGCGCCCGCGAGCCCGACCCGTGTTACGCCGTTCTGCCGCTGACTACACCCTACCCGACTACGCCGAGCTTCACTGCCGCAGCAATTTCAGCTTCCTGACCGGGGCCTCGCACCCGGAGGAGTTGATTGCGCGGGCGCAGGCGCGGGCTTATTCGGCGCTGGCGATCACTGACGAGTGTTCGCTGGCCGGGGTGGTGCGCGCGCACCTCGAAGCCGAACGGCTGAAGTTCCGGCTCATCGTCGGCGCCGAAATGCGTTTGTCGTCGCCGTCGACGGTGTCGCGGCCGGCATCCATCGGGCTGACGCCGCCAACATCGACGCCAACACCGATACCGGCCTCGTCAGCGCCACCACCGCCACCACCATCGCAACCGCAACCGCCCGTCGCGCCCGCGCTAGCCGGCCCGCACCTGGTGCTGCTGGCCCAGTCGCGCCGCGGTTACGGCAACCTGTCGCAGTGGATCACGGTGGCGCGCCGGCGGGCGGCCAAGGGGGCTTACCTGGCGCACACGTCAGACCTCGAAGGCAAGGTGCCGACCGCGCCGATGCTGGCCGGCTTGCCGGGCTGCGTGGCGCTGCTGGTGCCCGACCCGCTGCAGCCCTTTGAGGTGGTTTTCTCGCATGCGCTGTGGCTCAAGACCTGGTTCGGCGTCGAGCGGGCTTTCATCGCGCTCGAGCGCTTGCTCGGCCCGCACGACGAGGCCCTCGTCGAGATGGTGCAGCGGGTCGCCACGCACACCGGGCTGACCATCGTCGCCGCTGGCGGTGTCTTGATGCATGCACGCTCGCGCAAGCCCTTGCAGGACGCCCTCACCGCGACGCGGCTGAAATGCACGGTGGCCGATGCCGGGCTGGCCCTGAT
>JANPDN010000268.1:0-2862 GCA_031431555.1 Rubrivivax sp.
CTGATCCTCGGGACTTCGTTTGCGACCCAGCTCAGCGCGGAGCTGTTGTTCGGCGCTGCATTCTTGACCCACCGCCTGCGCAGCACCGCCCGCCGTGCGGCAGCGGCGCACAGCCAGCGACGCGCGAGCGCGCGCCGGGCCCGGCTGCGCCAGGCCAACTCGATGTATTGATGTACTGATGTACCGAGGCGCTGATCAGCGCGAGCGCATCACATCGAGCTCGGATACCGCGGTCGCCCGGTTGCCCCAGGCATTGCGCACATAGCTGGCCACCGCGGCGATTTCGGCGGGTTGCAGTTGGTGGCCAAATGGCGGCATCCCAAAAGGCCGTGGATGGCCCGCTGTTGCCGGGGCGAAGCCGCCTTCGACGATCACGCGCACGACGTTCGTGGCCGAAGCCATGTTGACTTTGCGGTTGCCCCCCAGCGGCGGGTAGGCGCCGCCTGCGCCTTGGCCTTGCACGCCGTGGCAGTCGGCGCAATGCTGCTTGTAGATCTCGGCGCCGGCGGCCATCTGCGCGACCAGCAGCGCGGCCTGCGGCTTTGCAGCCGGCAGCGAAGAAGGCGGCGCAGGATCGCGATCGTGATCGCGAGGCAGCGATTGCAAGAACTGCGCGATCGCGCGCAGGTCGGCGTCGTGCAGATGTTGGGTGCTGTTGAAGACCACCGCGGCCATCGGGCCGAGCACCGACCCTTGCCGAGAGGTGCCGGTTCTGAGCAGGTCGACGACATCGTCGGTGGCCCAGTCGGCGACGCCGGCTTCCACGCTGGACACCAGCGACGGTGCGTACCAGTTCTGCACCGGGATCAGGCCGCCGCCGAGCTCACGATCGCTGTTTGTGGCGCCGAGCGCATTGCGTGTCGAATGGCAGGCGATGCAGTGACCGAGGCCGCGTACCAGGTAGGCGCCGCGGTTCCATTCGGCCGACCGGTCGGCCTGTGGTTCAAATACAGCGGCGCGGAAGAACAAGGCACGCCAGATTGCCAACGCAGCTTGGCTGTTGTACGGGAAACGCAGTTCGTGCGGGCGGTTGGGTTGCACGACTGGCGGGAGGCTGCGCAGAAACGCATAGATCGCATCCGCGTCTTCGCGCCGGACCTGGGTGTAGTTTGGATACGGGAAGGCCGGGTACAACAAGCGCCCGCTTTTTGAGCGGCCGTTGTGGATCGCGCGCCAGAAGTCGCTGGCGCTCCAGTGGCCGATGCCGGTTGTGGGCTCGGGGGTCAGGTTGCCGGCGAACACCGTGCCGAAGGGCGTGGCGATGCCGGGCCCACCGGCGTAGCGCCCACCGCCGCGCGGGCTATGGCAGGCCGCGCAGTTGCCGGCGCGTGCGAGGTAGGCGCCGCGTTCGACAAGTTGCGGCGTGATCAACACGGTCGAATCAGGGCCGGCGAAGCTGCTGTCGCCGCTGACCTTGTGCCAGAGCAGCCACGCCACCAACAACGCCACCAACAACGCCAGCATCAACAAAGTGGCGGCCGCCGCCCGGCGCAGCGAAGCAGCGCTCATCGCGACCTGCCGGCGCAATCGAGCCGCAGCGACGCCGGCAGGGGCTTGGGCAGCACCGCGGCAGGCTGCGCGCCCGCGGGTACGGCCTGCATCGCGAGATACGTGGCGACCGCGCTGAGATCCTGCGCTGTCAGGCGCAGGCTGATTTCGCGCATGCAGTCCGGCGTTTGCGCGCGGCGCAGGCCGGTTCGCCAAGCCCCGAGTTGCGCCACCAGGTAGTCCTTGGGCAAGCCGACCAGCCCGGGAATCACCGGTGCGACACCGGTCATCGCGGCGCCGTGGCAGTGCTTGCACGCCGGCAACGCCAGCACGGCATCACCCTGCATGACGAGCCTCTCGCCGCGCGCAAGCTGGTCGGCTTCAGCGGCCTGCGCCGGGGGCGGTGGGTAGGGCAGATCGAGCGTCGCAAAGTAGCTCGCAATCTCCAGCAGATAAGCGTCGCTCATGTTTTCGACGAGCTTGACCATGGCATCGTTGTTGCGCCGGCCGTCGCGAAAATTCTGCAACTGGTTGTACAGATAGCCGGCCGGTTTGCCGGCGATGCGGGGCCGGTAGCCCTGGTTGCTGGCCACCCCTTCTCTGCCGTGGCATGGCGTGCAGGCCAACACCCGTTGCGCGATGGTGTCCGGCACTTTGTGTATCGGTGGGGCAGCACACACGATCGAAGCCGCAGCACAGGCCAACGTCGCAGCAAAGTGGGTTGGCAGGCGTGTGCGCATGCAGGTGATTCTCGACGCATCAGGCGTGCTTGCCTGGGCCCCGATGACGCTGTTCGGGTTGCACCGGATAGAGCGGATCGACGCGTCCACCAGAATGCGGGCCGTGCGTTGATGTCGGAGACAATCGGTCCCGATCGTCGTTACGGCAAGGGGCCCTCTCCGGTCCCACCCATTCAGGAGTGAGCATGATGAAACACAAGATGATCGCTGGCGCGTTGCTGGCCGGGTTTGCCAGCGTTGTGTCGGCGCAGACGCTGGTCGGCGTGAGCTGGTCCAACTTCCAGGAAGAGCGCTGGAAGACTGATGAAGCGGCGATCAAGGGCCAGCTCGCCAAGATCGGTGGCACTTATGTCAGCGCTGACGCCGGCGGCTCGCCGGAAAAACAGCTCGCCGATATCGACGGCCTCATCGCCAAGGGCGCCAAGGCGCTGATCATCCTGGCGATGGACAAGGACGCCATCGTGCCGGCGCTGGCCAAGGCCAAGGCGAAGAACATCCCCGTCGTCGCGTACGACCGCCTGATCGAGGCGCCGGGTGTTTTTTACATCACGTTTGACAACAAGGAAGTCGGCCGCATGCAGGCGCGTGCGGTGCTCGCCGCCAAGCCCAAGGGCAGCTACGTGATGATCAAGGG
>JANPDN010000269.1:0-124916 GCA_031431555.1 Rubrivivax sp.
CTGACGGATCGAAGTCAAAAATCGTTGTTGGCAAGGCGCCGGGTGGGGTGCGGGTGGGGCGAGTGGGCGCAGCCGAGAAGCACAGGATTCCTGGCCGCGCGCGTACCCGCGCGCTTCGTGCTCTGACTGGTGGCCGACTGTCTGAACGCAGCGAGCAACGCGAGCGAAGTGAGTTCGGCCACCGGCCAGGAATCCGAGCATCGCAGGGCACCCGCAGCGCAGCGTAGGGCAAGCCTTCCGAGCCCCGCCTGCGCCGCACCCGGCGCCTTGCTCGCGCCGACACCGACACCGACACAGACGCGACAAATCGAGTGCGAGTCAATACCAGCTGCAAGCTCAGCAACGCCCTCATGCTTCTGCGCTCCGGCCCTTCAAGGCAAAGATCCCCTGCGGCCGCTTCTGGATGAAGATGACGATCAGCACCAGGACCATGATCTTGGCCAGCACCGCACCCTGCCAGCCTTCGAGCAGCTTGTTCAACACCCCCAACCCGAGAGCTGCGTAGACCGTTCCGGCAAGTTGGCCGACACCCCCCAGCACTACGACCATGAAAGAGTCGACGATGTAGCCCTGGCCCAAGTCGGGCCCGACATTGCCGATCTGCGACAGTGCACAGCCCGCCAGCCCCGCGATGCCCGAGCCGAGGGCAAAAGCGTAGGTGTCGATGCGCGCGGTGTTCACGCCCATGCACGCCGCCATGCGCCGGTTCTGCGTCACGCCGCGCACGAACAGGCCCAGCCGCGTACGCGTGATCAAGGCCCACACGAGCACCAGCACCAACACCGCAAAGCCGATGATGGCGATGCGGTTGAAAGGCAGCGTCAGGTTGCTCATCACATCAACCCCGCCCGACAACCAGGCTGGGTTTTCGACCGGCACGTTTTGCGCGCCGAAGATCGAGCGCACCGCCTGCTGCAGCATCAGGCTGATACCCCAGGTGGCGAGCAGCGTCTCCAGCGGCCGGCCATAGAGCCAGCGGATGACGCTGCGTTCGAGCCCGGCACCGACCAGCGCAGCGGCGAGAAACGATACCGGGATCGCGACCAGCACGTAGGCGTCAAAGGCGCCCGGCAGATAGGCGCGAAACAGGTTCTGAATCGCGTAGGTGGCGTAGGCGCCGATCATCATCAGCTCGCCATGCGCCATATTGATCACGCCCATCAGGCCGTAGGTGATGGCCAGGCCGAGAGCGACCAGCAACAGGATCGAGCCCAGGCTGATGCCGGTGAACACCACGCCCAGGCGTTCGCCCCAGGCCAGCCGGCCCTCGATGGCGCGCAGCGCTACTCCGATCGCGGCATTCACATCGGCTTCGTTCTCGACTTTCTGCCGCTCGATCAGCAAGGTCTTCGTCGCTGGTGTGCCGCTGGCACCTAGCGACACGGCGGCTTCGAGGCGCTTGGCCTTGTCGGTGCTGCCGAGCAGGATCGCGAAACGGACGTTGCTCAAGGCCTGCCGAATCGAGACATCGGCCTCAGCTGCGAGGGCCTTTTCGATCAACGGCAGCCGGGCTTCGTCGGTCTCGCCCTTGAGTGTTTTCACCGCCTCGGCGCGCAAGGCGGCGTCCGGCGAAAAGAGCTTGATCGATGCCAGTGCGGCGTCGAGCTCGCCGCGCACCTGGTTGTTGTTGATGACGTCTTCGGCGGCTTCGGGCACCGCCACTGCGGCGCCCGTGACGGGGTCGAACCCCTTGCCGTCCTTGATCACATAAACGGCGCTATCAGTGATCTTGACCGCGTCGTCGGCCAGAGCCTGGATCAGCGCGACGGTCTGCGCGTCGGCACCCGCCAGCACGGAATTCAATGCCGCGATGCGCGACTCGGCTTCGCCAGCCACGAGCGCGCGGGCCTGCTGCGGCGTCAATGCCGCAGCTGGCCCGCTCACGCACAAGGCTGCTATCAGCGCAAGCAGCCAGCGCATGCGGGATTACTTCTTCCCGGCGACCAACACCGGCTCGTCCTTCTTGCCCTTGTTCTCGGGGATGAACGGGCTCCAAGGCTGGGCCTTGACCGGGCCGGGTGTCTTCCAGACGACATTGAACTGGCCGTCGGCCTTGATCTCGCCGATGAACACACTCTTGTGCAGATGGTGGTTCTTCTCGTCCATCTTCGACGTGATGCCACTCGGTGCGGTGAAGGTCTGGCCGGCCATCGCGGCAATGACCTTGTCGGTGTCGGTGCTGCCGGCCTTCTTGACCGCCGCGACCCACATCTGGAAGCCGATGTAGGTGGCCTCCATCGGGTCATTCGTCAGCGGCTTGTCCTTGTGGCCAGCGATGCCCTTGGCCTTGGCGTAGGCGCTCCACTTGTTGATGAACTCGGTGTTGGCCGGAGACTTGATCGACTGGAAATAATTCCACGCCGCCAGATGGCCGACGAGCGGCTTGGTGTCGACACCACGCAGCTCTTCTTCACCGACCGAGAACGCCACCACCGGCACGTCCTTGGCCTTCAGGCCGGCGTTGCCGAGTTCCTTGTAGAAGGGCACGTTGGAGTCGCCATTGATCGTCGAGACGACGGCAGTCTTGCCACCGGCGGCAAACTTCTTGATGTCGGCGACGATGGTCTGGTAGTCGGAGTGACCAAACGGCGTGTACTTCTCGTCGATGTCAGAGTCCTTCACGCCCTTGCTGTTGAGGAAGGCGCGCAGGATCTTGTTCGTGGTGCGCGGGTAGACGTAGTCGGTGCCGAGCAGCACCCAGCGCTTGGCGCCGCCACCGGCCTTGCTCATCAGGTATTCGACCGCGGGGATCGCTTGCTGGTTGGGCGCGGCGCCGGTGTAGAACACGTTCTTGCTCAGCTCTTCACCTTCGTACTGCACCGGGTAGAAGAGCAGGCCGTTCATCTCTTCGAAGACCGGCAGCACCGACTTGCGGCTCACGCTCGTCCAGCAGCCGAAGACGGCGACGACCTTGTCCTGCCCGATCAGCTGCTTGGCCTTTTCAGCGAACAGCGGCCAGTTCGATGCCGGGTCGACGACCACGGGTTCCAACTTCTTGCCGAGCAGGCCGCCCTTGGCGTTGATCTCGTCGATCGCCATCAGCACGGTGTCTTTCAACACGGTCTCGCTGATCGCCATCGTGCCCGACAGCGAGTGCAATACGCCGACCTTGATCGTGCTCTGCGCCAGCGCGGGGGATACGAGGCCTGCTGCGAACAGCGCGGCGGCGACGGTCTTCAGGCCATGGCGGCGCATGGGGTTCTTCAAACTCATGGTGCAGGTCTCCTTGGAACAGGTGGGGTTGAGCAAAATTTGTTGACCCAACATCTACGCAACCGCCGTGCCAGCACCATCACCCCAAAGCGGTGCGCCAAAAGTGCACGCCGTGCGCCCCATCCAGGCCCGCTCGAGAAAGGCTACGATGGCACCAAATCTGCATGCACCATCGGCCATGGACCTGACCCCGCGCGCTCGGCCGGCCTTTGCGGCCGCACGCGCTGACTGAGCGAAGCGAATGCATTTGACCCCGCGTTAAAAAGACAAGCTGCTGATCTTTACCGCGGCGCTGCTCGCCGAGCGGCGCCGCGCGCGTGGTCTCAAGCTCAACCACCCCGAGGCGGTGGCCCTCATCAGCGCGGCAATCATGGAAGGCGCGCGCGACGGCAAAACCGTCGCCGCCTTGATGAGCGAAGGCAAACCGTGCTGCGCCGCGCCGATGTGATGGACGGTGTCGCCGAGATGATCCCCGACATCCAGATCGAGGCGACCTTCCCCGACGGCACCAAGCTGGTGACCGTGCACCAACCCATCGCATGAGGCCGCACACGCCATGATCCCAGGTGAACTCTTGGTCAGCGACGGCCCCGATATCGTCATCAACGCCGGCCGGCGCTGCACCACCCTGGTCGTCGAAAACAGTGGCGACCGACCCGTCCAGGTCGGCTCGCATTACCACTTTGCGGAGACGAATGCGGCGCTGCGCTTCGATCGCGCTGCGGCGCATGGCATGTGGCTGAATATCGCTTCGGGTACGGCAGTGCGCTTCGAGCCCGGCCAGCAGCGCACGGTCGAACTCGTCGACTACGCCGGCGACCGCGAGGTCTGGGGTTTTCGCGGCCTGGTCCAAGGAAAGTTGTAAAACGATGGCCACGATCGGACGCCGCGCCTACGCCGAGATGTACGGCCCGACCACCGGCGACCGTGTTCGCCTGGCCGATACCGAACTCATCATCGAAGTCGAACGTGACCTCACGGTCTACGGCGACGAAGTCAAGTTCGGCGGCGGCAAGACCATCCGCGACGGCATGGGCCAGAGCCAGCGCATCAATGGCCCGGGCATCAACGACGCCGTCGACTGCGTGATCACGAATGCCCTAATTGTTGACCACAGCGGCATATTCAAGGCTGATATCGGATTGAGAGGCCAGCGCATCGCGGCGATCGGCAAGGCCGGCAACCCCGATGTGCAGCCGGGTGTCACGATCGTCATCGGCCCGGGCACCGAAATCATCGCCGCCGAAGGCCTGATCGTCACCGCCGGCGGCATCGACAGCCACATCCACTTCATCTGCCCGCAGCAGATCGAAGAAGCGCTGATGAGCGGCGTGACGACGATGCTCGGCGGTGGCACCGGGCCGGCCACCGGCACGCTGGCCACAACCTGCACGCCGGGGCTGGAAAATATCCGCCGCATGCTCGAAGCGGCCGATGCCTTTGCGATGAATATCGGCTTTCTGGGCAAGGGCAATGCGAGCCGGCCGCAGGCGCTGCAACAGCAGATCGATGCCGGCGCGATCGGGCTGAAGCTGCACGAAGATTGGGGCACCACGCCGGCGGCGATCGACTGCTGCCTGAGCGTTGCCGAGGCCACCGACACCCAGGTGTCGATCCACAGCGACACGCTCAACGAATCGGGTTTTGTCGAAGACACCATCGCGGCCACGAAGGGCCGCACGTTGTGTGCCTTCCACACCGAAGGTGCGGGCGGCGGCCATGCGCCGGACATCCTGCGGGTCGTTGGTGAGCAGAATTTTCTGCCCTCGTCGACAAATCCGACGATGCCGTACACCACGAACACGGTCGACGAACATCTCGACATGCTGATGGTCTGCCACCATCTCGATGCCTCGATCGCCGAAGACCTGGCGTTTGCCGAAAGCCGGATCCGGCGCGAGACGATCGCTGCCGAAGATGTGCTGCACGACCTCGGCGCGATCAGCATGATGAGCAGCGACAGCCAGGCGATGGGGCGGGTCGGTGAAGTCATCATCCGCACCTGGCAGACGGCGCACAAGATGAAGCTGCAGCGCGGCGCATTGGCGGGCCCGCACGATGAGGCGCGCGCGCGCAACGACAATTTCCGCGTCAAACGCTATATCGCCAAATACACCATCAACCCAGCGCTGGCCAACGGCATCGCACATGAGGTCGGCAGCGTTGCGGTCGGGCAATGGGCCGATCTGGTGTTCTGGAAGCCCGCGTTTTTTGGCGTCAAGCCGAGCCTGATTCTCAAGGGCGGGTTTATCGCCGCGGCGGCGATGGGCGACCCGAATGCCAGCATCCCGACGCCGCAGCCGGTGCATTACCGGCCGATGTTCGGCAGCTTTGGTGGCGCGCTGCACCGCGGCTCGTTGACCTTCGTCAGCCAGGCTTCGCTGGCACACGGCCATGCCGAAAGTTATGGCCTGCACAAACGCCTGGCTGCGGTCAGAGGCAACCGCGGCGTGAAGAAGGCGAACATGGTCCACAACCACTACGCGCCGCGGATGGAAATCGACGCGCAGACTTACAGCGTGCGCGCCGACGGCGTGCTGCTGCACTGCGAGCCGGCAGTGGTGCTGCCGATGGCGCAGCGCTATTTCTTGTTTTAGACACGCGGCCTGCGCGTTGCACGCAGGCTAAGCTCGGTGCCCTGGCGAGTCTGGGCGTAAGGGGCGTTGGCGATGTCGAAAATGAGGATCGGCCTGGTGCTGCTGGGCATCGGCCTCGGGGCCGCAGCCTGGCTCTATGGGCAGCCGGAATTGGTCAAACGCTGGTGGACGCCGTCAGCGGCAGCGCTGCAGCAACTGGGCCTCGGTGCCCAGGGCGCCGCGGCCACTTCAACAGCAGCGCCGCGCTAGTGCCGAACCGCCACCGCGGTGATCTACACCGACGGCGCATGCCCGGCCGGCAGCCGGGAGATGGCGCTCGACGGCGGCACCGTCACGGTCGTGCCCGCCCAGCGTCCGCCGGCCTCCGCGGCGGCAACGGCGGCTGAAGCACCTGCCGCGCCGGCATCGGCACGCTCGTTGTTGAAGGAGCTGGCTGGCCCGCAGGACAGTGCCGCGATCAAGGCCAGGATGATCGAGCAGGCGATGCAGCGATGAGCGCTTTCGCGGGCGCCTTCGATCGTCTATCAGCGCGCACTCGCTGGCTGCTCGCCGGGCTGGCGCTGCTGGTCGCTGCGGCCTGCGTTGCTGCACTCGCAGCCTGGGCCGACATCGGTGGTGAACCCTTGCGTGCCACCGGCATCGGCCTGCTGCTGGCCTGGCCGGCGCTGCTGGCACTGCACGTTATTTTGACGGTTAGCCTGTGGCGATCGATCACTGCTGCCGAGCCGCCGCAAGGCGCGCTGCCCCCAGCGCGGGCACTGGCCGCAACGGCCGCGCTCGTGCTCACCGCGCTCGCGGTCTGGGCCTGGGCGGCGGCGAGCCTGGCCAGCCACGGCGCCGAGTATGGGCAGATGGCCGGCGGCAACGACCCGCAGGGCGCGCTGCGCATCACGTCGTCGAACGACGGCCGGGTCTTGCGGCTGGAAGGGCCGCTGGGTCTTGGCGATGCCGCCGTCGTCAACAAGGCCCTTGCCGACACGCCAAACGCCTACCTGCTCGAACTGGCGTCGCCGGGCGGGCGCATCGCTGAAGCGCAGCGCATCGCGGCGCTGCTGCGCAGCCGCGAGATGCAGACGCGCGTCGTCGGCCCCTGCATCAACGCCTGCGCGCTGGTGCTGATGGCAGGCAGCGATCGCCAGGCCTTGCCCAACGCAAAACTGGGGTTTTACCGGCAGCCGGTCGGGCGCTTGAACGGCCTCTTCCAGCCCTGGGCCAACCAGCGCGCCGTGGCGGCGTACCGGGCAGCCGGCCTGCCCGCGAACATCTTGCACAAGATCTTGAATACGCCGCCGGCGATCACCTGGCAACCCGATCTCGACGAACTCGAAGCCGCCGGTTTGCTCAGCGCGCCGGCATTGCCTCTGGACGCGGCCCTGCCCGCCAAAGCCGGTGCGCAGGTGGCGGACTACGCACAGGCACTGAGCACCCGGCCGATCTGGGTGGCGCTGGATCAGCGCTTCCCGGGGCTGATCGCTGGCGCCGGCGAACAGATGCACGCTGCGCGGGTTGCCGGTGCTGGCGGTGCCGCCAACGACGCGGTGCAGGTCGCCGCGCAGCACGCGGTCGACGCCTTGACACCGCGTTTGCTGCAGAGCGCCGGCCCCGAACTTCGCCAGTGCTTCATCACCTTGCTCGGCGCGCAGGTCGCGGCGGCGCGAGCCGCTGGTGCGGCGGCACCGGCGTTGTGCAGCGGCTTGCTCGGCGGCGACGCCGCAGCGCGCCGCCAACTGCCGCCAGCGCTGGCACAGAACGAAGCGGGGTGGCTGCTCGATGCCGCGCGCGAGCCGCCAGGCACCGGCCCGGCGCGCCCGCTGAGTGCGCTTGAGCGTGAGGTGGTGCGCCGCATCCTGGGCGACCGCGCGCCGGCACTGTTATCGGCTTTTTGGCGGCCGGCTGGCACCGAGGCGCCGCTGAGCTGCGAGACGGCCGCGAATCTGATCGGCGCGGTGTTGCAGCTCTCTGGCCCCGAGCGCCGGTTGGCACTGCGGCTGGCGTTCGACTAACGAGGTCTTGGGCTATCCGCGGCGCCGGCTGTGCTTGCGCAGCCACGCGGCGAAGATTTCTTCGGGCATGTCGCCTGCGGCGACGTCAAGCATCGTCAAGGTCGCATCGGCCTGCGTCGCCACCAGCCGGTATCCGTTGAGCGCCAGAAACAAACCGACGGCGAGAAACGCTGCACGTTTGTTGCCGTCGACAAAGGCATGGTTCTTGGCGATGCCGACGCCATAGGCTGCTGCCAGCGCAAACACATCGGGGTCGCCGTAAGCCAGCAAATTTTGCGGGCGAGCGAGAGCCGAATCGAGCAGCCCGTCGTCTCGCAAACCCGCCGCGCCACCATGCTCGGCGAGGCTCTCGTCGTGCAGCAGCATCAGCGCACGTTTGTCGACCCAGCGCCAGCCGGTGGTCACTTGGCGAGCTGGCGAAACGTATCGCGGTACTCGTGCATGAACTCGCGCCCGAGGTCAAGTTGAGCGTCGAGCGCCGGGTCGTATGGCGTCAACGTGACCCCGTTTGCCGCATCGGTGACAAACACCGTATCGCCCTTGCCCAGCTTCAGCCGCGCGAGCACTTCCTTGGGCAGGATGACGCCGACGGAGTTGCCGATCTGGGTGAGTTTGAGGGCGATCATGCGGGCTCCAGAGGCGTTATAACTTCTGTAATACTAGCGCCTTGGCCTCGCCGCTGCAAGGGCGTCCGTGGCCGCGCGGGAAACGTTGGCCGTGAATACCGCCGCGCGCCTGCGAATGAGGATCAACAGCGCCAGCACAAGCAGCAACAGCCTGGTCTCGTGCTCGCTCATCGCGGCGATACCAAATGCACCGCCACCACCGCCGCCAGATGCCGCCGGATCGCGCATCACCACCGTCATGTCAGCGGCGGCCTTGGCGGCCTCGGCATTGCCAGCCTTGTCGATCGTGAGCGCATAAAAGCCATAGGTGTGGCCGATCACGCCGGGGTAGCTGGCCGATGTCGCGGTGACATCGTTTTGCCAGACGCTGAACGCGCCGCCGTTGTCGGAGACGTAGACGGTATAGGTGCGCGCGCCGGAGCCGGCGTCGGTGCCCGACCACACTACGTCAACCTCGGTGCTGGCGCTCTTCTGGGTGGCCGACGTCACGCGCCCGACCGGCGCCGTGGTGTCCAGTGTGTTGACCCAGGTCGGGGTGACGATCGGGGCGTTGACGTCGAACACGATCGACGCGAAGTTCTCCCACTTCGTACCCTCGGGCAGGCCCGCCTTGGGCGCGATTGTGAAGTTGACGTAGCCCTGCCCCTGCGTGCCGTTGACGTTGGGCGGCAAGAAGCCGAGCGTCGGGTCCGACGGCGGCAGCTTGGTGGCCGGGTCGAGCGTCGTGAAGGTCCACTTCAGCACGCCGGTGGTCGGGTTCAGGCTGCCGGCCACACGCACTGAAACGGTTGCATCGATGTTGTAGATCGTGGCGTAGCTGTTCAGCCCCGGTGGCACGCTGATGCGGTGCGGGCCCCAGTTGATGCCCCCCAGCGTGAGCGTCGTAAGGTCGTACACCGCCGTGTCGAGCTGGTCGGTCACGATCACCTCGGCGGCCGGCAGGCCGGCGCTGGCGAGGTTCTCGAAAGCGATCTGGTAGGTCATCGGCATGGCGGTGCGCAGGTAGCGCCCGGGCAGGCCGCTGCCGGTGGGGCCGTACTTGTCGTTGGGGTCGATCGCGCCGCCGGAGCCACCACCGCCGGTGCCGGCGGGTGGCTTGGTCGGCGGCGGTGGCGGCAAGGGTTTCGCCGGGCACGCTTGTTCGGCCAGCGGGCGCTCGCGCACTTGCAGGGGCCGCTCGCGGCTGCCCGCCTGAGGTCCCGATTGAGCAACGTAGGTAGCTGCGTAAGCGGCTTGCCATGCGGTCCAGTTGTTGTTGTCGCCGGTGTTGTCGTACTTGTTCTTGGTGAATCCAAAGGGATGCTTGCCCGTCTTGTCGCTCACCGCCGCGTCGTAGCCTTCCTTGTAGGCGTTCGGCTTGTCGCAATCGTCGCCGGCCAGCGGGCGCTCTCGCATCGAAGAAGTTGGGCGCGTGCCTGCGCTGGCTGCGCCCGCTCCAGTGCCTGCCAGCGGCGCAAGGCCGTTGGACAAGTAGGCGAAGTAAAGCCCCGAGCAGTCGACGAAATCAGGCACTACGGCATCGGCAACACACACCGCGCCATAACGCGTGGACTGCGCAAATTCCCGCACCTGCTCCAGCGTGCGGAACCACGGCGCTTGCAACGACGCGGTGATCGGGATGTCGTCGAAGTTCTCCGGTGCGGTGATCGTCACCGCCACCGTCTCGCTTTGGCCGGGTGCGAGCGACGAGATGAGCTGCCCGACGCGATTGGTCGCACCGTCGGCGAACCAGCTGCCGCTGGCCGCTGGCGCGAAGTCGAGCCCGGCCACCTGCGCGCGCACCTTCGACGGCACGCCGATCCACAGCGGGATCATGTGCGCGTCCACGTTGCCGGTGTTCGTGACCACGACTTGGTAAGTCGATGCCACGCCGGTGCGGATCTTCGGCCGGCCGAGCACCTGGGCGGTGAGCCGCGGCGCAGCGGTACCGCCCACGGTGAGCGCGCCGCGGCGCGTCAACACGCGGCCGTCGGGCAAAGTGAGTTCGAGGTCGTGCGCGCCGCTGGTGCCCGGTGCGATTCCAAACGTGAACTGTGCGAGCGTGGACGCCACCGCGCCCGCACTGCCCGCGATGCGGGCGCCGTCGGGGCCGATCAGAGCCGCCACGGTGCCGTCTTCGAGCCCGGCGCCGCCGACACTGACGGTAACGTCGCCGCCGGCGGCAGCCGACGACGGGCGCACACTGCCGATCGTGCCACTGCCGATGATGCGAAAAAACCAGTCGCTGCCGTCAAAAGCATTCGGCGTGTAGACACTCTGAAAAGCATTTGCCGTGACCGCGAGATTGCGCGACTCGGTCGGGCCGGCGAGGTAGGCGTTGCCACTCGCATCAGCGGCCACCAGCTCGCCGGTGTCGTTGCCTAAGCCGCCCATGAAGGTGCCGTATTTGAGCGCGCCGCTGGCAGCGTCGAGTTGGTGGTAGCTGGCATCGTAGGTGCCGCCGCCATGCAGCTTTTGCAACGCATCGGCGCTGAGCGGGAAGTTGGCTCCGCCCGAAGTCAACGCGCCGACCCAGACCGCATTCGATGCCGCGTCGCCAACCATCCGCACGACGAAGGTGTCGCCACCGGTGCCACCGAGATAAGTGCTCCAGACGATGCCGCTGCCGTCGCCCTTGACCTTGGTCACGAAGCCGACATGGCCGATACTGCTGCCGGCACCGGGGTAGCTGGTTTGCAGCGCGCCGGCGGTGGTCGGGAAGCGGTCGGACGAGGTCGAGCCGTCGACGATGAGGTCCCCCGCCGCGTCGACGACGACCGAGCGGCCGTACTCTGAGCACGACGAACGGTCGCGTGCCTCGCGGGTGTAGCCGGTCAGGTAGCTGGCGTATTCGAGCGTAGCCAGGTCTGCAGACAGGCGCGCGATATACGCAAACGCACACAGCGGCAAGACGCCGATGCGCGCGTTGTGGTCGATGGCCGTTGGCGAGGCCATCAGTGCGTTGGCGGTCGTCGGCAACAACTCGTGGCGCGCCTGGCCGGTGAACCAGACCGCGCCGCTGGGCGCCAATGCCAGTGAAAACGCATAGGTGCCCACCGCAATGCTGTCCGCCGGCGGGTTGTCGATGCCGTAGTAGCTGGCCGCTTCCAACCTCAAGGGCCCGGCGGCCGGGGCGCTGAAGCGCGCGATGTAGCCGGCGTTGCCGCTGCCGACGAAGGCCGGCTTGTAGCTGCCTGCCGTCGTCGGCAAACCGCTGCCCGAGGTGCCGACCAGCCACAGGCGGCCGGTGGCGTCGAGCTGAATAGCGTCGGCTGAATTGCCACCCGCGCCGCCGTAGAAGGTCGAGTGCACGAGGCTCGATCCGTCCGGCGAGAGTACCGCGATGAAAGCGTTGGCCGAGCCCAGGCGCTGGCGCTGCATCGCGTCAGCGGTGGTCGGGAAGTCGGCCGACAGGGTCTGGCCGGCGATCACGACCTGCCCTTTGGCGTCGAGCTTGATCGTGCGTGCGTAGTCGTTGGTGCTGCCGCCGATGAAGGTTGACCAGATCAGCGTGCCAGCAGCGTCGAACTTGGTGACGACCACGTTGTAGACGTAGCTGCCAAGGTTCTTGCGCGCGCTCTGGAAAGCGTTGCCAGAAACCGGCCAGTCTTCCGACCCCGAGTGGCCGACGATGTAGGCATTGCCCTGCGCATCGAGCACCATGTCGCCAACCAGGTCGTTGTGCACGCCGCCGACATAGGTCGAGTGCAGCAGCTTGAAGACCGGGTCGATGACCAGCGTATGCAACTTGTCGTAGGCAGGCAGGTCGAGCGTTAGCTGTCCGTCGGCGGTGAGCAGCCAGCGCGCATCGAGCGTGCTGCGGCGGCCGTCGATATGTTGGTAGAGCACCGGGCGCTTGACCCGCAGCACACCACCTTCGCCGTCGAGCAGCAAGTCGCCGTCGGCGTTGATCACCGGCGTGGCGCCGGCACCGGCGCCGGCCTGCAATCGGATCTGTGCCGGGTCGGCGCCGGGGTGCACCACGAGGTCGAACTCGAAGTCGCCGTCGCGGCTGTAGTAGACGAGGTCGATGCCGGGGTAGAGCCCGGCATAACGCAGCTGGCGGAACTGCGGCACACCATGCTGCCACTTCGATGCGTCGCTGCCGAGCAGGTGGTGGCTCTGGCCGGCTGCCGGCTCGCGCTCGACAAACGCGCCGCCGCTGCGGGCGTTCAGGAACCGGAGCTGGGCGCCGGCGCGGCCATCGGCGTTGGGCGCCATGGCCATGCCATCGTCGAATATCGCCAGCGCTGCGGCTGGCGTGCGCGCCAGGTAGCGCACCGCGCGCGGCGCCTGGCCACGGTTGGGCTCGAAGAGCAGCGCGCGTGGCGGCGCGAGCAGGGTGGGCACCGCCAGGCGTTCGGTGGCGCTGGTGTTGGCCGTGGTGGCGTCGGCAGTGGCGAGGTTTGGCAGCCGCGACGTCGGCATCGATCCACCCAGGCCGACGACGACGCCGACAAGCAGGAGCAGCAGCGCGCCCACGGCAGCGCCGTGGCGGATGCGACCATCGATGCGGTCCGGGAAAAACCTGTCGTTCATGCTGCACCCCTGTCAGATGTCACAGCGGCAGATGATGGTCAGCGCAGGCACATCGCGACAAGGCGGCCGGGGTGACATCCGAGTGACATCCGGGTGACGTCCGGGTGACGTCCAGGCGGCGCCAGGCCGGTCTGGCGGGTCGCCTTAGACTGCGGCCACATTTCATCCACCGCGCCGCCGTGCCGGCGCACGCCACCATGCTCACCATCAACAAACTCATCCCGCGCGGCCAGGGCCTGGCGCCGGTGCTGCTCAAACGTGCCAGCAGCATCGAGCTCGATTGGGACGTGCGCCAAAAGAGCCGCTTCGATGCCACCGACGCCGTCGGCCGGCATCTGGGCGTCTTCTTGCCGCGCGGCACCGCCGTGCGCGGTGGTGATGTGCTGGTCGCCGAAGACGGCTCGCTTGTGAGCGTGATCGCCGCCGCGCAGCCGGTCTTGACGATCCGCGCCTGCGCCGAGCATGGCTCGCCCTTCGACCTGGTGCGCGCCGCTTACCACCTGGGCAACCGGCATGTGCAGATCGAACTGCGGCCCGAGTACCTGCGCATCGAGCCTGATCCGGTGCTGGCGCAGATGCTGCGCCGCATGCACCTGATCGTGAGCGAAGAAAATGCGCCGTTCGAGCCTGAGGCCGGGGCCTACCAGGGTGGGGGTGATGCGCATCACGGGCATGTGCATGGTCACGATCAGGGCCAGGGCCAGAACCCCGACCCCGACCACGACCACGACCACGACCACGATCACGATCACAAGCATGGTCACGGCCACGGCCACGGCCACGACGGCCACGGCACCGGTCACAAACATCGCCCCTGATGCCCAGTTCGGCGACCACCTTCTTGCGCCTGATCGGCCTGGCCTCGCCGGCGTTGCCGGTGGGCGGGTTCAGTTATTCGGAAGGGCTCGAGCCGGCCGTCGACGCCGGCATCGTGGCCAACGAGACCCAAGCCACCGAGTGGCTGGTCAACCAGTTGCACACCGGCCTGGCACGTGCCGAGCTGCCCGCCGTCGCGCAGGCGTTTGACGCCTGGCAGCGGGCTGGGGCCAGCGGCCCGGATACCGCCGACGTCGTTGCCGCCATTGATGCCATCGAAGCCATCAACGCCTGGCTGCGCAGCACCCGCGAAAGCGCCGAGTTGCGCCAGCAGACCGAACAGACCGGCCGCTCGCTGGCCGAGTGGTTGCGCAACTCCGCCGATGCCGCCGACCAGCGTGTGGCCTTGCTGGCCGCGATGAAACCGGCGCCAACTTGGCCGGTGGCTTTTGCCCTCGCTGCGGCCTTGACCGGTGCCAACAAGTCCGAGGCCTTGCTCGCCTACGCCTTCGGTTGGGCCGAAAACATGTGCCAGGCGGCGATGAAGGCGGTGCCCCTCGGCCAACTCGCGGCACAGCGGGTGCTGGCGCGTTTGGTGCTTGTGATTCCAGATATCGCTGCCGCCGCCGAAACGCTGCGCGCCGATCAACAACAGGCTTTCACGCCGATGCTGGCGATTTTGTCAGCGCAGCACGAAACCCAATACTCAAGGCTCTTCAGATCATGACCACGCGCTTGCACAACATTCTGAACCGCAGCAAAAAACTCCCGCCGCTTCGTGTCGGCGTTGGCGGCCCGGTTGGTTCCGGCAAGACGACCTTGGTCGAAAAATTGTGCAAGGCGATGCGCGATCGTTTTGACATCGTCGTCGTCACCAACGACATCTACACCAAGGAAGACCAGCGCCTGCTCACCGTCGCCGGCGCGCTCGACGCCGAGCGGATCATGGGCGTCGAGACCGGCGGCTGCCCGCATACCGCGATCCGCGAAGATGCGTCGATCAACCTCGAAGCGGTCGACCGGATGCTGGAAAAATTCCCCAACGCCGATATCGTCTTCATCGAGTCGGGTGGCGACAACCTGGCCGCGACCTTCAGCCCTGAGCTGAGTGACCTGACGCTCTATGTCATCGACGTCGCTGCGGGCGAAAAGATCCCGCGCAAAGGCGGGCCGGGCATCACGAAGAGCGACCTCTTCTTGATCAACAAGACTGACCTCGCGCCCTATGTCGGCGCCAGCCTGGAGGTGATGGAAACCGACACCCGCCGGATGCGGCCGAACCGGCCGTATGTGATGACCAACCTGCGCACCGGCACGGGTTTGTATGATGTGGTGAGCTTCATCGAAACGTGCGGCCTGCTGCTGTAGCTGCCGGAGTGCCGCTCACGCGGCCCGGCACCGCTGCGCCGAGTGGCGCGGCCGGTTGAAACCGGCCGCCACAGTGTCAGGCGTCGCTGCCTTTGTCGTGGCAGGCCTTGGTCGCCGGCTCGCCCAGCGGCGCGACGCGGCTGGCTGCTGGCGTGCTCATCTGCGCGGGGACGGAACGATCCACCAGCAGCTTGGCGCCGGCGGCGTTGGTCTGCTTGGTCGGCGCGACGGCCTTGGTGGCAGCGCTGGCTTTGGCGGGCTTGTCAGCGATGCTGGTCTTGTCCTGGGCCAAGCTTGGCGCGGCAGCGAAAGCCAGCGCGAGGGCTGCGCAAGCGGCGAGTTCGGAGCGGATAGGCATGAACGGACTCCTTGATCACAGTCCGGCACTTTACTCCAGTGCCGAAAAAAATACAGC
Organism: Rubrivivax sp.; assembly: GCA_031431555.1. Classification (GTDB taxonomy): domain Bacteria; phylum Pseudomonadota; class Gammaproteobacteria; order Burkholderiales; family Burkholderiaceae_C; genus Rubrivivax. Next base: position 15,557 of record JANPDN010000269.1, read on the forward strand.
CGTCGGATTCGCTGTGCGCGGCCGGCGGCTGGCGGCCTGCAACGCGTCGCAACCCATCCTCGCAGCCGGGTCCAAAGAGCCGAATCAAGGCGGCCGTGTAGTGGCCGGCCGGGTCGGGGGTGGTAAAAACAGGCGGTTCGAATTTCCTACCCCTTCGGAGACGACCATGGGACTCATGAGCTTCATCAAGACCGCCGGCGAAAAGCTGTTTGGCAAAGGCGATGCCAAGGCCGCGGCCGACGCCGTGGCAGCGGCGCCGACGCCCGAGGCCGTCGCCGCGATGAGCGACGCTGCTGGCAAAGCGATTGCCGACTACATCGACACCCAGGGCCTGGGCGTCAGCGGCTTGGCGATCGCCTTCGACGCCCCGAGCGGCACGGTCACGGTATCGGGCCAGGTGCCCGACCAGGCGAGCAAAGAAAAGGTGCTGCTGTGTTGCGGCAACGTGCATGGCGTCGAAGCCGTGAACGACATGCTCACGGTGGACGCCCCGGAGCCCGAGGCGCAGTGGCACACCGTCGTCTCGGGTGACAACCTGTCGAAGATCGCGAAGGCTTTTTATGGCGACGCGAACAAGTACGCGGTGATCTTCGAGGCCAACAAGCCGATGCTCAGCCACCCGGACAAGATCTACCCGGGGCAGATGTTGCGCATCCCGCCGCTCTGACCGGTCGCCCGCCGCGCGACTGCGGTCGGCTGCGGCAAGGCCCGGTGCACCATCAGGTGTAGGTCACCCAATCCGCGCGCTGCGGATGGTCCAGGTGCGGCACGCCGTTGTAGCTGACCAGCATGTGGCGCTTGGGCGTGAACGCAAACTCGGTCAAGGCGCTGTTGCGCATGCGCAGGTTGAGCTCGATCACGGTCGACGGCGGTGCGGCGAGCACCTGCGCCACCGCGGTCGAGATCGGCCCGCCGCTGCTCACAAGCAGCACATTGCCGCTGAAATTCTGGCGCACATGGTCGAGCGCGCCGTTGATGCCGTCGATCCACTGGGGCCAGGTCGGCATGCCGGCGGGCTGGGCCTCACCGGCCATCCACAGCGCCAAGCCTTTGCGCAACAGGCGGAAGTGCTGGCGATAGGTTTCGGCGTCGACTGGCGCGTGCAGTTCGCCGCTGAAAACCGTGCGCACGACGGCGTAGCTGTCGTACTCGTTCAACCCGGGCCATTCGACCGGGGCCGGCAGGCCCGGCAGGCTGCTCGCGATCGCCGCCAGCGATTGCCGGTGCCGGCGCAAGCTGCCGCGGAGCACCGCGTCGAACTTCAACCCGCGCTCGTGCAGGTAAGCCCCGAGTTGCGCACATTGGCGCGTGCCGAGTTCGCTCAAGACATCGTAGTCGGGTGCGCCAAACGAAGCCTGGCCGTGGCGGACGAGATAGAGGGTGCCCATGATGGTGGATTGTTGCGGTTTGTTCGCGGCCGCGCAGTCGCCGCCGCGACTTGGCCAGCGCCTTCGGGGTAGTGCAGGGCCACCACTCGACAGCCGGCCTTCGTGGAGGTCACGCCTGGTGCGGCGTCAGCGCGTCTTGCCGGGCGCGCCCAGACGGTCAAGGCCGCGTTGCGCTTCGTCGAGCAGCCGGCCGCTGCTGCCGGCGGCGCGCAGCTCGAGCAGCAGCGATTCGAAGCCCTTGCGCGCGGCGGCCCGCGGGCCGGCGCTGGCATGCTCGGCCAACAAGGTGGCCTGCACGAAGCGCCAGATCGGCCGCCGCTCTTCGCTGACGCCGTCGGTCGGAAAGAGCCAGCCAAACGTGGCGAGCAGATCGGCCGGAGGCAGCGCCTTGGTCAACGCCGCACGGGTTTCGGCATCGAACATGGGCGCACCGAGGGCGCGGCTCCAGAGCCGGTCGCGGTGGTCGGTGCGGATCGGTTCGGCGCGACGCCGCATCTCATCGGCGACGACGACGGCATAGGCCAGGTTCACCGTGGTGTCTGCACCACCACCCAAGGTGCCGCCAAACTGCAAGGCCCGCACAAAAGCGCGGCCACGGCCGTCATTCACGCCGTTGGCCACGGCCTTGGCAAAAAGCGCCTTGGCCTCTTCTAGCTGGCCCGGCCGGTCCAGGAGTTGGCGCGCCCACATCGCATTGGCGTAGACATTGCCGGCATCGTCGACGAGTGCGCGTTTCCAATGCACGACGGGGTTGACACCACCGATGCCGTCGCGGCCGCGCAGGTACTCACCCCAGCCGATATGCGCCCGCAGGTCGGCAGCCCGCACGCCACCGGCCCGCGGCAGGCCCTGCACCAGCACCGGCTGCGCCTGCACCACCTGTTCGGCAAAGGTCTGTTTGCCGACCACGGCACGCATGTCACGCAGCCAGCGCATCGCACAGTCCTCGCGCATGTCGAGCAGCTTCGGCGAAGGGGGCTGCAGTGCCGGCTGGCGTGCGACGAGCTCGTTCAACTGTGCCAGCGCAACGGCATGACCACCGCCGTCGCACAACTCACGCGCCGACACCGCCTGCGCGAGCGCTTGTGTTTCGGCATCTAGCCGAGCCTGTTCAGCGGCACGCTGCTCGCCGTGGCGCCAGGCCAGGGCGCCGGCCGCGACCGCGACCACCAGCACCACGGCGGCAACGGCCGCAATCAGTGCAAGGCGCTTTGCAGGTGGCGGGCTCAAGTGCGCCACAGCGGCGACGATTTCGGCCACTGCCTCACCGCGCGGTTGCAACACCGTGACCGCCGACAGGTAACTCGGCAGAGCGGCGATCGGCGTCGACACCGCCATCACCGGCAAGACATGACCGCTGGGCCGGCGCCAGCGCTGCTGCGCGATGTTCAGCTCGGCGAGCGCATAACTGCCCGGCTGCACGGATTCCGGCGTGACCAGGAATACCATCGCATCGGCGCCGAGGATCGCCTCGCGCAGCGTCTGGTGGAAGGCCTGCCCCGCCTTCAGATCGGCCCGGTCGAGAAAGACCTCGTGGCCCTCGGCCTCGAGCGCCAGCATCAGCCTTTCAGCCAGCGCGCGCTGGGCCGAGGGGTAAGACAGGAAGAGCTTCATCGCTTTGACCACCATCGCCGGCATGCTCGTCATCTGCGTACAGCCACGCCGCGGGATGTTGCTCCCGGTGACGCACGGACAGCATCATGCGGCATGCGAAGATCGCATCTTCAATGCGTGAGGTGTGTGGCGTGGATCTTCGAGTACCGATCGTGATAGCCGATGAACTCAGCGACGAGATCGTCTCGTCAACGGGTTCGCTGGACCTGGCCAGCGGCGAGATCAGCCGCGTCGAATACACCGACTACGACCTCGCGCAGCAGGGCCTGCCCTGGGAGCGCGACGACTACGAGTTCAGCTGCGGCGTGTTGTCGCACCAGGGCAAGGAAGTCGAGTTCCGCGTCGACGTCAACAAGGTCACCGGGCAGTACGCGGTGAGTGCGACCGAGCTGATGGAAATCAAGGTCCGCGCAGCAGCGCTCTTCGCTGGTGTCAGCAGCGAAAGCCTGCTCGCCAGCGCGGCCGCGAGAACGGGGTCGGGGTCGGGGTCGGCGGCACCAAGCGGAGGCAAGGCCAAACCCGGGCCGGGCCGGTCGGGACCTTTGCACTGAATCTCGTTCACAGCGGCGCTCGAAGCGCAGCGCCGCGACCTGCACCACCGCACCGCCCGCGTTACTCGATGACCTCGGGCCACTGGGTGTGGAACCACTGCCCAGCGGGTTTGTCGATGCGCTCGTAGGTATGCGCGCCGAAGAAGTCGCGCTGCGCTTGCAGCAAGTTGGCACTCAATCGCGCCGAACGCAGGCTGTCGTAGTAGCTCAGTGATGCACTGAAGGCCGGCACCGGGATGCCCTGGCTCACTGCCAGCGCGACGACATCGCGCCAGGCCTGTTGGCTGCGGTTGAGCACGGCCTTGAAAAACGGGCTCAGCATCAGGTTGCCCAAACTCGGCTCGGCGCGGTAGGCGTCGCTGATGTGGCTCAGGAAACGCGCGCGGATGATGCAGCCGCCGCGCCAGATGCCGGCGATGGCGCCGAGGTCCAGCGCCCAGCCCTTGCGCGCGCTCATCGTCTGCATCAGATCCAGGCCCTGCGCGTAGCTCACGATCTTGCTCGCGTAGAGCGCATCGTGGACCTTGGCGACGAGCGTGTTGCGGTCGATCTTGATCGCCGGTGTCGGCCCTTGCAACTGCGTGCTCGCCAACACCCGCTGCGCTTTGAGTGACGACAACACCCGCGCTTCGACAGCGGCATTGATGGTGCTGATGACGACCGCGTTTTCGGCCGCGTTGATCAGCGTCCACTGGCCGGTGCCCTTCTGCCCGGCTTTGTCCAGGATCAGGTCGACCACCGGCGTGCCTGTTTCGGGGTCGATCTGGGCCAGCGCCTTGGCCGTGATCTGGATCAGATAGCTCTGCAGTTCACCGGCATTCCAGTCTTCGAAGACGGCCGCCATTTCTGCTGCACTCAGGCCCGCCGCACGCAGCAGGCTGTAGGCCTCGCAGATGAGCTGCATGTCGCCGTATTCGATGCCGTTGTGGATCATCTTCACGTAGTGGCCGGCGCCACCCGGGCCGATGTGCACGACACAGGGCTGGCCGTCGACCTTGGCTGCGATGCTCTCGAAGATCGGCTGCATCAAGGCCCAGGTCGATACCGGCCCGCCGGGCATGATCGACGGCCCCTTGCGTGCGCCCTCTTCGCCGCCAGAGACGCCGGCGCCGATAAAACGCAGGCCCCGCGCCGCGAGCTGTGCGTCACGCCTTTCGGTATCGGTGTACAGGCTGTTGCCGCCGTCAATGACGATATCGTCGGTGTCGAGCAGCGGCAGCAATTGTTCGATCACCGCGTCGACTGCGGTGCCGGCCTTGACCATCAACATCACGCGCCGCGGGCGCTTGAGGCTGTTGACAAATTCCGGCAGCGTCGCCGCGCCGACGAGTTGTTTGCCGGGATGCGCGGCGACAAAGGTCGAGGTCACCTCAGGGCTGCGGTTGAAGACACTCACGCGGAAGCCCCGGCTTTCGACATTGAGCACCAGGTTCTGGCCCATCACGGCCAGGCCGATCAAGCCGAAGTCGCTGGACGCTGCGGTGTTGTTGGTCATGATGTGGAGGCCGATGGCCGAGGGAGTTGCGCCGGATTGTGCCGCGTGGCCAGCCAGATGCTGGGCAGGATCAGCGCGCCGCCGGCAAGGTGGTACCAGCCCGGCCGCTCACCGAGCACGAGCCAGGCGCCGAGCGCGCCGTAGACCGGCGACAGGTACAACATCAAGGCCGTGCGCGCGGCGCCCAGTTCGCGCTGCATGAAAGAGTGCGCGCCGTAAGAGACGACACCCGGCACCACCGCTGCGACCACGACGAGCAGCAGCGCCTTCGGGGTCAGCGGCGGCGTGGGCATCGACAACGCTTCGATCAGCGTCGCCGGCAGCAGCCAGAGCAAGCCGCCGGCGATGATCGCGACCAGGCGTTCGGCCGGCCCGAGCCGCGACGGCCAGGCTTTGAGCAAGACCGAGTAGGCCGTCCAGGCCAGCGCCGCCGCGACCATCCAGCCATCACCCGCGCTGAAGCGCACTTGAGCCAGGTTGTTGATGTCGCCCTTGGCGATCACAAACAGCACGCCGGCCAGCGCCAGCGCGACGCCGATCTTCTGCGCCGCGGCCATATGTTCGTGCAGCCGGCGCGCGCTGACGAGCACGATCAGCACCGGCGTGGCGGCATAGATCAGCGCCATGTTCGTCGCCGTCGTCGAGCGCCCGGCGATATAGACCCAGGCGCCGCAGATCCACATGCCCAGCCCACCCAGCACCAGCAGATGCATGCGCTCGGCGCGCCACGCTGCGCGGTCGCCCAGCAGGCCATCACGCAGGCCGCGCCAGACAAAGGGCAGCATCAACAAAGCCGCCAGCAACCAGCGCCAGAACGCCAGCGCGTGCGGCGCGATGACACCGTCGGACAGCCGTGCAACCAGGTAGTTGGAGGACCACAGCGCCGGCACGATCCACAGCAGCGCCTGCGCGATGCGCTGGCGCTTCACGCCAGGGTCGCCATCACTTCGCCCATGCGGATGGCGCCGCCCGGTGCCCAGCCGGGGTTGAAGCGAAAGGCGTCGCGCGCTGGTGTCGTCGGCAAGTCGCCCGGGGCCACACGCGGGAACAGCATGACCACCGTCGAGCCGAGCAGGAAGCGCCCCATCTCGTCGCCCTGTTTCAGCATCACGTTTTGATCAGCGTAAGCCCACTCGCGCAGCTGCCTAGAGCGTGGCGGATTGACCACGCCATGCCAGACCGTGGCCATGCTGCCGACGACGGTGGCACCGACCAGCACCAGCACCCAGGGGCCGGGCATCAACGCGTCGCCGTCAAAAACGCAGACCACACGTTCGTTGCGTGCAAACAGGCCCGGCACACCCCGCGCCGTGGTCGGGTTCACCGAAAACAACGCCCCCGGCACATGGACCATGCGCAGCAACCGGCCGCCACGTGGCATGTGGATGCGGTGGTAGTCCTTCGGGCTCAGGTACAGCGTGGCGAATTGCCCGCCGTGGAAATGCGCGGCCAGCGCCGCATCGCCACCGAGCAACGCGGTGGCGCTGTAGTCGTGACCCTTGGCCTGGAAGATGCGCTCGCCGTGAATGGCGCCAAACTGGCTGATCGCGCCGTCCACCGGGCAGACCCATTCGGCGCGCGCGAGTGGCCGCGCGCCGGGTTTGAGGGCGCGGGTGAAAAACTCGTTGAAGCTGGCATAACTTTCGATGTCAGCGTCAGCGGCCTCGGCCATATTGACGCCGTAGCGGCCAACAAACCAGCGGATCAGCGCCGTCGTCGCGGCGCCGCCGCGCGCTGATGCCACGAGCCCGGCAAATCGTGTCAGCGCCTGCTTGGGCAGCAGGTACTGCGGCAGCACCGCAAGTTGCTCGGCATTCATCGCGGCAGGATCGTTGCTGCTGGATCGTCAGTCTGAATCACGAGCAACGACGCGACTCAACGCATCGGCGCCAACTCGCGCAGCGCTTTGACCGCGCCGCGCCCGATCGACGCGCCAAAACGTTTGGCCAGCCGCTCGGCGACGTTGTCGTGCGGCGTGTAGTCGATCACCTCTTCGGCCTTGATGACTTCGCGGGCGACATAGTCGAGGTTGCCGAGCTTGTCGGCCAGGCCTTGACTGACAGCTTCTTCGCCGTTCCAGAACAGACCTGAAAAGGTCTGCGGCGTTTCTTTCAAGCGCGCACCGCGGCCGGCCTTGACGACGTCGATGAACTGGCGGTGGATCTGGTCGATCATCGCCTGCGCAAGTTTGGCTTCAGCCTCGCTGCGTGGGCTGAACGGGTCGAGCATGCCCTTGTGTTCGCCGGCGGTGAGCAGGCGGCGCTCGACGCCGAGTTTGTCCATCGCGCCGGTAAAACCGAAGCCGTCCATCAAGACCCCGATGCTGCCGACGATGCTTGCTTTGTCGACATAGATCTCGTCGGCGGCGACAGCGATGTAGTAGGCCCCCGATGCACAGACTTCTTCGACGACCGCGTAGACTTTTTTCTTGTGCAGCGCTTTGAGCCGCCGGATTTCGTCGTTGACGATGCCCGCCTGCACCGGGCTGCCGCCGGGCGAGTTGATGCGCAACACTACGCCACGCGCGTAGGGTTCGGCGAAGGCGCTTTTCAGCGCCGACACGAGCAGGTCGGCACTGGCTTCGCTGTCGGCCGCGATCTCGCCGCGCACATCGACCAGCGCGGTGTGTGGCGTGGCCGGCGCGCTGACATGGCCGCGCTGCGCCAGCAGCACCCAGGCAATGACGACAACGAGGCCGAGCCAGGCGAGGCGAAAAAAGACCCGCCAGCGGCGATCGCTGCGGCGGTCTTGCAGCAGGCCGCTGGCGATCGACGCCAAAGTGGTTTCGATGCCCGTGGACGGCGGCAAAGCCGCGACCACCGGGGCCGGTGCAGGCGCTTCGGATTCTGGGTTCATGGGGGATTTGCTGGCGCTAAGGTGTCGTCAAAGCGCAGCGGCTGAATGTCGCGTGAAGGATACCAAACCACCTGCCCGTCGTGGCGTTCTTCGACCTGCAGCGCCGTCAGCCGGCCGCGCCCGCACGGCCCGCCAACACAGCGGCCATCGGCAGGCTCGTAGGTCGCGCCATGGATCGAGCAGATGATGAAACGTTTGTCGCCATCGAGAAAGTGGCCGGGCTGCCAGTCGAGCTCGGTTGGCACATGCAGGCAGCGGTTGAGATACGCCGCGACGCGGCCGCCGAAGCGCAGCGCAAATGCGCGCGCCGGGCGGCCATATTCGAGCACGTCGAAGACGAAGGCCAGGCCGCCGTCTTCGAGCTCGGCAGCGCTGCAGACAACTTCGGCGGCGGCGACGCCACCGGCCGGCGCGCCCGCGGGCTCAAGCATTCAACACCAGCCAGCGATGCAACTCGGGCGTCGAGTGTGCGATGAACACCGGTGCGTATTCGTCGAAGGCGCTGTGGTCGTGCGCACCGTAGCTGACGCCCAGGCCGGCAACACCGGCGTTCGCCGCCAACAGCAGGTCGTGCGTGGTGTCGCCGATCATCAAGGTGCGCTCTGGCGTGCTCCCAAGTTCGGCCATCAGTTCGAGCAGCATCAGCGGGTTGGGCTTGGACGCCGTTTCGTCCGCCGTGCGGGTGCTGTCGAACAGACCCCGCAGCGGCGAATGGGCCAGCGCGTCGTCCAGGCCACGCCGGTTTTTGCCGGTGGCCACCGCCAGGCCATGGTTGCGCGCTTTCAACGCCTGCAGCATCTCGACCGTGCCCTCGAACAGCACCAACTCGTGCGCGCGTTCGACGTAGTGATGCCGGTAGCGCTGCGCCAGCTCGGGGTAGCGCTCGACCGGGAACCCCGGCGCGGCGTGCATCAGCGCGTCGCGAAGGCCCAGGCCGATGACATAGGCCGCGGCCTCGTTGCTAGGCACCGCCGTGCCGACATCGCGGCAAGCCGCCTGGATGCAGCGCACGATGAGCCCGGTACTGTCGGACAGCGTACCGTCCCAGTCGAAGACGATGAGGTCGTAGCGGCGCTGCGGTTTTGCGGTCACGGTCGCGGTCACACTCACGGTCACACTGCAGCTCATTTCAAATGTTGGGGCTCGCAGAGCACCACCGTCTTGACCGAGTTGGCGATAAAACACTCTTCGTGAGCGCGGTGGTGCAGCTGGACGTGTTCGGCCTCGGCAGGCTGTCGGTCGCCGCCAAAACGCACCTGCGGGCGCAGGCGCACCTCGGTCATCACCACCTTGCGATCGGCGTTGCGCGCCAGCGTGCCCACGGCTTCATCGAGGTACGCGTCGACGACCCAACCGGCGTCGGCAGCGATCGATAAAAACCACAGCATGTGGCAGCTCGACAGCGAAGCGACAAAAGCCTCTTCGGGGTCGACCGCGTCGGCGCGCGACATCGGCAGCGGCACCACCGAAGGCGAACTCGACCCCGGCACCACCAAGCCGTCGAAGCGCCAGAGATGCGCGCGGCTGTACCGGTTGTCGGTGAACACCGCGTCACCGCGCTGCCACTCGATGGTGGCGCTATAGCTGCTCATGAACCGCAGGGCCTCAGGCGGCGCGTTTGCGCTTCGCCGGCAACTGCTGGGTGCCGGTCTTGAGCATCGTTTTCATCGCCCTGGCACCGGCACGCCGGGCGCGGGTCTCGGCTTCCATATAGGCCTGCTCGGCCTCGATGCGCCAGGCGATGGCCTTTTTCAGGGCCTTCTTGAAACGCGCTTCGGTGTACGTTCTTTGGCTGCCGATATAGATATTGCGGTTGCGCGGCGGGCTGCCAAATTTGGGCAGCAGCACCTGCAGGCTGCAATGCGGCACCGTGGTGTTGGCACGCTGGCGCACGATCGGGCCGCTGATGCCCACCGGCAGCTTGCTCGTCTTGCTCGTGCTGCGGGTTTGTTGCAGCTTGCTCGGTGATGGCAGCTCGATGATGCGTTTGATCAACTCCTTGGTCGCCAGCTCCAGCGCCTTGACGGCACCACTGCCGTCGTTGCTGCCGTCGGAGAACATCTTGGTGCCGCCGTAGCGCACCTGCCAGCCATGGGTGAAGCGGTGGTCGATGCGCTGAATGCATTGCGGCACCGCAAAACGATGGCCGCTGAATATGGTCACTTCTCTGGTCTTCATGGGTGTGGGGTTCCTTGTTGGCGACCTCCCTGGGGCCGTCTTCTTGCTTCGCCGCACAGCTAACGCATCAAGTGCGCGCCTGCAGTGCAGCCAGCGCATTTTGACACTCCGCGTGCAAAGGCGCCATCAGGTCGACCGTTAGCCCTGTTGCAGGGTGTACAAATTGCAGGCGATGCGCGTGCAGGAACATGCGCTCGATGCGCAGCTTCGGGCCGGGTGGCGCACTCGATTTCGCCACTGCCGCCGACACCGAGGCCGCCCCCCGCGCCAGCGAATGGTTGAGCGCGAAGTCGCCGTACTTGGTGTCGCCGACGATCGGGTGCCCGGCATGTGCCAGGTGGACGCGGATCTGGTGCGTGCGGCCGGTCTTGATCGTAACGTCGAGCAGCGTGAAGCCGGCAAATCGCCGCACCACCTTGACCAGCGTGATCGAGCGCCGGCCGTCTTCATTGGCCGGCGAGGTGACACGGACCCGGCGCTCGCCGTCGGCACCGACAAATTTGTGCAGCGGCACGTCGATGACCTTCTGGCTCGCCGGCCAGTCGCCGACGACCAGCGCGGCGTAGACCTTGACGATCAGCTTGTCACCACTGTGAGCGCGGAACTGGTCTTGCATCGCGAGCAGTGCGCTGCGTTTTTTGGCCAGCAGCAACACGCCCGAGGTCTCGCGGTCCAGGCGGTGTACCAACTCCAGAAATTTCGCGGTCGGCCTGGCCTTGCGCAACTGCTCGATGACACCGAAGCTGACGCCGCTGCCACCATGCACCGCGACGCCGGCGGGTTTGTCGATTGCCAGCAGATGTTCGTCTTCAAGCAGGATCGGGAATTCCCGCGCTGGCGCGGCCGCAGCACCGGCCGGCGGTTCGGCGGTGCGCAGGGGCGGCAGGCGCAATTCGTCCCCCGCCGCAACCCGTGTATCCGCCGCCGCGCGGCCCTTGTTCACCCGCACCTCGCCGCTGCGGATGATGCGGTAGACATGGGTCTTGGGCACGCCCTTGAGCAGGCGCATCAGCAGATTATCCAGGCGCTGGCCGGCGGACTCGGCGTCGACCACGAGGTGCCGTACCTCGCGCGCCGAGACCTCGGTCACGGCCGTTCTGATCGGGGGTGGGCGTGCGGGAGTGATGGCCGGAGTGATGGCCGGAGTGCTGGCTTTCCCGGCCCCAGTTGCCGGCTTAGCCACGGCTTTGGGCCGTATAATCCGCCGCTCCACATGTGTGCTGCAAGTGCTTGATTTGCCGGAGTTTACCCGGGCAACGCGGGCGCCGAGGCGGGACACCAAGGAGACGGCAGCGGGGCCCGATCGGGCACGCTGCCACAAGCGTTGATGCAACGCCTGCGGTCTGCGGGCGGCGTTCTCAGTCCCCAAGTGACTGGCGAGCTTCGCGGGCCCAGGCGGTCAAAGACACGATCGCAAGAACCTGCCTCGGCCAGTGTCGAGGCGCCGTAGAAAGATCAACGGAGCCAGATGGCCCTGGGCCCGCTAAACCGGCCTGATGCCCGCTGGCCCCAAGCTGCCCAGGCAGCCGCGCCCAAACCGCGATGAGCCCACCGTCCACCTCCGTTCGCAAGACCCGCAGCCCCGGCGCCTCATCGGCCCGGCCTGCGCTTGCGGCAGCCTGCCCGGCCCAACCGCAATCAGCGGCAGCCGGCGGCCGGGACGACACCCACGCGAGCCCGGCCGCAGCCTCCAAAGCACACGCGCCAACGCTGCGTCACCGCTGACCCGCGCTTCCCTTCGTTTCGGGAGCACCGGGCGCGCCGCAGTCCAGGGCGATTCGATCCCACGGTTCTTCCGCCGCGTCTGATGCATCTGATCACGCTCTCTAGCCCTTCAAGGGCCAGGCAGCGTCGTTAGCAACGCGCGCCGCGGGGTGCGGCGCGCGCGATTGAAGGTGTGCAAACGCTGAAAAGCCTGCTGATCAATGCCACGCAGCCCGAAGAGCGGCGCCTGGCTATCGTCGACGGCCAAAAACTGCTCGACTTCGAAACCGAAATCGAGGGCCGCGAGCAGCGCAAGGGCAATATCTACAAGGCCGTCGTGACCCGCGTCGAGCCGGCGCTCGAGGCCTGTTTTATCGACTACGGCGAAGACCGCCACGGCTTCTTGCCGTTCAAGGAAATTTCGCGCAACTATTTCCGCGAAGGCACCGACGTGCGCACCGCGAAGATCGGTGACGCGATGCGCGAAGGCCAGGAACTGCTGGTCCAGGTCGAAAAAGAAGAGCGTGGCAACAAGGGCGCGGCGCTCACGACATTCGTCTCGCTGGCCGGCCGCTACCTGGTGCTGATGCCGAACAACCCGCGTGGCGGTGGTGTCAGTCGGCGCATCGAAGGCGAAGAGCGCGAAGAGCTCAAGGACGCGCTCGACCAGCTTGAGTACCCCAAGGGCATGTCGCTGATCGCACGCACCGCGGGCATCGGCCGCACCGCGCCCGAGCTGCAGTGGGACCTGAACTACATGCTCAAGCTCTGGGACGCCATCGACGGCGCGTCCAAGGCCGGCAAGGGGGCGTTCCTGATCTACCAGGAAAGCTCGCTCGTGATCCGCGCGATCCGCGACTACTTCACCGCCGACATCGGCGAGATCCTGATCGACACCGACGACATCTTCGAGCAGGCCCAGCAGTTCATGAACCACGTGATGCCCGAGACGGCCAATCGCGTGAAACGCTACCGTGACGACGCAGCGCTGTTCAGCCGCTTCCAGATCGAACACCAGATCGAGACCGCGTTCAGCCGCACCGTGAACCTGCCCTCGGGCGGCGCGATCGTGATCGACCACACCGAAGCGCTGGTCTCGGTGGACGTCAACTCGGCGCGCTCGACGCGCGGCACCGACATCGAAGAAACCGCGACCCGCACAAACCTCGAAGCCGCCGACGAAACCGCGCGCCAGATGCGCCTGCGCGACCTCGGTGGCCTGATCGTCGTCGACTTCATCGACATGGAAGAGTCGAAAAACCGGCGCGAGGTCGAGCAGCGCTTGCGCGATGCGCTGCGCAGCGACCGCGCCCGGGTGCAGTTTTCGTCGATCAGCAAATTTGGCCTGCTCGAGCTGAGCCGCCAGCGCCTGCGCCCGGCGCTCAGCGAAGGCAACCACATCACCTGCCCGCGCTGCAACGGCACCGGCCATATCCGCGATACCGAATCGAGCGCGCTGCAGATCCTGCGCATCATTCAAGAAGAGGCGCTGAAGGACAACACCGCCGCGGTGCACGCGCAGGTGCCGGTCGAAGTGGTGTCGTTTCTGCTCAACGAAAAACGCACCGAGATCACCAAGATCGAGCTCAAGCAGCGTGTCACCGTGCTGCTCGTGCCGAACAAACATCTCGAGACCCCTAACTACAAGCTTGAACGGCTGCGCCACGACGACCCGCGGCTGGAAAACCTGCAAGCCAGCTACACCATGATCGAGGAGCCGGACGACGAAGTCGGCATCACGCGGCGTGAAAAAGCCAAGGCCAAGCAGGAGCCCGTGATCAAGGGTGTGTTGCCCGACCAGCCGGCACCGCCGCCGGCGCCCAAGCCAGAACCAGTGGCCGCCGCCGTCGCAGTGCCGGCGCCGGTTGTGGCGCCGCGTGCTGCTGCACCTGCACCTGCGGAGGCCGGCAGTGGCTTCTTCGGCTGGGTCAAGAAACTCTTTGGCGGTGGCGCCGAACCCGCCGCTGCGCCGACGGCCAAGACCGCCGCAGTCGCGGTGGCCGCAGCCGCTGGATCGCAAGAAAAGCGCGAAGGCCGTGATGGTGGCCGCGACGGCCGACGTGGCGAGCGTGGTGGCCGCGGCGGGCGTGGTGGCGAACGTGGTGAGCGCGGTGGTGAGCGCGGCGGTGAGCGCGGTGATCGCCCGCGGGGTGATCGCGGAACCGAGCGCGGAACCGAGCGTGGAAGCGAACGTGGTGGCGAGCGCGGCGCTGAGCGCAACGGCGAACGTGGCTCGGAAGGCCGCGGCCGCGGCGACCGTGCCGACCGCCCGCGTCGCGACGAAGGCGCTGCAGCCGGCAGCGATGTCCAGCGCGAAGGTCAACGTGACACTCAACGCGACGACCCGCGCCCGCGCCGTGGCGATCGGCCCGAGCGCGCAGCGCAGGTCAACGCCCTCGCCGCCGATGGCAGTGGTGTCGTCGAGAACAAGTTCGTCGATACGATCCCGGTTGGCGAAGCGGCCGAGGCCGATCGTGAAGGCCGCCGCCGCCGCCGGCGTGGTGGCCGCGGTGGCCGCGACCGCGACGAGCCGCGTGCCGATGGCGCGCCGGCCGACGGTGATGCCGAAGCACTCACCAGAGCCCAACCGGTAGCCACCGAAACGCAAGCTGCAGAGATGCCGGCCGGCGAGCGGCCGAGCAGCGATGCCCCCGCCGAAGGTGGCAGCGAGCCGGACGGCCGCCGCCGTGGCCGTGGCCGTGACAGGCCGCGCCGCGAGCGTCGGCCTGACGATGCCGCGCTGGTTGACGGCGCTGAAGGCGCGATTGCCACCAGCGCCACCAGCGCCGCCGCGCCAATCGACGACGACGTCGCAGCGCCGTCGGCGCTGGCCGCTGCCATGGCACCGCCCTCACGCCGGATCGTGCCGGCCACGTCGGAGCCAGACCGCGCCGTTGCTGAGGATGACGAGAGCCGGGCTGTGGACACCGCCAACGCCGACGACACCGCCGACACCGCCGACACGGCAACTGCCGCGCCCACCGCCATCGCGTGGCCCGCTGCAGCATCGGCGCCAATGCAGGTCGCGGCACCGGTACCCGCACCCGCAGCCGCCGCACCTGCTGTCGTCGAACGCTTCGTGCTGCCGATGGACCAGTTGCAGTCGATCGCGCAGAGCTCCGGCCTCGAGTGGGTGAACTCCGACACCGCCAAGATCAGCGCAGCGCAAGCCGCGCTGGCCGCCGCGCCCAGGCCGACGCATGTGCCGCGGGAACGCAAGCCGGTGGCCGTCGTCGACGAAGGCCCGCTGGTGTTGGTCGAGACGCGCAAGGATTTGTCGCAGCTGAAACTGCCGTTCGAGCAGCAGGCAGCAACGCCGGGCGCATAGTCCGGCGGGGCGCTATCACGAAGTCGCGATAGCGCCCCGCGGTCATCGCCGAGGAGACGCTCAAGGGCTGGGCACGACCTCGAGCGAGATCTCCCGCTGGCTGCCGTCGGCGGTGCCCACGAGCAGCCGGTAGCGCAGGCTCGCAAAGTCCAGCTCGAGCTCGGCCCAGGCGCCGGCATGCTGCCACCGCATCAACAGCGTCCTGTCGTCGCTGGCGAGCAGGTCGAAGTCGCCCTGGAACGCCGGGTGCTCGTTGCGCAGCCGGATCAAGTCGATGAGCTTGTTGACGACGGGCTTGCGCAGCGCGGCAGCCACATCGGCGCGGCTGAAACGCTGGCGGTTGATGTCGCGGCCAACGCCAGTGGCTGCCAGCAGGGCCATGTCGTTCTCACCGGCGAGCAGGCCGACGTAATACACCTGCGGCACGCCGGGCATGAAAAACTGCACCGCGCGCGCCAGCAGGTAGGCGCGGTCGTTGCGCGCCAGGGCGTCGTAAAAAGTGCAGTTGACCTGGTACAAGTCGAGATTCGATGCCGCGGCGCCGGTGGCCTGGCGACTGGCACCGCGGCTGTTGGCGTGGATGCGTTCGACGAGGGCGTCGAGCTCCTGCGGCGGCACCAGGCCGGGCAGCGCCACGCGGTCACTGGCATCAGCGCCGATGTCGATGATGCCGATGCCGTCGTGCGTGTCGAGCACCGTCAAGGCGTTGTTCGGCCGCTGGCCGATCCAGGCCTTGAGCGCCTTGGCTGTCGCGAAGAAAAATGCATGCAGCAGCAGTGGCGGCAGCGCGAAGTCGTAAACCCAGTCGACCCGCGCCGCAATCTCGATCTGGCGTCGATGATGCGAGTGGATCTCGACCAGCACTTCGATGCCCAGCGCGTTTGCGCGGGCCGCAAAGCTGTCGATGAAGTCGAACGTTTGCGGCGTCATGAAGCAGCTCGTTCCCGCGGTCTTGATCGCATAACCGACGGCGTCCAGGCGCACCATCCGGATGCCGTTGGCGGCGAAGCGCTCCAGAATGCCGTCCAGGTACGCGCGGCCGAGTGGATGCAAGACATCGATGTCGATCTGCTGCGGCGTGAAGGTGGTCCAGAAGACTTGGCTGCGCCCAGATGGCAGCGCCACCTGGGTGAATGGCGGCCCGGGCCTCGGCCGGTAGATCGTCTGCAGTTGTGCAGCGCTGACGCCGTCCGGGAAGACCGCCTCGCAGGTCAGAAACAAGCCGGCGTGCGCCGATGCCTCGCCGTTGGCGAGGACGTCGCGGAACTGCGGTGAGTCCGCCGACATGTGGTTGACGATGACGTCGCCCATGACGTCGATCTCGGCGGTCAGGGCCTTCACATCGGCCCATTTGCCGAGCCGCGGATCGACCTGGGTATGGTCGATTGGGTCGAAGCCGGCATCGGCGCCGTCGATGGAATGGAAAAACGGCAGCAGGTGAACCGCACCAAAGACCGCGTTCAACGGCCCGCCAAGCAGACTGCGCAGTTCGCCCAGGCCACCGCCGCCGAAGCGGTCGACATAGGCGATGAGCTGGACCTGGTTCTTCATTTCGCGGCGCTGGCCGGGCGGGTGTCGACGAATAACACCGCCACCGCGGCGCACAGCAGCAACCCGCCAGCGAGGCGGATCACGTTGTCGGGCTGGCCGCCGAGCAGGGTCTGGTAGTAAAGCGGCAGAGTCAGCATCTGGATCAACATCGGGATCACGATGAACATGTTGAAGATGCCCATGTAGACGCCAGCGCGCTCGGGCGGGATGCTGCCGGCGAGCAGGATGTACGGGTTGCCCATGATGCTGGCCCAGGCCAGGCCGATACCGAGCATCGGCACGAAGAGCCAGGCCTTGTCAGTGATGCCGGGCAAGGCCCACATGCCGGCCGCAGCCAGTGTCAGGCACACCGCGTGCACGGCCTTCGCGCCGTAG
The DNA here is from genome assembly GCA_031431555.1 of Rubrivivax sp. Taxonomy (GTDB): domain Bacteria; phylum Pseudomonadota; class Gammaproteobacteria; order Burkholderiales; family Burkholderiaceae_C; genus Rubrivivax. The sequence goes on from JANPDN010000269.1 coordinate 32,597, forward strand.
CGGCGCGTGAACGGCACCATTGCAAATGCAGCGATGAACGCGATGAAGTTGTAGAAGCCGCCGATCTGGCCGTTGAGCAGGCCGGCATCACGAAAGCCCGCACTCGTGGCGTCGGCGGTGTTGAACATCGTCTTCGCCAGCGAGGGCACGATGTAGATCCAGTAGCACATCATCCCGTACCACTGGAAGAGCTTCATCCACCACAGCCGGCGCATCGTCGGCGGCATCGCCTTGATCGCGGCCCAGATCTCGTTCAGCGTCGCCGCGATGCCGGTGGGCTGCGCCAGCATCGCGGCTTTTTCAGCGTCACTCAAGGGCAGCTCGGGCACCTTCTTCACGCTCCACCAGACGGTCGTGAAAGAGAAGATCGCGCCGATGACAAAGGCCGTCATCGTGACCTGCGGGATGTGGTTGTCGCCGACCGCGTCCTTGTTCATGCCGAGCCAGACAAAGATCGACGGCATCAGGTAGGCCAGGGTCTGCGCCAGGCCGGTGAAGGCACTCTGGGTCAGGAAACCCATCGAGTGCTGGTCGCGGTTGAGGCGGTCGCTGACGTAGGCGCGATAAGGCTCCATCGTGACGTTGTTCGCCGCGTCAAGGATCCACAGCAGCCCGGCCGCAAACCACAGCGTCGGGCTGAAAGGCATGAAGAGCAGGCCCAGGCTGCACAGGATTGCGCCGATCAGGAAGTACGGCGTGCGCCGGCCCCAGCGCGAGACCGTGCGGTCGCTCATCGCACCGATGATCGGCTGCACCAGGAGCCCGGTCATCGGCCCGGCCAGCCACAGCAGCGGCAGACTGGCCTCGTCGGCGCCAAGGTATTTGTAGATCGGGCTCATGTTGCTCTGCTGGAGCCCGAAGCTGAACTGGATGCCGAAGAAGCCGACATTCATATTCACGATCTGCCAGAACGACAGCTGCGGCTTGCGCGTGGACATGGATGAATCTCCTTGGCAATGGGTCGTCGGCAGCGCCTGGCCCAGCTTGGCCGCGGCAGGCACAGGCCGAAACAAACCGTCTGCGCAGCCAGCCGCCGCGCGAACGGGTCAGGCCTGCTGGGTCGGCGTCAAAAGCTGTACTTCAGCGTCGCCTTGGCACTGCGGCCGTTGATCGAACGCGCCACGTACAGCGGGTTGTTGGTCAGGTTACCCTGACCCTCGGCTTCGGTATACCCAATCGAGTTGAACAGGTTGTTCACGCCGAGTTGCAGCGTCAGTCCCTGGGCCAACTCATAGCCAGCGAACGCGTTGACCACGGTGTAGCCCGGCAACACGACGGTGTTGTCGTTGTCGGCATAGGACTTGGTCGTCGAGATCACCGTGGCGCCGATTTCGAGTGCGCCGATCGAGTAGGTCGGAGCGAGCTGGAATACGAAGTCGGCCTGGCGGCGCGGCTTCTTGCCGGTGGCCGAGACTTCGGCCTTGGTCCAGGTTGCGCCGCCGGCGAGCTGCAGGCCACCCAGGCGCCAGCTCATCTCGGCCTCGATGCCCAACGCGTCATAACTGTCCTTGAGGTATTTTCGCGTCGTCACTTCGAAGCCGCCGTCTTCCTTGGTCTTGGCCTTGAAGAAGGTGATGAACGAGCTCAGCGCGCCGCGGCGCAGCTTGATGCCGGCCTCGAGCTGATCGGTCTCGTTCACCGGATAGGGCTTGGCGCCGGTGGCGACATCGGTGTCCCAGATGATGCGGTCGGGCGAGGCCCATGACGAGCCCTTGCTGATGCGCGCAAAGCCCGCCGTGTCGCGGTCGAGTTGGTAGTTGCCGCCGAAGGAATACGAGGTCGCTTCGGTCGAGTAGCTGACCTTGTTGCGGCGCGTGGCGTCCCAGCCGGCGACGCCGCCGAAGATCTGCGAACCACTGGCACGTTGTTTGTCCAGGCGCACGCTGCCGTCGAGCGTCAGCGGGCCGGCGTCAAAAGTCAACGCGGCATACGGCGCCATCGCGGTGAGCTTGACGTCGATGGCGCGGAAGCAGCAGCCGCCCCAGGTGGTGGTGGCGTCACCGACCGGGCTGGTGGTGGCCGCGCCGGCGTTGTTGAGCACCCGCGCGCCGTCACCCTTGAGCTCGATGTTGTAGCGGTTCCAGTACCAGGTCTGGCCGACGTTCTGGGTGCCGCTGAAAAGGCCGCCGGTGACGGTGAGCTTGTTCGACGCGCTCATCGCGACCACCTTCTGCAGGCGCAGGTCGTTGAACACATTGCCCATGTCGTCGAGCGAGGTGTTGAACAGGTGCGCCGAAAAGACCGGCGCCGTGCCGGTGTACTGGTTGGCGCCGTTGGCAACATCGGTCGGCGCCGAGCCGGCCGGGAACAGGCCAATGAAGCGCCCGCCGATGGCGGCCTTGCGGAAGCGGTTGGTCAGCGTCAGGTCGCCATCGAGCTTGAATTGCGCCTCGAGGCCGAAGGCGGTCGACTTGACATGCAAACCGTCGGCCGGGTTGGACGTGACGCGGTTGCCGTCCTTGTCGACACCGACGTCCTGAGCCAGGTTGCTGTTGATGAAAAACGCGGTGCGCGGGTCGACGCCGGGCAGCTCGGAGATGGTGCTGCCGGTCAGGCGCACTGGCACCGGCAGGTAGGTCGGGGTACGGTCGTCGAGGTGCTTGAAGGTGGCACGGACATAACCGTTGCTGAACTGGCGTGTCAGGCTGGCGCGGAACTGGCCGCCGTTTTCAGCCGTCACGTCGGTGTTGCGCGTGCCTTCGCCGATGCGGTGGAAACCGCCAATCTGGAACAGCGTGTTGTCGCTGAGCTTGCCGCCGAAGTCGAAGTCCAGGCGCTGCTGGCGGTGGTCGACGCCCAGGCTGTAGCCCAGGCTGCCACCGGCAACGCGGCCGGTCTTGGAGATGAAGTTGATGATGCCGCCCGGCGAGTTAGTGGCCAGCGTCGCCGACGAGCCGCCGCGGATCACGTCGACGTTGTTCAGGAAGTAGTCGGCGCGAACAAACTGGTCGGCGGTGGCAAATGACACGTCACCGATCAACAGCACCGGCAGGCCGTCTTCCTGCATCTGCACATACCGCGAGCCGCCGGCCGAGATCGGCACCCCGCGCACGGTGATGTTGGCGTTGCCTTCGCCGCCGCTCGACTCCGACCGCACGCCGGGCACGCTGCGCAGCACCTCCGCGGCACTGGCGGCGCCCGACTTCTGCAGCTGCTCGCCGTCGATCGTGCTCACCGAGACCGACTGCTGCATCTTCGTGCGCGCGGTCGAGGCGCCGGTGATGACGATGGTGTCGAGCTTGAGGCCGTCGGCCGGGGGTGCGGCGGCGGTCTGCGCCTGCGCCATGCCGAGTTGCAGCACGGCCAGGGCGGCGGCCAGCGCGACCGGGCGCGGGATCGCTTGCGGGATGGATTTCATGTCGGAGTCTCCAGGGTGTTGGGGTGGCGTCGCTTCGTCGCCGCGTCGATGCCCCGGGGCATGGCCGAACTGCGACATCGAAGCCCGCGCAGCTTGGCGTGAGCCTTGCCAGCGGACTTTGACGATCGAAAATGTAAATCCTTTGCAATCGATTGCATTAAGTGCTAACCCTGATCCTGTACGCCGACTTGCAATCGATCCCAACATGCATCGAAAGACATGAAGAGCCAGGCCGGCATGTGACAATCGTTGCCGACTCATGCCTGCTCCAACGGCCATCGCCGCAGCCAACCCATTGCCTTCATTCGATGGCTGACCACGCCGCCCTTGTCGGTGCCGCGCCCGCAGCGTCACCGGCGCAGTCGCGCCGCTTGCAGATGGCCGACATCGCGCGGCTGGCCGGTGTGTCGGTGTCGACGGTCTCACGCGCGCTCGCCGGCAGCGAGCTGATCAACGCCGAAACCCGCGCCCGAATCAGCGAGCTGGCCCGCTCGCTGAACTACTCGATCAACGTCGGCGCACAGAACCTGCGCCTGCGCCAGAACCGCACCGTCGGCCTCGTGATCCCGCTCGACTCGGCGACACGACAGCATATTTCCGACCCGTTTTTTCTGGCCCTGATGGGCTCGATCGCGGACGCCCTCACCGGCCAGGGTTTTGATGTGCTGCTGTCGCGGGTGGACGCCGAGCGGCTCGACCATGCCGCGCAGCTCGTTGATACCGGCCGCGCCCTGGGCGTGCTGCTCATCGGCCAGTGGCACCACCATGACCAGCTCAACGGGCTGGCGCGGCGCGGCATGCCGATCGTGGTCTGGGGCGCGCAGCTCGCCGGGCAGCTCTATTGCACGGTGGGCAGCGACAACGTCGCCGGCGGGCGGCTGGCCACCGAACACCTGGTCGCGCAGCGCTGCAAGCGGATCCTGTTTCTCGGCGATGCCGAGCTGCCCGAAGTCGCACGGCGGCGCGAGGGTTACCTCGAGGTGCTCAAGGCGCATGGCCTGAAGATCGACCCACGCCTGGAGCTGGCGGTACCCTTCGCCACCGATCTCGCACGGCCGATGATCGAGGCGCAGATCAAGAGCGGCGCGCCCTTCGACGGCATCTTCGCCTGCTCCGACATGCTCGCGATGACGGCGATCAATGCGTTGCGTGCGGCCGGGCGAAACGTGCCCGAGCAGGTGCCGGTGGTCGGCTACGACGATGTCGAACTGGCGCGCCACCTGCATCCTGCATTGACCACGGTGCGCCAGTCGATCGACCAGGCCGGCGCGGCGATGGTCGACGCCTTGCAGCGCATCGTGGCCGGCGAGCCGGTGGCGCCGATCCAGTTGCCGACCGAGCTGGTGGTGCGCGAGACCAGCCGGCGCATGCCTGCGCCGAGGTCGCCGGCGCCGAGGCGCCGCTAATCTGTTGCGTTAGGCATCAGGGCAGCCGCTCCAGCGCATGCTGGTAGGCGCCCTGGTGCATCAGCTCGTCCCAGGTCAGGGGCGGTGTCAGCGGCAGCAGCGCCAGCCGGCGCGCTTCGCTGTCGGGGTCGGGACGCCAGTGGCCTTGAGCCTGCTGGTCGAGCAGCCCGGCGAGCAGACCATCAACCGCTTCGCCACCATCGACCGATTGGTTGCACAACAACACCAGGTCGCAGCCCGCCGACAACGCCACCGCGGCGGCCTCGGCGTAGCTGACCGATTGGTCGTCAATCTGGCGCGCGCCTTCCATGCTCAGGTCGTCGCTGAATATCGCGCCGTTGAAGCCGAGGCGGCCGCGCAGGATTTCTTTGAGCCAGCGCTCGGAGAAGCCCGCCGGGTGACGGTCGACCTTGGCGTAGACGACATGCGCCGGCATCACGCTGGCCAGGCTCGTGCTCAACCATTCGTAGGGCCGGGCATCGTCTTCGAGAATCGCCTTGAGCGAGCGTTTGTCGATCGGCACGCTGTGGTGGCTGTCGGCTTTGACAAAACCATGGCCGGGGAAATGTTTGCCGCAGTTGGCCATGCCGGCAAGCAGCAGGCCATGCATCAGGCTCTTGGCGAGCAAGGTGGCGACACGCGGGTCGCGATGGAAGGCGCGGTCGCCGATGACGTTGGAGCCGCCATGGTCGAGGTCGAGCACCGGGGTGAAGCTCAAGTCGACACCGCAGGCGCGCAGCTCGGCGCCGAGCACCAAGCCGGTGGCCGTGGCGGCATCGGTGGCGGTGAGCGCGTCGCGAAGCCAGAGTTCACCGAGCGCGCGCATCGGGGCTAAGTGCGTGAAGCCGTCGGTCTTGAAGCGCTGCACGCGGCCACCTTCGTGGTCGACGCAGATCAGCACATCGGGGCGCACTGATTTGATCTCGGCGCACAGCGTGGTCAGCTGGTGGCGGTTTTCCCAGTTGCGCGCAAACAGGATCAGACCGCCGACGAGTGGATGTTTCAAGCGTTTGCGGTCAGCGGCGTTGAGCGTGGTGCCAGCGACATCCAGCACCACGGGGGCATGTTCGATCATCGTGAACTTTCTCTTGTTGTCTCGACCACTACGAACGCGGCAGCGTAGTCGGTTTCGTCGCTGACGCTGACATGCGCGCTCAAGCCGCGCGCTTCAAACCAAGCCGAAAGCGCACCGTGCAGCTTGATTTGCGGCTTGCCGCTGGGCGCCTTGATGACCTCGCAGGCACGCCAGGTCATCGGCATGCGCAACCCCAAGCCGATGGCTTTGGAGAAGGCTTCTTTGGCCGCGAATCGGGTGGCCAGATAACTCACGCCGCGCGTCGGTACCTTGGCATGGCGCTCGCGGTAGACCTCGATTTCATGCGGGCCGAGCACCTTGGTCGCGAAGCGCTCGCCGCGCCGCGACAGCGTGGCCGCGATGCGGCGGATATCGCAGATGTCGGTGCCGATGCCGTAGATCATGGCTGCACGCTGTCGCTGGCTTTGTCGCTGACGTTGACGAGCAGCCAGTTGTCGTGGTGTTCGCCTTCGAAGCTGTAGTCGACGATGCCGTGCATCACAAATCCTTCGCGCTGGTAGAAGCGGCGGGCGCGTGGATTGCCGACCCAGGCCGTCGTCCACAACACCGCCCGGCCGCAGCGGCACCGCGTTTCGCGGATCAGCGCTGCACCGATGCCCTGGCCGGCGAAGCGCGCCAGCACGTACAAGGTGTCGAGCTCGAAGCCGCCGCGTGTGGCCGGCTCGTCGGCATGCTCGGCTGGGTGCCAGCGCGCGTAGCCGAGCAGATGTTCACCCTGCGCGGCAATCAGCCAGTGGCTGCACCCGTCGGTGAGCGCGGCATGCAGTTTGGCCGGGTCGAACTGGTGGCTGACTTCGCGCGCGATCGTGGCCCGCACGCCGTCGGTGGCGTAGGTGTCGACCCACACCGCGGTGGACAGCACCGACAGCGCCAACGCGTCGTCGGGCCGCGCGTCGCGCAGCGCCCAGGCTTTAGCCGGCATGGGCTGCACGAATGCAGCGCTGATAAGCGCGCACGGTCTCGTCCAGGCCCAGCTCCAGCGCATCGGCAACAAGCGCATGGCCGATCGAGACCTCGGCCACCGCCGGCACCGCGCGCAAAAAGTCGGCCAGGTTGTCGCGGTTCAAATCGTGCCCGGCATTCACGCCCATCCCAGCGGCGAGTGCAGCTTGCGCGGCAGACGTGTATTGCGCGAGCACCGCCGCCTGCTGCGGTGTGCCGTGGGCACGCGCATAGGCTTCGGTGTAGAGCTCGACGCGGTCGGCACCGACTGCGCGCGCCAGCGGCATCGCTGCCGGGTCGGGGTCCATGAACAGGCTGACGCGGATACCGAGTGCATGCAGCTCGTCGATCAGCGGGCGCAGGCGGCCGGCATCGTCACCTTGCTCACCTGGACTGAGTTGCCAGCCGTGGTCAGAGGTCGCCTGCTCGGCGCTGTCGGGCACAAAGGTCGCCTGCTGCGGGCGCAACGCACGCAGCAGCGGCATCAGGTTGTGGAAGGGGTTGCCTTCGATATTGAACTCGGCCTGTGGCCAGCGTTTGAGCAGGCCGCTAAGCGCGTGCACATCGTCTGCCGTGATGTGGCGCGCATCGGGCCGCGGGTGCACGGTGATGCCGTCAGCGCCGGCGTCGAGCACGATCGTCGTCAGCTTGATCAAGTCCGGCAGCCCGACCGGGCGGCTGTTGCGCAGCAGCGCGATGCGGTTGACGTTGACCGACAGCGCGCACGATTCGCGCGGCTTTGTGGCATGGGCTTCGGGGGCGACGAGTGGGTTCATTCGGCGGCTTCGTTCAGCGGGTTTGTTCGCGGGTTCGCTCGCGGGTTCGTGCAGCGGGCTCGTTCAGCGGCTTTGTTCGGCGGTGTCATGCCGCGGACGTTTGCTGCACATCGAGCAGGCGCTGCACCCCTTGCATCACCTGCCGGGTGCGCAGGGGTGTGGCGCCGAGATGATAGTGAAGCAGCGCGCGCAGCGCGGCGCGCAATGCCGGCAGGGCCGCGACGCAGGCACGCTGCAATGCGGCGAGATCACCCAGCACCAGCGCGGCCTGCAATGCCAGAAGCTGCGATGCGTCGAGCGCCGCCGCCTCGTCGCGTACGGCGATCACGCCGGCTTCTGGCACGAGCTGATAGCGCCGCGAATCGGCCACGGCCTGCTGCGTCAAGGTCACCCGGCCGAGCTCGGGCAAGACGCCGGTTTCGTGCAGCAGCAGCAGCTCAAAAGCCCGCAGCGCGGCCTGGGCGTGGCTGTCGTCGCCATGCGCGCCATTCGCTCCATTCGAGCGCAGGCTCGGCAAGGTCTGCGCATAGGCGTCGAACAGGCGCGGATGGGGGTCGTCGCGGGCGAGCAGCTTCATCAGCAGCTCGTTGGCGTAGAAGCCGGAAAACAGCGCGCCGCCCGACAGCATCGGCGCGCCACCGGCCCATTCGGCATGGCGCAGCAGATGCACGTCAGCGCTGGCGTCGGCCGGTGTGCGGCCGAGCGTCAGATGCAGTCGCTGAAAAGGCAGCAACACCGGGCGCAGCTGGGAGTAAGGCCGCTTGGCGCCCTTGGCGGCGGCCGCAACCCGGCCGCGCTCGCGGGTGAAGAGATCCACGATGAGGCTGGTTTCGCTCCAGTCCCAGCGGTGCAACACATAGCCTTGCAACGGCGCCGATGCGGCGCGTCTATTCATACCCGTAACTGCGCAGGTGCTTTTCGTCGTCGGCCCAGCCGCCGCGCACCTTGACCCAGATTTCGAGAAAAACCTTGGCGTCGAGCAGGCGCTCGAGCTCTTGGCGCGCTTCGCTGCCGATGCGCTTGAGGCGCTCGCCACCTTCGCCAATGATCATGCCCTTGTGGGCAGCTCGCTCGACGATGATGGTCGCGGCGATGCGGCGCAAGCGCCCTTCTTCCTCGAATTTCTCGATGGTGACGGTCGACGTGTAGGGCAACTCGTCACCGGTCAAGCGGAAGAGCTTTTCGCGGATGATTTCGCTGGCCAGGAAGCGGTCGCTGCGGTCGGTGAGGGCATCTTCTTCGTGCAGCCAGGGCTGCTCGGGCAGGTACGGCGTGAGGATGCCAAAGAGGCGCTCGACATCGTCCTGCCGCGTCGCAGACATCGGCACATATTCGGCAAAGGCATGACGCTCGGGCAGGGTCTTCAGCCAGGGCAGCACGTCGTTGCGGCGCGCCACGGCGTCGAGTTTGTTGGCGATCAGCACGACGGGTTTGTCGGCCGGCATCAGCTTGAGCACCTGAGCGTCGTCGGCAGCAAAGCGCCCGGCCTCGACGACAAACAGCACCACATCGACATCGCTCAGCGTGGCGAGCACGGTGCGGTTGAGGGTGCGGTTCAGCGCCGCGGCGTGTTTGGACTGGAAGCCCGGCGTATCGACAAAAACAAACTGCGTCGGCCCGACGGTGCGGATGCCGGTGATGCGGTGGCGGGTGGTCTGCGCCTTTTTCGACGTGATGCTGATCTTCTGCCCGACGAGCGCATTCAACAGCGTGCTCTTGCCGACATTCGGCCGCCCGACGATCGCGATCAGGCCGCAGCGGCGGGCCGGTTCTACAGCCGCGGCAGCGGCCGGCAAGTCAGGGATCATTGGCGCAGGGGCCCGCCAGGTTGGTCACTCAACTTAAGCGCTTCGAGCATGCGCCGCGCGGCTTCTTGTTCGGCAACGCGGCGCGAGCGGCCTTCGCCGAGCTCGACCAGGCCGAGCGTGGTGACCTCGCAGGCGACCTCGAAGGTCTGCGCGTGGGCCTGGCCGCGGGTGGAGCGGATCGAATACGCCGGCACCGCGAAGCGGCGCGCCTGCAGCCACTCTTGCAATTCGGTCTTGGCGTCCTTGGTCCAGTTGGCGACCTCGGTGCTGGTGATGATTTCGCCAAAGAGCCGCCGCACCAAAGCCTGCGCGGCATCAAATCCGCCATCGATGAAAGCCGCGCCGATGATCGCCTCGGTGGCATCGGCCAAGATCGACGCCCGCTGCGCGCCGCCGCCGCGCATCTCGCCGTCGGACATGCGCACGGCCTCGGGCAGGCCCAGCGACAGCGCGACGCGGTGCAGGCTGTCTTCGCGCACGAGGTGCGCGCGCACGCGGGTCAGGTCGCCTTCGTCAGAGCCGGAAAAGTGTTCGTAGAGCAGGGTCGACACCGCCAGGTTGAGCACCGCGTCGCCAAGGAACTCAAGCCGCTCGTTGTGGTCAGCGCCGAAGCTGCGGTGCGTGAGCGCGCGGGTCAACAGCACCGGCTGGGCAAAGTGGTGGCCCAGGCGGGTTTGCAGTGCGGTGTGCAGCGCGCTCTGTGCGGCGTCAGGTCGGCGATCCATCGGGGCCCGCAGTTTGCGCTATTTCGAGCGCCCCTGGTATTTGAGCAGCAGGTACACCGGGCCGGCGATCGGGATTTCTTTTTCGTAGGCAAAGGCGATCACGACGCGGTCGTTTTCCTTGGTGACTTCAAGGTCCTTGCCAGCGATGGAGGTGATCGAATACTCGATCTGCTTCTGGCGGTCAAAGGCCGCGCGGGCATCGCCCACGGTGGTCGGCGCCGAAGCGGCGATCTTGGCCACCGCGCTCTGGATCGTGAAGTACTCGTTCACGGTCGGCAGGGTGCGCACCGCGATGTAGCCAAAAAAGCCGATCAGGATGGCCCAGACCACGAGGCCAAGCAAAGTGACGCCGCGTTGCGCGGCGCACGCCGGCGGTCGCCGTGACGGGTTGGAGATCATTGCAGCATGCCCCTTGAACGGCAGCACGGGCGAGCGGCGAGCTTTCAATTGAAAGCGCCGATGCGTCCGAGGTTGCCGAAGTTCATCCACACAAAAAACGCCCGGCCGACGATGTTCTCGTCAGGGACGAAGCCCCAGTAGCGGGAATCCTGCGAATTGTCGCGGTTGTCACCCATCATGAAGTAGTGCCCTTGTGGCACCTTGCACACCACACCCTCGGCCGAGTAGCGGCAATTTTCACGGAACGGGAATCGTTTGTCGTCGGTGCCAAAAAAGGCCTGGCGCTTGGGATCGACGAGCATGCGGTGGTCCTTCTCGCCGAGCTTCTCGCTGAACAGCGGCGCGTAGCGCAGGCTGTCTTCGTCGTAGTAGTCGCCCTGGGCCTGCGCCGGCACCGGCTTGCCGTTGATGAGCAGCGTCTGGTTCAGGTACGAGACTTCATCACCGGGCAGGCCAACCACACGCTTGATGTAGTCCATGCGCGGGTCGGGCGGATAACGAAAGACCATCACGTCGCCGCGCTGCGGATCGTTGTTCTGCACGATCTTCTTGTTGATCACCGGCAGGCGCACGCCGTAGTGGAATTTGTTGACCAGGATCAGGTCACCGACCAGCAGCGTCGGCACCATCGAGCCCGACGGGATCTTGAACGGCTCGAACAAAAAAGAGCGCAGCACAAAGACGACCACGATCACCGGGAACAGACCGGCCGTCCAGTCCAGCCACCAGGGCTGCATCAGCAGTTTGGCCTTGGCCTCTTGGACATCACCGTCGACGCGGCTGATGCCCATCTTGCCGAGTTCGGCACGGCGGCTGGTGTCCTGCCGCTCGAGCTCGGCCGCAGCCGCTGCGCGCGCGGGTGCGAAGCGCAGGCGTTCGGCCATCCAGTAAGCGAAGGTGACCACGGTGAGCGTGAACAGCAGCAGCGAAAAGTTGCCGATCCAGTAGCCCATGAACCAGCCCGCCCCGTAAACGACCAGGGCGCCGTACAGGGCGGCAGTCAGTGCACTCATAAGTGTTGTGTGGTTTCGCGTTGGCGGGTTTGCCGATTTGGGCGATCGCTCAGTCGTCAACCTGCAGGATCGCCAGGAAGGCTTCTTGCGGCACCTCGACGGCACCGATCTGCTTCATGCGCTTCTTGCCGGCCTTTTGTTTTTCGAGCAGCTTCTTCTTGCGCGTGATGTCGCCGCCATAACATTTTGCCAGCACGTTTTTGCGCAGCGCCTTGATGTTCTCGCGCGCGATGATGTTCGCGCCGATTGCCGCCTGGATCACCACGTCGTACATCTGGCGCGGGATCTGCTCGCGCATCTTGGCCGTCACCGCGCGCCCGCGGTATTGGCTCTGCGCCCGGTGCACGATGATGCTCAGCGCATCGACACGGTCGCCGTTGAGCAGCAGGTCGACCTTGACGACATCGGCGGCGCGGTATTCCTTGAACTCGTAGTCCATCGACGCATAACCACGCGACACGCTTTTGAGCTTGTCGAAAAAGTCCAGCACGATCTCGGCCAGCGGCAGCTCGTAGGTCAACATGACCTGGCGGCCGTGGTAGGCCATGTTCAGCTGCACGCCGCGCTTCTGATTGGCCAGCGTCATCACCGGGCCGACCGAGTCCTGCGGCATATAAAGATGCACGGTGACGATCGGCTCGCGGATCTCCTTGATCCGCCCAGCGTCGGGGATCTTCGACGGGTTTTCGATCAGCATCACGGTGCCGTCGTTGAGCTCGACCTCGTAGACCACGCTCGGCGCGGTGGTGATCAGGTCCTGGTCGAACTCGCGCTCCAGGCGCTCCTGCACGATTTCCATGTGCAGCAGGCCGAGGAATCCGCAGCGGAAACCAAAACCCAGCGCCTGGCTGACCTCGGGCTCGTAGCGCAGCGACGAGTCGTTGAGCTTGAGCTTTTCGAGCGCGTCGCGCAGCTGGTCGTATTCACTCGCTTCGGTCGGGTACAGGCCGGCAAAAACCTGCGGCTTGATTTCCTTGAAGCCGGGCAGGGCTGAAGTCGCCGGGCCGGCGTTGTTGGGCAGCTTTTTTTCCAGCGTCAGCGTGTCGCCGACCTTGGCCGCTTGCAGCTCCTTGATGCCGCAGATGACAAACCCGACCTCGCCGGCCTTGAGCGTGTCGCGCGGCACCGACTTCGGCGTGAACACACCCATCGACTCGATGCCGTAGACGGTGTTGGTGGCCATCATGCGGATGCGTTCGCCCTTGCTGAAGCTGCCATCGACGACACGAACCAGCATCACCACGCCGACATAGGTATCGAACCAGCTGTCGACGATCATCGCCCGCGGCGGGCCGTCGGGCTTGCCACGCGGCGCCGGCATGCGCGTGATCACGGCTTCGATGACCTCGTCCAGGCCCATGCCGGTTTTGGCCGAGCACGGGATCGCATGTTCGGCGTCGATGCCGATAACGTCTTCGATTTCTTCCTTGGCGCGCTCGGGGTCGGCCTGCGGCAGGTCCATCTTGTTGAGCACCGGCACCACCTCGACGCCGAGTTCGAGTGCGGTGTAGCAATTGGCCACCGTCTGCGCCTCGACACCTTGCGACGCGTCGACAACCAGCAGCGCGCCTTCACAGGCCGACAGCGAGCGGCTGACTTCATATGAGAAGTCGACATGCCCCGGCGTATCGATCAGGTTCAGGTTGTAGACCTGGCCGTCACGCGCGGTGTACTGCAGCGCTGCTGTCTGGGCCTTGATCGTGATGCCGCGCTCGCGCTCGATGTCCATCGAGTCGAGCACCTGCGCTTCCATCTCGCGGTCGCTCAGACCACCGCAGCGCTGGATGATGCGGTCAGCAAGCGTGCTCTTGCCATGGTCGATGTGGGCAATGATCGAGAAGTTGCGGATGTGGTTCATCGGTGATCAGTGGGCCACCACTGCGCGCGCTTGAATGGCGTCGTGCGATCGGTGGCCGGAGTGCTGCATCGAGCGGTGGCGCAGCATGTTCAAGACGTAAAAAAAAGGCGCGTCGAACTGAATGACGCGCCTTCCAACAAAAGACGTTTGGCAACTGCTTGTTGGGAGTTCATTGTAGCCAAATCGCCCCGGCCGCAACCCGCGCCAATGCTTGTTTTCCGGCCGTTGCAGGGTGCCAACATCAATTAGTTATTCACAGGTCATCAACAGGCTGTACGCAACCTTGTCCAACGTCGCGGCAGCCCAACAGCCAACAGCGCTTCCACGCCAGAAGCGCGGCTAAAGAGGTCAATAGAGCGGTGATTCTAGTCGGCGGGCGGCTGAATTCGGCCGCCAACTCGATCGGGAAGTGGGCATCCACCAACTTTTCGCCATGCCCGCTGGGTCTGGCGGTCACGGCAGCGATGCCAACAATCTCATCAAGTGAAATACCCCTGCGCCCTGATCGGGAAGCGCCGGCTTGACATCGGCGCCGCCCGTCAGGTCTTACCGGCGCTATCGCCCTGGCCGGATGACCAGGTAGTTGACGGCTTCACCGCGGCGCACCAGCACGCTGACGGCGCGCGACTTCTCGACCTTGGCGGCCAGCGCGGCGAACTGCTTGCTGTCGTTGACCTCGGCATTGTCGACCGACAGGATCACATCACCTTCACGCAGGCCGGCGCGTGCGGCCGCGCCTTCGACGGCTTCGACGCGAACGCCGCCTTTGACCTTGAGCTCGCGCTTCTGCGCGTCACTGAGGTCGGCCGCCAAAACCCCTAGCGCATTCTTGGCCGGTGTGATCGCATTCGGTTCGGCCTGCGCGCGCCGCGCCGGGCGGTCGGCTTCGAACTCACCGATCATCACCGAGACATCGCGGTTCGCGCCTCGCCGGAAGAGCTGCAGCGCAGCCCGCGTGCCGGGCTTGAGGCTGCCGATCAGGCGCGGCACGTCGCCTGAGCGATCGACCACCTTGCCGTCGACGCGGGTGATGATGTCACCGGCTTCGACGCCGGCCTTTTCTGCCGGGCCGCCCGATTCAACACTCTGCACCAACGCACCCGCCGGCTTGCCCAGACCGATCGACTCGGCGACCTCCTTGGTCACCGGCGCGATCTGCACGCCGATGCGGCCGCGAATGACGCGCCCGAAAGAACGCAACTGTTCAGAGACCCGCGTTGCTTCGTCGATCGGGATAGCAAACGAGATGCCCATGAAGCCGCCGGAGCGGCTGTAGATCTGCGAGTTGATGCCGACGACTTCGCCGCGCAGGTTGATCAGCGGGCCGCCGGAGTTGCCCGGGTTGATCGCCACATCGGTCTGGATGAAGGGCACCAGTTCGCCAGTGTCGCGCTGCTTGGCGCTGACGATGCCAGCGGTGACGGTGTTGTCCAGGCCGAACGGCGAGCCGATGGCCATCACCCATTCACCGACCTTGAGCCGGTTAACGTCGCCGAGTTTGACGAAAGGCAGGCCGCTGGCTTCGATCTTGACCACCGCGACGTCGGTGCGGCGGTCGGCGCCGACGATGCGGGCCTTGAACTCGCGCTTGTCGGTGAGCGTGACCAGCACCTCGTCGGCGCCATCGACGACATGGGCGTTGGTCATCACGAAGCCGTCGGCGCTGAGGATGAAACCCGAGCCGATGCCACGTTGCTGCGGCTCTTCGTCACCACCGCGCGGATTGCCGCGGCGCGGGTCGGGCGTGCCCGGAAACGGGTTGCCAAAACGGCGGAAAAAGTCTTCCAGCGCAGGTGGCAACTCGCCGGTCGGGCCGCCGGCCCGGGTGCTTTTTTCGAGCGTGCGGATATTGACCACCGCCGGGCCGACCCGTTCGACGAGCTCGGTGAAATCGGGCAAGCCATGCGGCTGGGCGCTTCCGGGCGCCGGCCAGAGCGCTGCGGCACCAAGGACCAACGCCGCTGACATCGCCACCAGCACTCGCCGTGTCGGCCGCGGCGTCGCAGAAATAGCACGGGCGGCTTCGAATCGGGTCACAGGCATCAAGGGTCTCCGGTCAGTCAACACAATAAAAACGATCAGGCGAAGGCGCGGGTCCACGCAGAGGCACACGCACAGGCACACGCACACGCGAAGGGGAAGGCGAAGGCAGCGACAGCGGCGGCATCCTCACCACAAATCGGGCGTGAAGCGGCGATCTCAAGGCCGCCGCTCCAGCGCCGCGCTGAAAGCCTTCAGCGTGGCCACCGGCACGTCGCCCATCAGCGTGACCCACCAGCGCTCGCCGTGGGCCCTCATCAAGGTGTGGGTCGCGCCAAGCTGCGTCATCAGGGCCTGGCGCGGCCGGCCGGTCACTTCGAGCGGCTCGATGAAGATGGAAACGCGCGCCAGGCCGTCGGAGTAGACCGCCTGCAGCGTCAGCGCACCCGCGGCGCCCGCCATCGCACTGGCTGGCAGCAACGGCTCGACCGTGCGCCGGACGCAGCCGATCAGATAAAAGCCCGCCGGCAACCGCGCCAGCGTCCAGCCTTCGGCCTCGAGGCGAGTGCGCACCGGCGGCGCCACGTTGACGACGCGGAAGCCGTCAAGCTTCTTCTTCATCGGCGTGGTCACCGATTCACGCGCTGGGCGCACGCCGATCTCGACATCGGAGAACGCCGACGACTCGAGCACCGCGCCCTGCGGGCCGAGCACGTCGGAGCGCAGCATCAAGCCGGTGTCCTGGTCGACCCAGATGCGCTGTTTGAAGCGCAGCTCGTCGCGCGGTTGGAGCACCAGCACCTGCGCTTGCCGGCCGGCAATGCGGTCGGGCCCGAGCGCACGCAATTCGTAGTGCTCACGCAGGCGCGGTTCGATGTCGGGCAGCATGGGGTTGGCGGTGACGGCGTCGCGCTGCTCGATCGACATCACCTGCGACTGCGGCCAGACCGAGTGCACGGTGTCGTTGTGCCGGTAGACACGCTGCATCTGGCCGTCGAGCGCTTCGATGCGCTCGAAGGTGTGCTCGCCGATGCAGTAGTGCGCGACCCGCGAGCTGGCCACCACCTCGCCGGCGTTGAAGACCATCGTGCCCTGGTAGTTGCGCTCGCGCGCCGCGGCCTGGATGCGCGAGAGCCAGGCTTGGGCATCCAGGCTCTGGCCGGGCGGGCCGGCTAGCGCCCACTGCGTCGGCGCTGCAAGCAGCAGCACCGTCATCAAGGCCCCGAGCGAAAGGTTCAGCGAGCGTTTCACCGCTCGAGCACCACGGTCTCGAAGCGGCCGACTGCGCCGCCCGGCACTGCCGCGGCGACGCCGCGGTGAGCGCGCAGATAACTGTCGAGCCGCGCATCGCGAATGAGCTGGCCATCAACCGCCTGCCAGCGCGGGTCGGCCGCGCTAGCGCCACGCGTCGGCATGAAGGCGGCGTTGGTCGAGACCAGCGCCGCCGACGGCAAGCCGCGCGGTGCGGCGGCGAGCTGCGGTGTCTGCGTCGCCAGCATCGGGTCCCCGCCGGGGGCCGCCACGCGGGTCACCACCAGCACACCGGCGACGGCGACAAAACCCGCCGCCACCGCGACCGGCGCCCACCAGGCGCGGCCCTGCCGAACCGGGGCGGCTGCAACCAGCGGCGCCGGTGCAAGCACTGTCGGCTCGGTGGCCAGGCGCAGTCGCAAGCGGTTGAGAAAAGCTTCGTCGCGCGCCGGCGCGCTGGCCAGCTCGGCGCTGCGCAGGACATCACCGATGAGCTGGTAGCGATGCCAGGCGCGGCGCGCCTCGGGCTCGTCGCGCCAAGCGGCGCAGGCCGCATCGGCGTGTGCAGCGTCGGCCAGTTCGCCATCAGCCAGGGCCGACATCGACTGACGCAGCGCCAGAGCTCGCGGGTCGTCAGCGTCGGCTCGGGCCATCGTATCCAGACTCATCGCTTCACCTGTTTTTCTCAAGGTCGAACCAGCACATTTCCACCATCTTGCCGATGCCCCGCCAGCGGGTCACCATCACTCACCCGCAAAGCCTTACCAGCGCCGGCCATCGGCGGTATCCAGCAGGGGCCGCAGCCGCAGCGCAATCGCCTCGCGGGCGCGAAAGATGCGCGAACGCACGGTGCCGATCGGGCAGTTCATGGCTTCGGCAATCTCTTCATAGCTCAGCCCTTCGATCTCGCGTAGCGTGACCGCCTGGCGCAAGTCTTCTGACAGATTTTCGATCGCCGCGTTCACCGCCGAGGCGACTTCACGGCTGGCCAGCACGGCTTCGGGCGTCTCGTCGTGGCTTGGTTCGTTTTGCGGGGCGGAAGTTTCATCGCTTTCGTCTCCGGAACGCAGGGCTGATTCATAGATCAACGGGTCGCGCTTGAGGTCGACGAGCGCCTTCTTCGCGGTATTCACCGCGATGCGGTAGAGCCAGGTGTAAAACGCGCTGTCGCCACGGAACTGCGGCAAGGCGCGGTAGGCGCGGATGAAGGATTCCTGGGCGATATCCTGCACCAGCTCGTGATCGCGCACCATGCGGCCGATGAGGCGCTCGATGCGGCGCTGGTACTTGACCACCAGCATCTCGAAGGCCCGCTTGTCGCCTTGTTTGACACGCTCGACAAGCAGCGAGTCGGCATCCGCATCGGCCATTCAGAAGGGCGGGCGTTCCGCGGGGGAACGAAAGCGTTGCTACGATGCAAATGAATATACCGCAGTACGCAAGGGGTGCCAGGCAGCGCCGGCCATGCCGCGGGTCAGCGCGAGCCAATGGTTTTTGCCGGCGCTGGTGCGCATGCGCAGCAGCACAAAGCCGTTGCAGTCGATCATCGGCTGCGGCGCTTGAGCCGCGGTTGCCGCGGCGCCGCCGATGCGCAACTGCCACTCACCACCAGTCCAGGCCAACCACGCCAGCGGTGCCTTCGACAGGTACCAGCCGATGGCACCGCCGGCTGCTGCGGCAAGCGCCGCGGCGGGCATCACTGGGCCCGGCGGGTCGAGGTGCGCTGCGGCCCACGCGGCCAACGACGCGGCCGCCGTGGCATGCAGCAGCGCTTGGGCGACGCGCCAGCCCGTTGGGGTCGGCGCTTCGATCGAGATGGCTGGCGGGGCGCGCATGCTCGTCGCTGCGGCGCGCAATTTCAGGCGCGGCGAAAAACCAACGTGCCGTTGGTGCCGCCAAAACCAAAATTGTTCTTCACCGCAAGGTCGATCTTCATCTGCCGCGCGGTATTGGCGCAGTAGTCGAGGTCGCAGTCGGGATCCTGGTTGAAGATATTGATCGTCGGCGGCGAGACTTGATGGTGCAGCGCGAGCACCGTGAACACCGACTCGATGCCGCCGGCGCCGCCCAGCAGATGCCCGGTCATCGACTTGGTCGAGTTCACGACGAGGCGCTTGGCGTGGTCGCCAAAAGCCAGCTTGATCGCATTCGTTTCGTTGACGTCGCCCAGCGGCGTCGACGTGCCATGCGCGTTGAGGTACTGGATCTCGCTGGCATTGACCTGCGCGTTGCGCAGCGCGGCGAGCATCGACCGTTTGGGGCCATCGACATTCGGCGCGGTCATGTGGAAAGCGTCGGCGCCCATGCCAAAACCCGCCAGCTCGGCGTAGATCTTGGCACCGCGTTTGCGCGCGTATTCGTATTCCTCGAGCACCATCACGCCGGCGCCTTCGCCGAGGACAAAACCATCGCGGTCGCGGTCCCAGGGGCGCGACGCGGTGAGTGGGTCGTCGTTGCGTGTCGACAGCGCTCGCGCCGCGGCAAAACCACCCAGCCCAAGCGGCGAGATCGTCGACTCGGCGCCGCCGGCGACCATCACGTCGGCGTCGCCGTACTCGATCATCCTGCCGGCCTGGCCGATGCTGTGCAGGCCGGTCGTGCAGGCGGTGACGATGGCCAGGTTGGGCCCCGTGAAACCGAAGCGGATCGACAAGTGGCCGGAGATCATGTTGATGATCGACGCCGGCACAAAAAATGGCGAGATTCGGCGCGGGCCACGCTCGCGGTAGTCGCCGTCGGTCGCTTCGATCAGCGGCAAGCCGCCGATGCCCGAGCCGATCATGCAGCCGATCCGCTCGGCCTGGGCCTCGTCGAGCGCATCGCCGGTCGGCAGGCCGGCATCGTTGACCGCCTGCACCGCCGCAGCCAGGCCGTAGTGGATGAAGGTGTCCATGTGCCGGGCCTCTTTGGCCGGCATCACGTCTTCGACATTGAAGCCCTTGACCTCGCCGGCAAAGCGGCAGGCAAAAGCCGAGGCGTCGAACTTGGTGATGTTGGCGATGCCCGAGCGGCCGGCGACCAGATTGGCCCAGGCTGCATCTACCGAGTTGCCCACCGGGCTGACCAGCCCGAGGCCGGTGACGACAACACGCCGTCGCGTCATCGGTAGGCGCTCAAGCCTTGGGGTGCTTGCTCGCGTAGTCGATCGCAAGCTGCACGGTGGTGATCTTCTCGGCTTCTTCGTCGGGGATCTCGATGCTGAACTCGTCTTCGAGGGCCATCACCAGTTCGACCGTGTCGAGCGAGTCGGCACCGAGGTCGGCCACGAAGGCCTTGTCGTTGGTGACGTCCGACTCGGGCACGCCCAACTGTTCGGCAATGATTTTTTTGACTCGTGCTTCGATGTCGCTCATGACTCCTCCAGGAGTGGGATACAGAAAACAGCCCACGATTCTAACGGTGGGGCCAGGGCCGGGTTTTGTGTTGGCGGCGCCAGCGTCAACGCTCAAGGTCGACACTGACGCCAGCGCGATCAATTCATGTACATGCCGCCGTTGACGTGCAACTCGGTGCCGGTGATGTAGCCGGCGAGCGGGCTGGCCAGAAAAGCGACTGCATGCGCCACCTCTTCGGGGCTGCCGAGCCGACCGAGCGGAATCTGCGCCAGCAGCGCGGCGCGTTGCGCTTCGGGCAGGCCGCCGGTCATGTCCGTATCGATGAAACCCGGCGCGATGCAGTTGACGGTGATGTTGCGGCTGCCGAGTTCTCGCGCCAGCGCGCGGGTCATGCCGGCCACACCCGCCTTGGCCGCGGCGTAGTTGGCCTGGCCGGCGTTGCCGCTGGCGCCGACGACCGAGGTGATATTGACGATACGGCCGAAGCGCTGTTTCATCATCGTGCGCATCACCGCGCGGCTGAGCGTGAAGACAGCCTTGAGGTTGGTATCGATGACGGCGTCCCAGTCGGCGTCCTTCATGCGCATCGCCAGCGTGTCGCGGGTGATGCCGGCGTTGTTGACGAGCACATGCAGGCCGCCGTCGCGCTTGACGATGGCATCGATCACGGCCTCGGCCGCGGCGGCGTCGGTGACATCGAGCTTCACGCCCTGCCCACCCAGCGGCTGCAGTGCCGCGTCGATGGCTGCCGCGCCGGCATCGGTGGTGGCAGTGCCGATGACCTTGAAGCCGCTTGAAGCGAGCGTGTTGGCGATCGCCCGGCCGATGCCGCGAGTCGCGCCGGTGACGAGCGCGACTTGTCGGTTCGCGCCGGTCACCAATGCGACCTGCACCGAAGTGATCTCGCTCATTGCAGCAACCCCTTGGCCTCGGCCAGCGACGCCGGGTCGAATACGCTGGTGCTCTGCGCCTCGGCGTCGATTCGTTTGACCAAGCCGGCAAGCACCTTGCCGGGGCCACACTCGAAGATCTGCACCAAGCCACGCGCGCGCAACGCCTGCACCACGTCGACCCAGCGCACGGCGCCAAAAGCCTGGCGGTACAGCGCTTCGCGGATCAGCGCCGGATCAGTTTGCACTTCGGCGTCGATATTGTTCACGACCGCGATCTTTGGCGCGACGAGGTTGACTGTGGCGAGGCGGTCGCGCAAAACCAGCGCCGCCGGCTTCATCAGTGAAGAATGAAATGGCGCCGACACCGCGAGCAGCAACGCGCGCTTTGCACCCGCGGCCTTGAGCAGCTCACAGGCCTTGTCGACACCGGCCTTGGTGCCGGCGATCACGGTCTGCTTGGGGTCGTTGTGGTTTGCGGCCTCGACGACTTCACCGGTGGCCGCAGCCGCCTGGGCGCAACCGTCGCGCACCGCAGCGGCGTCGAGGCCGAGGATGGCGGCCATCGCGCCGACGCCGACCGGCACCGCGTTTTGCATTGCCTGCGCGCGCAGGCGCACCAGCGGCAAGGCGTCGCTCAAGCTCAACGCGCCGGCAGCGACCAGCGCGCTGTATTCGCCGAGCGAGTGGCCGGCCACTGCTGCCGGCTCGTCGCCGCCTTCTGCGCGCCAGGCGCGATAGCACGCGATCGCCGCGGTCAGCATCACCGGCTGGGTGTTGGTTGTCAGGTCGAGCGCTTCTTTCGGGCCAGCGTGGATCAGCTGCGCGATATCTTCGCCAAGCGCGGCCGAGGCTTCGTCGAGCGTCGCGCGCACCGCCGGGTGGTCACCCCAGGCGTCGAGCATGCCCACCGATTGCGAGCCCTGGCCGGGGAAGACAAATGCAAAGCGCTTCATTTCAATGACGGGGTTGGACGATCAAATTTTCAGCAGCTGGCACGTCAGAAATCGAGCAGCGCGGCGCCCCACGTGAAGCCGCCGCCGACGCCCTCGAGCATCACCGTGTCACCACGCCGGATGCGCCCGCTGCGCACCGCGACGTCCAGCGCCAGCGGCACCGATGCGGCCGAAGTATTGCCATGTTCGTCGACGGTGACGACGAGTTTTTCAAGCGGCAATTTGAGCTTCTTTGCGGTGCCTTGCATGATCCGGATATTCGCCTGGTGCGGGATCAGCCAGTCGATATCGGCCTCAGTGCGGCCGGCCTTGGCGAGCACCGAACGCGCCACCGATTCGAGCACGCCGACGGCCAGCTTGAAAACCGCCGGGCCGTCCATCTTGAGCAGCGGATCACCCAGGACACGACCACCAGCGACCGTGCCTGGCGTGCACAAGATGCCCGCGTGGCGGCCATCGGCATGCAGTTCGGTGGCCAGGATGCCGGGGGTTTCGCTGGCTTCGAGCACCACCGCGCCGGCACCGTCACCGAACAACACGCAGGTGGTGCGGTCTTCGAAGTCGAGGATGCGCGAGAAGACCTCGGCGCCGATGACCAGTGCGCGTGTCGCGGCACCGGTGCGGATCATCGAGTCGGCCACCGCGAGGGCGTAGACAAAACCCGAGCACACCGCTTGCACGTCAAACGCCGGGCAGCCGGCGATGCCGAGCTTGTGCTGCAACAGGCAGGCGGTGGACGGGAAGATCATGTCTGGCGTCGACGTGGCGACGATGATGAGGTCGATCTGAGCGGCCTGCAGGCCGGCGGCTTCGATCGCGTGGCGCGCGGCGGGCAGCGCCAGGTCGCTGGTATTCACGCCGTCGTCGGCGAAGTGGCGGGCACGGATGCCGGTGCGCTCGACGATCCATTCGTCGCTGGTTTCGACGCCGCGTGCGGCCAGCACCTCGGCCATCTGCGCGTTGCTCAGGCGCCGCGGCGGCAGGTAGCTGCCGGTGCCGGTGATGCGCGAGTAGCGGGGGGTGGTCATGCAGCGATATTGCGGCGGGTTGGCGGCGTTGACTCGGGCGCCTCGGCCAGGGCCGTTGCCGCCGCGCCGGGCAAGGCCAGCAAGGTCTCGGCAATGCGGTCGTGGACGCGGTCGAGCAGGCGGTTTCGCGCCGCATCATAAGCGCGCGCCAGCGCGCTTTCGAAGGCAAAGGCATCCGCCGAACCGTGGCTCTTGAAGACCAGCCCGCGCAAGCCCAGCAAGGCCGCACCGTTGTAGCGCCGGTGGTCAACCCGGGCCTTGAACTGGTTCAGCACCGGCAGCGCCACCAGCGCCGCCAGCTTGGCGTAGACGCCGCGCGTGAACTCCTCGCGGATGAAGTCGCCCATCATCGTGGCCAGCCCTTCGCTGGCCTTGAGCATCACGTTGCCGACAAAACCGTCGCAGACGACGATGTCGGTGCTGCCCTTGAATATGTCGTTGCCTTCGACGTTGCCGTGGAAGTTGATGATCCCGGCGGCGGCCGCGGCACGCAGCAATTCGGCGGCGGCCTTGATCGTCTCGCTGCCCTTGATGACTTCTTCGCCGATGTTGAGCAGGCCCACCGTGGGCTCGTCCTTGCCATCGATAGCTGCCACCAGCGCACTGCCCATCACCGCAAACTGCAAGAGTTGGTCGGCGGTGCAGTCGACGTTGGCACCGAGGTCGAGCACGGTCGTGAAGCCGTCGCGGCGGTTGGGCATCACCGCGGCGATGGCCGGGCGGTCGATGCCGTCCAGCGTCTTGAGCACATAACGCGCCACCGCCATCAGCGCGCCGGTATTGCCGGCCGAAACGCAGGCGTGCGCAGCCGCCGCAACGCCGTCACCCGGCTTGACCTGGGCGATCGCGACACGCATCGACGAGTCGCGCTTTTTGCGCAACGCAACTTCGAGCGGGTCGTGCATCTCGACGACTTCGGTCGCGACGACCGGCGTGCAGCGTGGCCAGCCGCGAGCGGCGGCAAGCGCGATTTCGGTGCCGACGAGCAGCAGCTCTGCGGCCGGGTGTTTGTCGATGAACGCGCGGCAGGCGGGCAGCGTCACCGCCGGGCCATGGTCGCCGCCCATGCAGTCCACCGACAGCCGCACCAGCGACAGCGGTTCAGGCGCAGCGTGCATCAACAGCGGAGTTCAGCGGCGAGGTTCAGCGGATACAGCGCGGGTGACTTGCCCAGCGCGAGCGCAAAGGCTCAGGAATCGGCCTTGGTCTTGAAGACCTTGCGGCCACGGTAAAAGCCGGTCGGGCTGATGTGGTGGCGCAAATGGGATTCGCCGGTGGTCGCTTCGACCGCCGTGCCTGGCGTGACCAGGGCGTTGTGCGAACGGTGCATGCCGCGTTTGGACGGTGATTTTTTGTTTTGCTGGACGGCCATGAAAAACTCCTGGGGCGCGCTGGCGGTGGCCGAGTCGGCACCTGGCGAAAAGCCTGCGAGTATAACAGGCCGACTGGGGCCGTGTCACTGGCAGCAGCGGCGGCGCGTCATGCCCCGCCGGTCGGCTTTTTCAGCGCCGCCAGTGCGGCGAAAGGGTGCGGCTGGTCGTCGTCGGGCGCGGTGTCGTCTGGTGCAAAGTCAGCAGCCGCTTCGGCGGCGTAGGCCAGCGGCTCGGGGCACGCCTCGTGCCGCGGCACGATCGGCAGGGCCAGGATCAGTTCGTCCTCGATCAACTCGGCAAGCTTCAACGAGCGCGGCAGCGCGAGCACGTCTTCGGCGTCCTGCTCTTCGTCCAGCCGCTCGGCCAGCGCTTCGTCGGCGACAAAACGCAGCGTGGTGTCGACTTCGATCGGCAGCGCCGCGGGTTGAAGGCAGCGCTGGCAGGTCAGCCAGACCGTCGCCTGCGCCCGCACCCGCAGCCGGGTCTCTGGCGCGGTGCCCGCGGCCTCGCGCCACAGGCCCTGCGCCGACCAGTGCACATCGGCGCCGGCACCATCGGCGGGCTGCACCACAGCGTCGGCCAGGCGGGCCAGCGCGGCGAGCGGCAATCGCCCTTCGAGCTGCGCCTGCGCCCGCGCAAACTCGGCGACGTCCAGGCGGGCGGAGTCGAAGCGCTGAGCAGGCATGGTGGGCAGTGTAGGCGCGCTGGCCGGCGCGGCTTTGGTGCGGCGGTGGCGCGGTTGTGGCGCAGCGGTGGTGCGCTCGTGGCGTT
Source organism: Rubrivivax sp. (assembly GCA_031431555.1). Lineage (GTDB taxonomy): Bacteria > Pseudomonadota > Gammaproteobacteria > Burkholderiales > Burkholderiaceae_C > Rubrivivax. The sequence continues at coordinate 57,562 of JANPDN010000269.1, forward strand.
CAGCGCATCGGCCGGCCTTGGCGCAAGGCGACAATCCCGGCCATGTTGACCCCGCACCCGCCACCGCCGCTAGAGCCGCCGCGGCCGGCTCTTGTCCTGGCCTCAACCTCGCGCTACCGGCACGAGTTGCTGACACGCCTGCGGCTGCCTTTTGCCGTGATGGCGCCAGGCGTCGACGAAACCGCCCTGCCCGGTGAATTGCCGGCCGCGCTGGCACAACGCCTGGCGCTGGAAAAAGCGCGCGCGGTGGCGCGGCTGCGGCCGGAGGCGGTGGTCATCGGGTCCGACCAGGTCGCGGACCTCGACGGCGTGGCGATCGGCAAACCCGGCAGCCACGCCAATGCCGTCGCGCAACTGCGGCGCATGAGCGGGCGACGCGTGGTCTTCCAGACCGCCGTCGCGGTAGTCTGCCTGCGCAGCGCGTTCGAGGCGTCGCGGCTGGCGCCGGTGGTCGTGACCTTCAGGCGCTTGAGCGACGACGAGATCGAACACTACCTGCGCGCCGAAGCGCCTTACGACTGCGCCGGCAGTGCCAAGAGCGAGACGTTGGGCATCGCGCTGCTCGACTCGATCGAGTCCGACGACCCGACAGCGCTGGTCGGCCTGCCTCTGATCTGCACCTGCGAGTTGCTGCGCGCTGCGGGCATCGATCCGCTGCGATCGAATCCGATATCGAACCCGACAGCGAATCCGGCATGACGACCCCCGGCCAACTGGTGCTGATGCCGAACACCCTGGACCTCGGCAGCGAAATCGTCGACATCCGCAGCGTGCTGCCCGACGCGGTGTTGCAGCGCGCCGCAGCGCTGCTGCATTGGGTCGCCGAGGACGCGCGCAGCACCCGCGCATATCTGAAGCGCGTGGCGCTGCTGCACCCGCTGGCGCAGCCTTTGCAGGCGATCGACATCCGCGAGCTGCCGCGGCCGCGCAAGGGCAGCGGTGAGACCGTCGACAAAGCGGCCTGGCGCGCGCTGCTGCAACCCGCTGTTGACGGCCACGATATCGGCCTGATCTCCGAAGCCGGCCTGCCCGCCGTGGCCGACCCCGGCGCGGCGCTCGTTGCCGCGGCGCACGACCACGGCATCGCCGTGCTGCCGCTGGCTGGGCCGAGCTCGCTGTTGCTGGCGTTGGCGGCCAGCGGCCTCAACGGCCAGAGTTTTGCGTTTGTCGGCTACCTGCCGCAGGAGCCGGCGCAGCGCATCAAACGCGCCCGCGAGATCGAGTCGCATTCGCGGCGCGCGCTGCAGACGCAGTTGATCATCGAGACACCCTACCGCAACAACACGCTGCTGGCGGCGCTGCTCGAAGCGCTGGCCGACAGCACGCGGCTGTCGGTGAGTTGTGGCCTGACGCTGGCCGGCGGTTTCACCCGCAGCGCGGCGGTCGAGCAGTGGCGCTCAGCGCCGACGGTCTTGCCGGACAAGGTGCCAGCGGTGTTCTGCTTGTTGGCGAACTGAGCGAATCGAGCGAACCGACCGAAACGAGCGGCCTGATCAACCGCCGAGCAGCGACGCAACGCGTTTTTTCGGCTTCGCCGCCGCCGCGGGGCTTCGCCCAGCCGCACTGGCCGACGTCGTCGATGTGGCCGATGTGCTTGTCGCCGGGCTCGAACGGGTCGACTCCCAAGCTGCACCACCGGCGCCCGAGGCCTCATAAGGCCTGTCGAAAAACGGGTCGCGCGGCGCCCGGCTTTCGCGCCCGAAGCGGGGTTCGCGTGAACGCGGCGGTGATGGCGACGGCGAGTAGCCGGCACCGGCGCTTGGCGCCGCCGACACCGCCTCGGGCTCATCGCGATCATCGACAACCACTTCGCGCCGCGGTCGGCGCGCCGGCCGCTCGTCGTCAAGCTCGAAGGGTTCGATCTCGATCTTGGTCTTGATCAGTTTTTCAATATCCGTCACCAGCCGCGTATCGTCGCGCGCCACCAGGGTCACGGCCAGCCCCGACTGCCCGGCGCGCCCGGTGCGGCCGATGCGGTGCACATAGTCTTCGGCATTGAAGGGCACGTCGAAGTTGAAGACCGCCGGCAGGTCGGCGATGTCCATCCCGCGTGCGGCGACATCGGTGGCGACCAGCACATCGACCTCACCGGCCTTGAACGCGGCCAGCGACTTCAATCGTTCGTCCTGCGACTTGTCGCCGTGCAGCGCAGCAGTGCGCAGGCCGTCGCGCTCGAACGAGCGCGCCAGGCGTGCGGCGCCGAGCTTGGAGTTGACAAAGACCAGCGCCTGCGACAGCTCGCGGGACTTGATGATCTGGCGCACCGCGGCGCGTTTGTCGTCGTCGCTGACGCTGTAAAAATGCTGCTCGACCGTCGACGCGGTGGCGTTCGGCCGCGCGACTTCGATCGTCAGCGGGTCTTGCAGGTAGCTCTGCGCCAGACGTTTGATCTCCGGCGAAAAGGTCGCCGAAAAAAGCAGCGTCTGGCGCGCCTTGGGCAGGTACGACAAGATGCGCTGCAGGTCGGGCAGGAAGCCGATATCGAGCATCCGGTCGGCTTCATCGAGCACGACATATTCGACCTTGTTGAGGACGCAATTCTTGGCCTCGATATGGTCAAGCAGCCGGCCCGGCGTGGCGATGAGCACCTCGACCCCGGTCTTCAGGATGGCCGTCTGCGGCTTCATGTCGATGCCGCCAAAAACCACCGTCGAGCGCAACTGCGTGTGCCGCGCGTAGGTCTTGACGCTATTGGCCACCTGGTCGGCAAGCTCGCGCGTCGGCGTGATCACCAGCGCGCGCACCGGGTGGCGCGCCGGCGACGTGCTCGGGTTTTCGTGTCGCAGCATCTTCTGCAACAGCGGCACCGTAAACGCCGCGGTCTTGCCGGTGCCGGTCTGCGCCGCGCCCATCACGTCGCGCCCGGCCAGCACGACCGGGATCGCCTTGGCCTGGATCGGCGTCATCGACGTATAGCCGTTGTCGGACACCGCGCGCAGCAGCTTGGGGTCGAGCGGGAGGGTGTCGAAGCGGGGGGCCGGGGTAACGGCCGCGTCTTCGACGGAGGCGAGAGGGTTTGCGTTCACTGCCAGCATTATCCGTCAGCCGTCGGCGCGCGCGCCCGGGGCGATTCCGGCAGCCCTTCGCTGGATCGGCCATCGCCTCGGTTCGACCCTGACCGACGGCGCCGCGAATGCACCTCAGAATAGGCGGCAAGATGACTGCAAATCCATTCACCGTACTGCCGGTGATCATGGCCGGCGGCAGCGGCACGCGCCTTTGGCCGCTGTCCCGAGCGGGCTACCCGAAACAGTTTCTCGTCCTGTCCGGCGCGAGCAGTCTCTTTCAGTTGGCCGCTCAGCGGCTGGCCTCGTGGGCCGGCGCTGGCATTGGCATCGAACCGGCCGTGGTCGTCGCCAATGAGGACCATCGCTTTTTGGTCCTGGAGCAGCTGCGGGAAGTCGGGCTGGCAGACGCGGTGGCGCTGCTCGAACCAGTCGCCCGCAATACCGCCGCGGCAATGACCTTGGCAGCGCTGTACGCCACCCAAGGCGACGCTGACCCGGTGCTGGTGGTCAGCCCGGCCGACCACCTGGTCGCCGACGCCCAGGCTTTTGCGGCGGCGATCGGCGAGGCGGCGCGTGTTGCTGCGGCGGGCTGCATGGTCACTCTCGGGGTCAAGCCGACACGCGCCGAGACCGGCTTCGGCTACATCCGCGCCGCTGCCGCGCCGGCGCCGGGCGGGGGCATGCAGGTCCTGCACTTCGCTGAAAAGCCCGACGACGCGACCGCCCGGCGCTATCTGCAGGGCGCTGACTATTTCTGGAACAGCGGCATCTTTGTTGTGCGCGCCTCGGTGTGGTTGGCGATGCTGAACCGGTATCGCCCGGACATTGCCTTGGCCACCCAAGGCGCATGGGCCCAGCGAACCGTCGATGCACGTTTTGTCCGACCCGGCAAAGCCGAGTTTGCGGCGATCCCATCCGAATCGGTCGACTATGCCGTGATGGAAAAAGCCGCTGCCGACGGTGCTGGCGTTGCCCTTCGAATGCTGCCGCTCGCTGCCGGGTGGAGTGATCTCGGCGCCTGGGACACGGTCTGGGCGGTCAGCGAAAAAGATCCCGCGGGCAATGTCAGCCATGGTGATGTCGTGCTTCGCGACAGCCGCAATACGCTGGTTCACGCCAGCGCTCGGCTCGTCGGAGCGGTCGGGTTGGACAACCTCCTGATCGTCGAAACCGCCGACGCGGTCCTGGTTTCCAGCCGCGACCGCAGCCAGGACGTCAAACACCTTGTCGCCGAACTGGCTCAGCGCGACCGCAGTGAACATCTCGTGCATCGCGAAGTCCACCGCCCATGGGGTCGGTACGTGAATATCGACGCCGGGGCGCGGTTCCAGGTCAAACGAATCCTGGTCAATCCAGGCGCTGCGCTGAGCCTGCAGTTGCACCACCATCGGGCCGAGCATTGGATCGTTGTACGCGGCACAGCCGAAGTGACCTGTGGTGAGAAGACGATCCTGCTGACGGAAAACCAGAGCACCTATATCCCGCTCGGCGAGGTTCACAAGCTGGCCAATCCGGGCAAGGTGCCGCTGGAAGTCATCGAGGTCCAGTCGGGAGACTATCTGGGCGAGGACGACATCGTTCGCTTCGACGACCGCTACGGCCGAAGCTAAAGCTCCCGGCGTACGCGACAAAACGACTGGGCTCCAAATCTGATCTCGGTGATCGCGACGGCCGCGATGGCCGACGCCGACCGCGCCGAAGCGCGAGCCGCGCAGCGCCTGCTGCCGTCGCTCGCGCGGCCGCGCGGCCGCGCGGCCGCGAGAATCGTCTGTTGTTGGTGGCCATCGGCCGCGCAGGACAGACCCCGACCGTGCCCCAACCGAGATCGCGTTTTTTCCGTATCGGCGTCTGCGCCGCGGCCACATTGCTGGCCGGGTCCGCTGCCATTTTTTCAGGTGCGACTTGGGCCCAGGGAACCTCGGACGCCGCGGCCAACAATGACGCCGTGGGCGGGCCGATCCGCCTACGTCAACCGCCAGCGCCGGCGCGCGAGATCGCCGCTGAACGTGAACCGGCCTCGATGCCCGCCCCCTACCGCCCAAGCGACTTCGAGCTTTTTGTCCGCCGCATCGCAGCCCAGACCGTCGACGATGAAAACGGCATTCGTCGGCTGGGCGCGGAGCTGGTCACCGGCACCCGGCCGGACCTGCAAGACCAGGTCTCGCGCGTGCCTGGCGACTACCAGATCTCGTTCGGCGACGAGGTGCTGGTGACGATCTGGGGTTCGATCGACGCCGACCTGCGCCTGGTGGTGGACCGCAGCGGGCGGGTATCGATCCCGCGCGTCGGCACCGTCCAGCTGGCCGGCGTCACGGTCGCCGAATTGCCCGCCGTGATCAGCCAGCGGGTGGCCCAGGTATTCAAGAATTTCCAGCTTTCGGCCAGCGTCGGCCAAATCCGCCAGATCCGCATCTACGTCACCGGCTTCACGGCGCGACCGGGCGCCTATTCGGTAGGGGGGCTGTCGACGATCGTGAATGCCCTCATGCGCGCTGGTGGCCCGACCGCGGCCGGCAGTTTGCGCAACGTGGAGTTGCGGCGCGGCGGCAAGCTGCTGACCAACTTCGATTTCTACGACCTCATCGTACGCGGCGACAGCACCGCCGATCGCCGCTTGCAGCCCGACGACATCGTGCACATCGGCGCGGTGGGGGCCCAGGTCGGGATCATCGGCAGCGTCAACAAACCCGCCGTGGTCGAGCTGAAAGCCGGCGAAACCGTGGCCGACATGCTGCGCATGGTGGGCGGCTTCACGGCGATTGCCGACCGCACGCGGCTCACTGTCGAACGACTGGCGATCCGCAATGAGGCACGCATCGTGACCGTGAACCTGCCGCAGGACAGCACCCAGGTCCCGGCCAGCGGCGATGTGTTTCGCGCCTTCAGTGCCGTCGATGCAATCGCGTCCAGCGAACGCCCCAATCGCCGAGTGCGGATTGAGGGCGAGGTGGCCGCGCCGGGTGAATATGTGCTACCGCCGGCAAGCTCGGTGCGCGACGCGCTGCTCGCAGCCGGCGGGTTGACCAAATCGGCGTATCTCTTCGGCACCGAACTCAACCGCGAAAACGTGCGCCTGACGCAGCAAGAAAATTACGAGCGCGCGCTGCGCGACCTGGAGACCGAATTCACCCGGGCGACCACCACCCAGCGTGCGAGCTCAGCCGACGAGGCACTCGCCCAGGCCAGCCGCTCGACGGCGACCGGGCAGTTGATCACCCGGTTGCGTGCCGTGCGCCCGAGCGGGCGCATCGTGCTGCAGCTCGACCCGGCGGCAACCGAACTGCCTGATCTGGTGCTCGAAGACGGTGATCGGCTCTTCATCCCTTCGCTGCCGAGTTCGGTCGGCGTCTTTGGCAGTGTCTACAACGGCGGCAGCTACCTGTTCCAGGCCGGCAAGTCGGTCGACGGCTATGTGCGCCTGGCCGGCGGCCCGACCCGCGGTGCCGACGACGGAAGCGTCTTTGTCGTGCGCGCCAACGGCAGCGTCGTCAGCGCCCGCCAGACCAGCAACTCGTGGCTTGGTGGCCGTGACTTTGCGGCCACCACCGCATTGCCAGGGGACACGATTTTTGTCCCCGAAGAGCTGAACAAGACCACGTTCATCCAGTCCGCGAAAGAGTGGACGCAGATCCTCTATCAGTTTGGTATCGGTGCGGCGGCGTTGAAGACGCTGCGCAACTGAGGGTTGGCGATGGCCAACGACACCCTGACCCGTGCAGCGCAAGCCAAGCTGGGCGTGTTCGGTCTGCTCGCCCCACTCTTGGCGGGATGGCGTTGGCTCGCCGGGATACCCGTGCTGGTGGGCATGGTGGCCGTGGTTGTGGTCCTGTTCCTCAAGCCCGTGTTCACCGCGTCCACTACGTTCATGCCGCCACAACAGCAGCATGCCGGCGCATCGATGATCGCTGCGCTGGGCCCGTTGGCAAACCTGGCCGGTGGTGCTGGCAGCGCGCTGCGCACGCCAGCGGATCAATATGTCTCGCTGATGCGCAGCGCCACCGTGACCGACAAACTCGTCGATCGTTTTGCCCTCCTTGAGGTCTACGAAGTGCCGTTGCGCATCGAGGCGCGCAGGGCACTCGACGAGAGGACACGCGCTGAGGTCGGGAAAAAGGACGGCCTGATCAAGCTTGAAGTTGACGACCATGACGCGGCACGGGCAGCGAAATTGGCCAATGCCTACGTTGACGAGCTGCGCCGCCTGACCAGCCGGATCGCGATCACCGAAGCCCAACAACGCCGGGCGTTTTTCGAGATCGAACTCTCATCGACCCGCAAGGCACTGGTGACGGCCCAGCAGGCCTTGACGACCAGCGGCTTCAGCCAGGGCGCATTCAAAGCCGACCCGCGTGCCGCAGCCGAGAGCTACGGCAGACTGAAGGCCGAACTCATCTCGGCGGAGGTCCGCTTGCAGGCGACGCGAGGATCGATGTCGGAGACCACCCCCGAGGTGCAACGGCAGTTGGCCGCACTCTCGGCTCTGCGCGGCCAGTTGATCAAGCTGGAACAGTCGACCGCAACGCCTGACGGGGGTGCCTCGGCCGACTACATCAGCAAGGTGCGCGAATTCAAATACCAGGAATCGCTGTTCGAGATGTATTCGCGACAATATGAACTGGCCCGTATCGACGAAAGTCGGGAAGGCAGCCTGATTCAGGTCATCGACCCCGCCACGCCACCGGAGCGCAAGAGCAAACCTCGACGCGCGGTTATCGTACTGGTCAGTGTTCTGCTGGCTGCGTTCATCTGCGCCGGGTGGCTGGTGCTGCGGCAGGCGTGGCGTCGCGCGATCACCGACGCTTCTCGAAGCGAAGGCGGGCAGCAGTGATCTGACCGGCGCGCTTTTTCAGGGCCGCACGCAATGCAGATAGGCCCGGGGTACGCGCATCGGCATGGACGATCCTGGCGCCATCGCCAAAGTGCACAAAATCGACATGGCTGTTTGGAATCCAGGAATTGGACACCACAAAGTCGCGGTGAATCGCGACGACCGCATTCGTCGGGTTGACGGGGTCACTGAAGTCAACCAACGATTGCACCTCCGGCAAGGTGGGCACGCGCCAATCGTCGTGCCCTGCCAGAGCCAGCTGGCCGCAGACGTCCAGACCGTTGTTGTCGCCCGCGGACAGTACCGGTCGTCCCCGGGCTTCGGCAAGGGTGTAGCGGTTCACGTCGTCGTTGCGCTGCCATATCAGACCGGTCTGAAGATTGGTCACGGTGCCGTCAACGTTGTCATTGAACGCGTGTCGCGCGACCAGTCGAACACTGCTCATCGCCACAGCGCCAAACCGATCGGTGACGCTAAGTGTCACCGCGTAGCTGGCGGCTCGTGATGTCACCAGATCAAAGCTTGTCCCGCTGCCATGAATTTCGTCAAAAGGCGGTGTCGGCCAGTACGGTTTGTCGCTCTGTTCTCTGACAGCGCGCCAAGCGAAAAGTAGCGGCCCGCCTTCCGGGTCGATGCTCGCACCGGCTTCCAGGCGCACGCTCTCGCCGACGAGAACGGTGCGTGGGCTCAATGTCGCGGCGATCGGCGCTTTGTTCTCACAAAGCGACGCGGCGGCGACGTTTACCGCCTGGCCGGCGCTCGCGTACCGAGCTCGCAACCTCGACACCCCGGCTTCATAGTCAACCGAGCGGTCAGCAAATGCCAGCGCATCGCGCAGCGCCCGATCGTCGAGCATGCCGTTGTCGGCGAGGTCAGCGGCCATGCGCTCGAGCAGCGTATCGAGGCCAAGGCCGAGGCGCTGCTGCGCCCCCAACACCGTCAGCGTCGCGCGCATCAACCAACTGTCGGCATCCAGCGATGTAGTCACATCCGCACGGTGAAAGCCGTGCGGCCGACAGACGAGTCCGGCGAAGTCGAGTGCAGCATGCAGCTCGCGTTCGGCCTGCAAAACGGGATCGACCGAGGGCGCCGCGGCTCGCACCAGCACCGCTACACGCGCTGCGACAAGGGTCGTGGCGATATTGACATTCACCCGCATCGACCCGAGCAGGACCGGTGTCGGCACCAGCGCGCGCAGCGTGACTGGCGTCGTGATTTCTCGGTTCTGAAACTCGTCGAAATAGCCTGCGGTGAAGGCGACTTCGACGTAGCTGGCATTCGTAAGCATTGACGCGGAGTAGCCGTCAACCCCAACGAGGGCGACCGCGCTAGGCCGGCCGAGGTCACGCAGGCTCGCGTCGAGGCCGCGAACCTGACCTCGGGCGCCGGCCTGGAGTGTGCCTTTCTGGACCACACCGGCGATCGTGATCTCAAGCGCGTCGAAGGACGGCGCGAAGCCGCTGCCACCACAGGCGGCCACCAGCAGGCCCAGCACCATGCTGAATATCGTCGGGGTGTGCGGTCGACTGAACATCGGTGGTCACGCCGACCTCATTCTGCCCGCCATCGGCGTGCGCGGCATGCCGCTCTCTTGATGCAAATCAACGACCGCACCCGCGCCGTTTGCGATGGCGCAATGGCGCAATCGCGCAACGAGGCACAAGCTCAGGTCGTGGGTGCGATCCCGACAGCAGACATCAAAGTGAATTGCCAAAAGCCACTGCGGGCCGCGGCGCAATCAACGAATTGACCTCTTCAGGAGATCTGAACTCGGGCACAAGGTTGCGCACCAAACGGAGCACGGCGTCGCCGTCGTTCTGGTCGCAGGCGGTATGCAGAGAAGCGATCATCTTGTCCAGCAGCGGGGGGTCGATCCGCCGCTCGTGAGCACACATCACGCGGGGGTGGCTACTCGGCGCAGTATGGTCCCCGATCAGAAGCTCTTCGTACAACTTCTCACCCGGCCGCAGCCCTACAAATTCGAGCGCAATGTCGCCCTCGGGCTGGTCTAGGGTGCGTTCGGTGAGCCCCGAAAGGCGAATCATCGACCGGGCCAGGTCGGCGATGCGCACCGGCTCGCCCATGTCCAGCACGAACACCTCGCCGCCCCGCGCCATTGCGCCAGCCTGGATGACGAGCTGCGCGGCCTCGGGGATGAGCATGAAGTACCGGATGATGTCCGGATGGGTGATCGTCACCGGGCCGCCGGCCTGGATTTGGCGCTTGAACAGCGGCACCACCGAACCCGAAGAACCCAGCACGTTGCCGAAGCGAACCATCGAGAACACCGTGCCACTACTGCGCTCAGCGGCAGCCTGGACGATGAGCTCGGCAATCCGCTTGGAAGCGCCCATCACGTTTGTCGGGCGTACGGCCTTGTCGGTGGAGATGAGTACGAAGCTGCCCAACTCGCAGCGGCGCGCCGCACGCACCATTGCCAGCGTTCCGAAAACGTTGTTCACCACACCCTGGCGGGCGTTCGCCTCGACGATCGGCACATGTTTGTAGGCCGCCGCGTGGTACGCCGTCTCGACGCCGTGGGTCTGCATGACGCGGATCAACAGGTCTTCGTCGACGACGCTGCCGAGAACCGCCGCGATTTCGCATCCGCCCCGAATGTGTCCGAGTTCCTGCTCGATCGTGTAGAGCGCGAATTCCGAGTGATCGAGGAGGACGAGCTTGCGTGGTCGCTGCGAAACGATCTGGCGACAGAGCTCGCTGCCGATCGAGCCGCCAGCACCCGTCACGAGGACGACCTTGCCGTGCAGGTTGCGCGCAAACAGACCAGGATCCGGTGGCACCGGATCGCGCCCAAGCAGGTCGGACACGTCGATATCGCGGATGTCCGAGACCGACGCGTGCCCATCAACCAGTTCGACCAACCCAGGCAGCATCTTCACCGGCAGGCCAAGGCCGGCAAAACGCTCGATCAGCGCACGCCGAACCGACACCGCGGCAGACGGTATGGCGACCACGATCTGTTCGATCTCGTGACGCTCGATGGCAACTTCCATCTGCTCGGGCGAATAGACCCGCAGCCCGGCAACGACACGCCGCCGCAGCGCGATGTTGTCGTCGACAAAACAACCGGGCTGGTACTCGACGCTGAACTTCATCGCCTGCGCAAGTTGTACGCCGGCATTCCCAGCGCCGTAGATCATGGTCTTGCGTCTTGGTTTGCCCGGGCGGTGAAGCCCGTACTGCAACAGCGTTCTAGCAATCAGACGCGACGCCAGCAAATAGGCGAACGCAACGAACCAGTAGATCACCAGCGCTGACGGCAGCGAGCCAATCTTGAACCATTCGGAGACAACGTAGAGCCCGCCGACGACACCACCCAGGGCGAGTGTGGTCCTGACCACGGTGCGCTGGTCGATGTAGCGCACAACGGAGCGATAGAGCCCGGCGACGGCCAGCACGGCGATCGTCAAGAGGCCGGCGAGCACGTAAACCAATAGCCCGCGCCCTTGCGCTTCGACGAGCGAGTCCGGTCCCAGGGCGGTGGCGCCGAAGGCACAGAACGGCAGCATCAGTCCGTCGCCAGCGAGTATCAGCAGGTTTTTGCCGTTCGCCGGAAGTTGGGCGAGTCGGAGTCCGATTCGAGCGAAGGCCATGGGCTAGCCCGCCGCCCCAGCAAGGCATGCCAACAGGTCGCGCAAGTGCAGCGTCATCGGACTCAGGGTCTGGATTGAATCGCTGCCGCTGCCGCTGCCGCTGCCGCCGCTACGCCGCCGTCGGCAACAGGCGGCAGACCGGGCTGCAGCGGCTTGGCACGCCCCGCCAACTCCACCAGTATCGGGTCGGCGCCAAGCTGCTGCAGCAGTGCTTGAACCCGCGACAGCGCCGACTGTCGCGAGACGATGGTTTGCAGGGTCAATTGAATCAGGCGCAGGTCCAGCGCGACCGACCGATGCTCGATATAAAAAAGTCCCAAGGCACTCTTGCCCGGCCGAATGAGCATGTTGTAGCCGGCATCGGGATCGGCATGCCCCGCCAGGATGGTGCCCTCGTCGGCGAACACGATCGACGCGAAGTCGGTGATGCCGGGCCGAACCCGTAGCAGCCCCCGTTCGCTGGTGGTGTAGAGGTCCACCCCCGACTGCACTTGGGGCCGCGGCCCGACCAGGCTCATGTCGCCGATGATCACATTCCAGAGTTGGGTAAGTTCATCGAGCTTGCAGCGGCGGATGAAGTGACCTACGGGCGTGATCCGGTTGTCGTCGTTCTTGGTCGAGCTGGCGCCCTTGCGATCGGCATTCATGATCATCGAACGCAACTTGAACATGCGAAACGGAACCCCGTCGCGTCCGACCCGCGGGGCGACGTAAAACGGCGAGTGGCGATCCTGAAACCAGACCAAAAACATCACCGGCAACAGCACCGGGCTGGCCAGGACAAGCCCAATGATGGACAACACGATGTCCAGCAGCCGCTTGCTCATTTCGGCAACTCCGCGCTGAAGTTCGTCAACGCCGCGGCGACAGTCTCGGCATCCAGCCCGAAGCGACGGCGCAGGTACTCCTGGCTGCCGACGATAGACGAGTAGGCATCGGGCAGGGCCAGGCGCAGCACGGGCACCCCGGCCGCGCCCGCCCCCACGAGCACTTCGGCGACGATCGACGCCAGGCCGCCGATACAGCTGTGCTCCTCGATCGTGACCAGGCCGCGATGGCTGCGTGCCAGCGCCAGCAAGCCGGCCGCATCAAACGGCTTCAGCGTGTGGGCACTGACAACCGTACACGACAGCCCCTTCGCGGCCAGACTTTCAGCCGCGTCCAAGGCCTCGGCGAGCACACCGCCATAGCCGATCACGGCGACATCGCTGCCGCGACGCAGCGTGCGCAGTTTCCCGGCAACAAACTCACCTTCGACGGGGCGGGTGACTTTGCCTTTGTCCAGCCGCAAATAGCTTGGGCCGGGCCGCGCGACCACCTCACGCACCACAGCCGCGGTCTCGGCCTCGTCGCATGGTGCATAAACGCGCATACCCGCCAAGGCGCGCATGATGGCCACGTCTTCAGTCGCATGGTGCGACATCCCGAGGGCGCCGTAGCTGAAGCCACCGCCGATCGCCACGACGTTGACCGCCGCATCGTGGTACAGCACATCGTTGCGGATCTGTTCCAGGCAACGCAAGGTGGGGAAATTGGCAATCGAGTACGTGAATACCGTCCGCCCTTCCAGTGCCAGACCCGCGGCGAGGCCCGTCATGTTCTGTTCGGCCACGCCGGCATTGATGAACTGCCGCGGCAGCTCGCGGGTGTAGTTGTCGAGCACACCAAAACCGAGATCGCCGGTCACCAGCATCAGACGCGGGTTGTCGCGGGCCAACACCAAGAGCTCGCGCACAAAAGTGTCGCGCATGTCAGTGCCCTTCCACTGCCGGTGAATCAAGTTCGGCGCAAGCAGCGGCGTACTCCTGTCCCTGCGGCGTTCGGTAATGCCAGAGCACTGAGTTCTCCATGAAGCTCACGCCCTTGCCTTTGGTGGTGTGCGCGATCACGACCCGAGGAAGTTGGCTACCATCGTCGCGCGCGATCAATGCCCGGCGCAGCGCGTCGTGATCGTGGCCGTCCACTTCCGTCACGTCCCAGCCGAAGCTGCGCCACTTTTCGGCGAAGGGCTCCAGCGCCAACGTCATCGCCACCGTCGCCAGGCTCTGGATCTTGTTGTAGTCGATCACCGCGACAAGGTTCGACAGGCGGTGATGCGCGGCGAAGAGGATCGCTTCCCAGTTGGAGCCTTCATCGCACTCGCCGTCGCTGAGAACACAAAAAACACGGTGTGTGGCGCCATCAAGCTGCGCTGCCTTGGCCATCCCCACCGCCACCGGCAGGCCATGCCCGAGCGACCCGGTTGAAAACTCGACGCCTGGAATGCCCTTGTGCGAGACATGGCCGCTGAGATCCGATCCGTCCTGGTAGTGACTGCGCAACTTGTCGGTGGCGAAAAAGCCGCGCTCCGCCAGCGCCGCGTAGACGCCGGCGCCGGCATGGCCTTTGCTCAGAATGAATCGATCACGCCCGGGCCAGCGCGGCTGCGCCGGGTCGACACGCAACACATCGCCGTAGAGCACCGCAATGATGTCGGCCATCGACAGCACCGAGCCGACATGCGAACTCTTGCCCAAGTGCGTCATCTCCACCGCGTGGCGGCGGATCCGCCGAGCCATTTCGCGCGTGTCCCGGGTGTCGCTTGAATCCATCGCGGCCATGCCCCTAGTCACCGATCACGGCAAAGCCGATATACGGGTCGAAGTCGAGCCGTTGCAGCCGCAGATTCCCGGCCCCGCACTGTTCGAGCATCGCCACCGTCTCCCCTGGCCATAGCGGATTGTCGAGTTCGTCAAATGCGATCACGGCGCCTTTGGGCATTCGAGGCACAAAATGCTGCAGCGCCGCCTTGGTCGGCTCGTAGAGGTCAAAGTCGAGGAACAGCAGGCTCACGAGCAGATGCGGTGTCTCTTCGACGAACCGCGGAATGGTCTTCGTCGCGTCGCCCTTGATCAGCTTGACCTTCGGTACGTGGCCCAGAAACCGAGTCGAGTCGTTGATCGCCGAAAGCTGAAGAATCTCGTCGTGCGAGTCGGCAAACAAATCGCCTTCCTTGACGCCGGCGCCGGCACCGACCTTGTCGACCTGCGACACCGCGGGGAAGCCAGCGAAAGAGTCAAAACCGTAGATGCGGCGGGTCAGGTTCACAGGCTCCAGGATGGCCGAGAGCTTGGCCCAGGTCATGGTGCCAAAACCCCTGAAGACACCACACTCAACGATCGATCCCTTGACCGGCAAGATTCTCCTGTAAATCTCGTAGAGCGCCAAAAACCGGGTCAGGTTCTGCCGCCGCACGTACTTCGGAAAGTTCTCAATCTTTTTGTCCCAAGGCTCGGGGTTGCGATCGAAGCAGGCTTTCAGCGCCACCGCTTCGTCGCGCTCCGCCCCGGTTCGCAGGCCACCTTCAACGGCGACGGGTTTGTAAGCGGATTCGTTCATCGTTGTCATTTATCGGTGGAAGCGGGCGACCTGCTCGCAGATGTAGCTCACGTCATCGTCGGTCAGCGAGGTGTTCATCGGCAGCATGAAAAACCGGGTCGTCAGCCGCTCGGTTGCCGGGCAGTCTGCGTTCAGACCAAGTGCGCCGAACTGGTGGATCGTCTTGCCACCCCATTGAATGATGGTCTTGACCCCATTCGCGTCCAGGTGCCCTCGCAGGGCATCGCGATGATCGCTCTCGACCTCGTAATTCTGGTAAATATCGAAGTGGTCGGGATCGGCATTCGGCCCCGGCGGGAGCACCAGCCCGGCGATACCGCCCAGGCGCTCTTGGTACATCGCCGCAATCTCGCGCCGACGCGCAATCTCGATGTCGTAGCGGGCAAGCTTGTAGTTCAGTACGGCCGCTTGAAGGTTGTCCAGGCGAGAGTTGTAGCCCCAGGTGACGACGTCGCCGCTGGCGGCCCGTCCGTGATCGCGAAACAGGCGCATGGTGTCGGCGGCGTCGTCGTCATCGGTGAAGACGGCGCCACCGTCGCCGAAGCAGCCAAGCGTCTTGCTGGGATAAAAACTGCAAGTGCCAGCGACACCGAAGGTGCCCGCAAACCGGCCATCGAACTTCGACCCGAGCGCCTGTGCGGAGTCTTCAACGATCTTCAGTCCGTGACTTTCGGCCAGGGCCAGGATGCCGCGCATGTTGGCGGTGCGGCCGTTCAACTGGACCGGCATGATGCCTTTGGTTCGGGACGTGATCTTGCGCGCAACGTCGGCGGAGTCGATCAGATGGTCGGCGCCGCAATCGGCCAGCACCGGTGTCGCCCCGACGTGATGGATCGCGGCCGCCGAAGCCACAAAGGTGTGCGACGGCACGATGACCTCGTCGCCGGGCTCGATGCCAGCGGCGCGCAGCCCCATCATCAGGGCCACCGTGCCATCGGCAACACCGATGACATGTTTGACACCGAGGTAGGCGGCCAGGTTCTCCTCGAATTCGAAGAGGTCTTTTTGCATGATGTAGGCGCCGCGGCGCAGCACGTCATTCAGGATGGGCATCAGCTCCCGCTCCTGGCGGGCGAACAGGGCCGGGTAGTTGAAGAACGGGATGCTTCGGGTCATGTCAGCGTTTCCTGGCAGCGCAGTAGAGAACGAGGTGAGAGGTATCGGGACGATCGGACTCGATCGGCGTTGGCGCGACATAGGCCGCTGTGCCGGCGTCGAGCTCGACCGGCATCGCGACCAGCTTGCCGAAGACCAAACGCTTGAGCAGGCGTTTGCCGGCCATCGAGCCAGGTATCAGCCGGTATCGCGACGCGAACCGCTTGAGAGCCCGAGTGGCGCGGCCCCGCGCGGTCGAAGTTGCCGCCGGACTGCCGCCAAAAAAGCGTGTCTCGAAACCATGCATCTGCAACAACGCATGCAACTCTGGCGGGTTGTAGTACGCCTGCGAAAACGGACTCGGGTTGAAGTCGATGAGGTCTTTATTCGCCGTCGCGATCAGAAACCGACCGTCCGGGCGCAGCAGGCGCCGGACCTCGGTGATCAGCGCCGTGATGTCGGGGACGTAGTAGATCGCCTCAAAAAAAACGATGACGTCGAATGACTCGCTCGCATACGGCGTTTTGGTGGCATCAAACCGCTGCAGCGCGACGCGCTCGCCGTACTGGGCACGCGCAATGCCGAGTACCGACTCGGCAATATCGCCCGCCGCCAAGCTGGCGCTGACGCTCAATAAATGGCCCAAGCCGGGGCCGGTGCCGCAGGCCATCTCGAGGACGTCCTTGCCCCGGCAGTAGGCACCCGCCCAGAGGTAGCGCTGATGAAAGCGATCCAGCTGGGCCGCCGACACCGGCTCACCCCCACGCTCGGTGACGATAAGGAAGTCGGCACTCGTCCCCGACGCGGCTTGCGCGGTCATGCTGCCACCTCGGCCAAGGCACGGCCAGCGGCACGTCCGGGATGGCGCGCCACGTCGCGCAGGTAGTCGATCATCTCGCCGTAGACCCGGTCGGCATCAAATCGATCGCGAAAGAGTTGCAGCGCACGTCCGGCCATCGCTGATCGCGCGGGTTCGTCGGCGACGAGTCGCAGGACCGTTTGCAAGAGTGCCGGCGCATCGCCGTGCCGGTACGTGACGCCGCACCGAGATTCGATCAGCAGCGCCCCCGGCACCCCGCCGAGCGTCGTGACCACCGGCAGACCGCCGGCCAGGTATTCGACAATCTTGTTCGGAATGTTGTGCTCGAAGTTTTCGCCGGCGACGTAGGGTGCCAGACCGGCACGCGCCATCGGCATCAGCGCGCGGATCATCGGCGCGTCGATCCAGCCGGGGAAGATCACGTTGGGGCAATCCGCGGCCTCGGCGCGGTAGTCGGCAAGCCGGTCACCCATGCCGCAGACGATAAAACGGATCTGCGCATCGGTACAGGCACGCGCTGCCCGGATCACCGTGGACAGATCAAACTGGCGTCCGAGGGTGCCGAAAAAAACCAGGTTCTTCGAGCGATCGTCGACCCCGAGTGCATGCCAGCGGTCTCGGGCCTGCGCGAGCAAGTGTGGTTCTGGCTCGCGATCGCTGTACGCGAGCGGGAACGCTCGGTCGAGCGACGCCGCCTTGCGGCCGGCGATCGCACACCCCCAGTCGACAAACTCGCGGGTGATCCCGGCGACGGCGTCCGCCCCGGACAGCGCGCGTCGTGCCTGGCGTCGCATCGGTGCGAGAACCAGGTGCGCGAGCGGGCGAAGATAGTCGGGGGCAAGGCGCTCGAAGACGTCCGGCCAGAGGTCGCGGACGTCGAGCACGACGGGCACATTTTGTTCGTTGCCGTAGGCCACCGCGGCCCGACAGAGTTCGATCGTCGGATACGAACTCAGGATGACATCCGGTCGCTCGTTCAACTGCCGGGCGTGGGTTGCAAAGGCAGCGGCGTTGTCGCGATGGTTGCCGATGCGAGCGAAACTGAGGTTGTGGTCGTAGGCGCGTCCCGGCAGGAGATGCAGCGTCGCGTTGGGCTGGTAGTCGATGCGTGTGTACGCGTCGGCCCGCTGACGCTTGAGCTGATGGTCGAATGACGACGACCACCAGTGCACTCGATGACCCCGACGAGACAGCAGATCGGCCAGGATTCCAGCGCGCAGCAAGCGCGGCGATCCGTCGTCGGTGGGCAGTGGCTCACCGACCGTGACCAACCAAATGTTCATCGAGCGCCGCCTTGGTGCGGGATCGATGTGCCCGCGGTGAACTGCGCGGCGGCGCGATGACACCCTGAGCGGCGGATACGGAACATGCGTTTGAATCTGGAGGCCGCCACCAGGACGCTCCCGCGGGAATCGTGGCTGGAGCCGGGGCACTCGCGGGTTAAACAAGGCCCACCGGCAAGGCGTCGGTATGGGGGCAATCCCTTATTCTACCGCGCTGCGCTGCGCTGGCCGGCAGCCGACTCGGGCACTTATCGCGTGTGATTGAAGACGCTGCCAAACAGCGGTTCGAGCAGGTGATTGCCCGCCTCGCTGAGATGGTGGTCGTCGTAGTAGATCGCGCGACCCTCGACGGTCGATGTGCAACGGCCGCCGACACACAACAGCGGCCGCGGGTCGAGCAGGTGCACGCCACACTCGACGCTGGCGCGCGCGAACGCGGCATGCACCGCGGCGTGGCGCAGGTCATGCTGATCACGCGACACCGTCGGGGCGACGACTACATCTCCGAGCAGGCTCGACCGCGCCATGCGCTGCGGCACCGACTGAGGCATCTCGGGCACCGGCATCAACGCATAGACAGGTCGCGCTCGGCTGTGCTGGCACATCGTGTCGACCAGCGCCTGCAGGTAGCGCTCGCGCCGCTGGCTCGCCTTTCCAGCGGGGCCGACATCGACCAGGGGCTGCACCGCGACCCGGCGGTCGAGGTAGCCGTCAAGGTAGACCGTCCATCGCGCAACCAGGACCACCGGCACCGCCTGCGGCAGCTTGGCCATCTCGCGGGCGGCAGCTTCGACAAAATCGTCACATCGGTTTTCTGGGCGATCGAGCCGGCGCGCCGCCGTCACCGGCGGGCAGCCGCTGTAGCCATGGAAGACGATGCTGCTGCCGTGGGCGCCAGCCACCCGCCCCAGGGCGCCGACCACCGCGTCGGCGTGGCTGTCCCCGATCAGCACCGCGCCGATCGGGCCGGGGCCGCCAAACCGGCACGCGGGCAGTTGCAGCGGGCGGTCACTGGACAGGAAACATTCGTCGCGACGCGGATTGGTGTCACGCGCGGCCGCCTCCATTGCCAGCACAGCCGGGCCGACCCGAGACGGCAAGCCGTCGGCGACGTAGACCACGCAGGCGAGTCCGAACAACAAGCCCGGCAAACCGGCGAGCCACGCGACCTGGATCCGAGCCGGCAGCTGCTTGAGCCGCGACTGCGCGCCCCGTTCAACCCAGCGCGCCGATGCAACACCGAGCGCAACGCTGGCCAGCAGACCGGCGGCGACCCACCACCTGTCGGCTCCGAGTTCAAGCCACCCCAGACCGACGACCAGCGGCCAGTGCCAGATGTACAAGCCGTAGGATGCCTCGCCCAACCAGCCCGTCCCCAGCAGCGGTGCAGCGCGTCCGTATCGGCTGGAGACCAGACACAACGCTGCACCAAATGCCGCTGCGGCATGCGGCAGCCACCGCGGCGGTGTGACCACGCCCGTTGGCAGGGCGCCCAAGACCATCGCCAGGACCAGCAAACACAGCCCGCAGGCCGCAGCCACGCTCGACCCTCGACGCGACCCGGCGAATCGCTCGACGAGGGCGTACGCCAGCACGCCGGTCAAGGGCTGCCAGAGCCGGGTATCCAGGCCAAAGTAGGCCCGGTCACAGGTCTCGGAGCACAGTTGCAGGAAGCGCAGCGCCGAAAGCAGCGCGATCACGCCCAAGCTGCCCCAGACCCAACGCCGCCGCCGCAACAGGCTCGAGGCGCCCAACACCAGCAGCGGAAAGAGCAGGTAGAACTGCCACTCGACGGCCAACGACCAGGTGTGCAGAAGCCACTTTTGCGCCGCGTCGACGTCGAAGTACCCGCCTTCAATCAGGTAGACGTGGTTGGACAGCAAGGACGCCGACGCTGCGGCATGTTTGGCCAGCCGGCGAAACTCCGATGGCGGCAAAAAAAACCATCCGAGGACCAGCAACGTCGCAATCGCCAACACCAGCGCCGGGATCGTTCGGCGCGCCCGCGCCAGCAAGAACGGGGTCAGCGCGAACCTCCCAGCCATGACCAGCGGCACGACGCGCTCGGCCATCAGGAAGCCGGAGACGACAAAAAACACGTCGACGCCGAGGAACCCGGCGCCAAAACCCGGCACCCCGAAGTGAAAGAGCACGATCGCTGCCACCGCCCAAGCGCGCAGCTCGACGATCTGCGCATTCCACTTGCTCGCGTCAGGGCTCGCCGCAGCGAGGCTCACTTTCGGCTCACTCTCGGATCAACCTCGAGCGGCCGATCACCGACAGGCCAGCCAGCGTGCCGATGCCAAAGAACAGCGGCACACTTTCCGGATGGCGAAAGAATGCGAACAGGATGACTAAAAACAGCAGCATCGGCAGCAGCGCAAATTGGCGTCCTTCGTCAACTGGCGAACGCCGCGCCAAGCGCGCCACCAGGTAACTCAGGGGGCTTAAGGTCACGGCCGCGACGAAGGCGAGCAGCGCCAGCACGCCAAACTGCGCCCAGACGTCAATCGCCGAATGTGCGTGGCCCCCAACGTATCCGTTGAGTATCCAGTCGTAGCCATAGCGGCCCAGAAACGGCTTCTCGGCTATCGTCGCCAGCGCCTGCGCGTTGAAGTCGCGACGCTCACCGAGACTGGCGTCTTCGTGCCCTTCGATGAGGGTGATCGCCAGCGACGTCACCACCCGGGAGACCTCGTAAAAATCCGGCACGAGTTCGGCCAGACGGTCGCCCAGGGCCACGATCGCGCCCGCCGAACCCGCACCGAGCAGCAGCACCGGGCGCCACATCGTGGTGACCAGCAGCGCAGTGCCGTAGGCCGCAAAGGAGGCCCGTGAGCCGACCAGCACCAGCAGCGGCAGCACCAGCAGCCAGGGCCAATGAAACCGCGCTCGATCACCGCTGGCGTATGCGAGCAGCGCCGCTATCGCCAGGGTGTCGCCGACGTACTGGTAGTAGCTGCCCTTGCCAATCTCGTCGTCGGAAATGATGTCGGGCCAGAGCAGGCGCGCGACCACGAACAGGACCGCCAGCGCCAACGACACGCGGAACAGCCTCGCCATCGACGGGCCGTTGCTGGTCAACGCAAATCTGCGCCCGACAAAAAATGCCAGCGGGCACAGCACGATCAAGACCAGGGTGTGCATCGCGTAGGCGATCGGCACACTGCCCAGGGCCGGCAGAGACATCAGCACCGACAGCGAACACGCGGCGGCAAAAACCACTACCGCTACGCTCGATTCGCCAACCGGATGCCGTGTCGACCAGGCCACCGGCAGCAGGGCGTAGACCGCCATCGCGAGCAAGCTGGCGCCAAGCGTCACATTGACACCGAACCCAAGCCCGTTGGCGTAGCCGAGCAGCGGCACGCCAATCAAGATGCTGGCGCCCAACGCGTCGCTGGCGCGTCTGTGCTGCGGCGTTGTGGTGAGTGCGGGATCGAGCGGGTGCATCAGGAAGCCGGATTTAGGTGCATCGCCGCCACGGCCGCATACAGCGTGACGAGCGCCATCAAGGGCACAGCGATCAATGCCGGACCCAGCGGCAAGGCCATCGCCGCGAGTGTGCCACCCGCCGCCAGCACAGCGATCAAGCGCGCAATCATTGGGCTCGATTTGGGCATCGGCATGCGCGACACCAGCACCGATGGCAGCGACAGCACTTGAAATGCGTACAGTGCGATCCGCACCGCCACCGCAGCGGGCACGCCGAACACCTCGCCGGCCAGTCCGTTGGCATGCATCGCCCAAACGTTGATCAGCACCGTGGCCAGGTTGGCGAAGACGATGGTGGAAAGATGGTCGCTCCACCGAAACGCCCGCACCGACGATGCCGCAGCGACATCGCCACCGTGCAGATGTCGGTGCGCGAGCACGATGGCAGCCGTACCCGCGAACACCGAGAGCGCAAACGCCGGAGTCTCGGTACCCAGCAAAAGCAGCAGCGCCATGACCAGACTCGACAGGCCGTCGCGCAGTCGACCGACCAGGACCTGGCCACGGTCGACAAGGCGCCGAGATGCGCGCGCGCCCACGACATAAAGCAGCGGGACCGGCAGGCACCACCAGAGCAGGCTCGCTCCAATCGGCTTCCACAGTCCGGCGAGCAGCAGAAACAGCAGCGCACTGAGACTTGTCAGTGCCCATAAGCGCCGCGCGCCGCGCTCGTACCCGGCGCCTAGCGTCACGGCGTTGACGGCGAAGCCAGCGGCGACGTTGACGGCATACATGGCGCCGAAGATTGCAACGTAGTTGTCGACCTGCCGCACCAGGATGGCATCGCGCAACAGGCCGGCCCCGAACGACAGCAGCGCTGCGAGATACAGCGAGCCGAGGGCCGATCTCAAGCGCGTCGCCCCGGCTGCACGCCGTTCAGCGAGCCTTCGGGCCGCAAATCGCCAACCGCCGGCACCGACAACACGGGCAAGCCGCAGGCCGCCGCAATGGCGACTGCGCGGTCACGCAATTGGGCGTCGGCGACATCCACCGCGACGATGACATGACTCGCGCCGGCCGTGAGCGCCGGCTCGCGCAAGCGATCCAGACCGCCACGCACCGGCACCCCCGCGATGCGCAGCCCCTGCATTGCCGGGTCATCGTCGAGCAGCATCAGCATCGTCCAGCCGTGGCGTTCGTGCATGCCGGCGATGAGCCGGCGCGCGGTCTCGCCGGAACCGAGCACGATGGCATAGCGGCGCTCACCGTCGTCGCCCGACGCCAGCGCGTGGGCGTGCTCCCACAACATGCGCCAGAGCATGCGCGCCAGCGTCAACCCGAAGAGCGTGAACAGCGGATGCAGCACGAGCACCGCTCGCGCGACGCCGACAAGTTGTGCCAGCAGCACGGCCACCGCGCTGACCAGACCAGCCAGCACGCAGGCCAGCGCCAGCCGGCGGAAATCGTCAAAAGCAAAATAGCGCCAGAGCGCGTTGCGGGCGCCGGTCAGCCAGAGAAAAAGCAGGTACGCGGCGATGACCCCAAGCGAGACCCAATCGTCGTACCAGGGCCGACCAGGCTGCCAGCGCTCGAAGCCAAGCCGGAACAGGTAGGTGATGTGCCAACAAAGCAGCACCACCGCGGCATCGATGAGCATCGCCGCCGCACGGTGGCTGCCTGCGGTGGCCTGCATGCGGGCCTCGACGGCGGTCCAGAAGCGGGTGTTCGACAACATGCGGTGCACCTTTCGCAGTGGCGCTGGGCGGGGGACGACCAGGCGCAGCGTCAGCCCGAGCGCCCGCAGGTCGGACGTCACCGAAGCGTGTTCGACCGCGTTGGCGGCGACGCGCAACTTGTCGGGCATGATGACATCGACATACTCGCGCTCAGGGTCGACGGCGCGGGCCAGCATCTCGCTTTCACTTCGGTAGCGCAACGATGCAAAGTCGGTCAACCCCGGGCGCA
This sequence comes from Rubrivivax sp., assembly GCA_031431555.1. Classification (GTDB taxonomy): domain Bacteria; phylum Pseudomonadota; class Gammaproteobacteria; order Burkholderiales; family Burkholderiaceae_C; genus Rubrivivax. Next base: position 80,988 of record JANPDN010000269.1, read on the forward strand.
CGCTGAGCAAGCGGGCGCGCTGCGTCGGGGTGTACATCGCCACATAGCGCGGCACCTCGGGCCGCGGCCCGACCAGGCTCATCGCGCCGCGCAGCACGTCGACGAGCTGCGGCAACTCATCGAGCTTCCAGCGCCGCAGGTAGGCGCCGACGCGGGTGATGCGGGCATCGCCGTCGGCGGTGATTTGCGGCCCGCCGGCAGCCTGCACATGGCGCATGGTGCGGAACTTGAAGATCCTGAATTCCTGCCCATGGCGGCCGACCCGCACCTGGCGGAACATCACCGGCCCGGGTGAATCGAGCTTGATCGCGATTGCCGTGATCAGCAGCAGCGGCGACAGCAGCACCAGGCCGAGCGCCGATGCGGTGATATCGATGGCCCGCTTGATCATCGGGGGGGCTCGACTCCGCCCGGCGCTGCGGGCGTACAGCGCGGGCCTTCGGCGCTCAGCATTGACATACCGACAGCATCGCGATCAGGGCCGCGATGGCCGAACCTCCAGACCCGCAGTGCTCAGGCTCTGAAGCATCACCAGCCCCAACCCCGGATTGAAGGTGGCCTGTGCTTGCAGCGGCAGGGGCGCAAGGACGCCAAGTACGAAGAGGGACCGAACCATGGCGGGGATTCTATGAGGGCGTGGCCATTGCAACGCCGGCGTCTGGAGCGCGGCCAGCGGCACCGACCATCGTCTTGGGATGAGCCGGCGCAGATCACCGCCAGCTACACTTCGGCACCAGCCACGGCTGGCCAGTCCGGCTGAGATGCGCTGATCTGTGCGGTGCCGGTTTGTCGGTTTCGCTGGGACGCGCTGGCCCTGCGGCGATCGCACTCGACGTCCAAAGCGCCCGCTTCCGGTGAGCGCGCATCGCCAGATGCCCCTGGCACCCCAACAGCCAATCACATCCGCGCCGATGAACAACACCACCACGCCAACGGGTTCGACCAAAAAGACCGCGCTCGTCACTGGCATCACCGGCCAGGATGGCGCGTACCTGACGGAGTTGCTGCTGGCTGAGGGCTACAAGGTCTTCGGCACGTTTCGCCGCACCAGCTCGGTCAATTTCTGGCGGCTCGAAGAGCTGGGTGTGCTCGCTGACCCAAACCTTGAACTCGTCGAGTACGACCTGACGGATCAGGGCTCGACCCTGCGCATCGTTGAGCGCTGCGCCCCAGACGAAATCTATAACCTCGCTGCGCAGAGTTTTGTGGGTGTCTCTTTCGATCAACCGGTCACGACGACCCACATCACCGGCCTGGGGGCCGTGCACCTGCTCGAAGCGATCCGGCTGGCCAACCCGAAAATCAGGTTCTACCAGGCATCCACCTCCGAAATGTTCGGGCTCGTGCAGGAGGTGCCGCAATCCGAGAACACCCGCTTTTATCCGCGCAGCCCCTACGGTGTCGCAAAACTCTATGCCCACTGGATGACGATCAACTACCGCGAGTCCTACGGTATTTTCGGCGCCAGCGGCATCCTCTTCAATCACGAGTCGCCGTTGCGCGGCAAGGAGTTCGTGACGCGAAAGATCACCGATGCGGTGGCACGCATCGCCCTGGGCAAACAAGAATCGCTTGAAATCGGCAACCTGGATGCCCGGCGCGATTGGGGCTTCGCAAAAGAGTATGTCCGCGGCATGTACCAGATGCTGCAGATCGATGAGCCTGGCACGTTTGTGCTGGCCACCGGGCGCACCGAATCGGTCAGGGCCTTCATCCAGATGAGTTTTCAGTGTGCCGGCATGCCGATCGAATGGCGCGGCAAGGCTGAAGGCGAAACCGCCGTCGATGTGAAGAACGGCAAGACCCGCGTGCGCATCAATCCCAAGTTCTACCGGCCGGCAGAAGTCGAACTCCTGATTGGCGATGCGGCGCTTGCCAAGTCACACCTCGGCTGGAGCGCCACGACCACGCTGGAACAGCTCTGCGAGCAAATGATCAAGGCCGATCTGCGACGGGTCGAACATGGCGTCTCCTTCTGAGCAGCCACGCGTCCTGATCACCGGCGTTGGCGGCTTCACTGGCCGCCACCTGGCGAAGGCGCTGATCGACAGCGGCTGGTCTGTGATCGGCCTGGGCCTGGCGGCCGAAGGCGTGGGCGTGCCGACCCTGGACATCGACCTGGCCGACACGCCCGCGATCACGCAGTGGCTGCAAGAGCACCAGCCGACGCACGTGGTTCATCTGGCCGCCTTGTCACACGTCGTCGGCGATCCCTTGAGCTTCTACCGCGTCAATGTCCTCGGCACGGAATCCTTGCTTGAAGCGATCGACCGCGCACAGTTGGTGCCTGCCAAAGTGCTGATCGCGAGCAGCGCCAACATCTACGGCAACGCCGAGACGCCAACGCTCACCGAGTCGGCACCGGCACGGCCGATGAACCACTATGCACTGAGCAAGGCCACGATGGAGTTGCTGGTGCGCAAGTGGTTCGATCGCCTGCCGATCGTCATGACACGGCCGTTCAACTACACCGGCCCTGGTCAGGCCGAGTCGTTCCTCGTGCCGAAGATCGTGGCAAGCCATCGGCGACGCGATGCCGTGATCAAGCTGGGAAACACCCAGGTTGCCCGGGACTTCTCGGATATCTCGGTGGTCTGCGAGGCGTACCGCCGGCTGCTGAGCTCCGGCGCACGCAGCCTGACGGTGAACATCTGCTCCGGCCGCAGCACGTCCGTCGCCGAGATACTGCGCACGATGGCGCAGATCTCTGGTCACAGCCCGCGTGTGGAGGTTGATTCCGCGCTCGTGCGAAAAGACGACATCCTCGAACTCAAGGGCGACCCTTCGGCACTGTTCCAGACGATCGGCCACCTCGAGCCACTACCGATCCGCGAGATTCTGGCCCGCATGTACAGCGCCAGGTAGCCGGGTACGTCGGTTAATTCACCCCTCATGTTTCGCCAGTTCCTGTTTTCCGATTCGAGTGTCGGCCTGTTGCCAGACGGACCAAAGTCGGTCGTGGCCTGATTGGCGGGGCCTGGTGATGGCCACCACCGGGATCCCCGCCCGCGCCGCACGCAGCCGTCCGCCGCGATGACGCTGCCAAAGGCTCGTCTGATCACGCCGGCTTGAGCACCTCGCGCAGCGCCGCGGCCACACGCTCGGTGTCGGCGGCCTGCATGCGCGAATACATCGGCAGGCTGATCAGGCGCTCGTAGGCATGCTGGCTGCGCGGGAAGGCCGCCGGCTTCAGCGCGTAGCGGTCGCGCCAATAGGGTTGCAGATGCAGCGGCACGTAGTGCACGCTGCAACCGATGCCACGGGCGTAGAGATGTTCGATGACTGCGTCGCGCTGCGCCGGCGTGCTGTCGTCAAGACGCACGACGTAGAGATGCCAGGAATGTGCGCTGCCCTGCCGCGGCCCCGCGGGCAGCTGCAACGGCAGACCGGCCAGTGCAGCGTCGTAGGCGCGGGCAATGGCCTGGCGCTCTTGCTGGAATCGATGCGCCTTTTTCAACTGCTGCAAACCGAGCGCGGCCGCGATATCGGTCAGGTTGTATTTGAAACCCGGCGCGACGATTTCGTAGTACCAGCTCGGCACCTTGGCGCTGAAGCGGTCGAAGGCGTCGCGGCTGATGCCATGCAGGCGCATGACCTTGGCGCGCGCGGCCACGGCGTCGTCACGCGTCACCAGCATGCCGCCTTCGCCGGTGGTGATGGTCTTGTTGGCATAAAAGCTGAACACCGTGGCGTCGCTGGCCAGCGTGCCGATCATTGCGCCACCGCTCGTGCCACCACTTGTGCTGGGCAGCGCATGTGCGGCATCTTCGACGACCTTCAGGCCGTGTTTTTTGGCGATCGCCAGGATCGCCGGCATGTCCGCGGCCAGGCCGGCGTAGTGCACCGGGATGATGGCTTTGGTCTTGGGGCCGATCGCGGCTTCGATCGCTGCGGCGTCGATGTTCAGCGTCGCCGGGTCGATATCGACGAGCTTGACATCGGCGCCGAGATAACGCACCACCTCAGCAGTGGCGGTGAAGGTGTGGGTCGTCGTGATGACCTCGTCGCCGGGGCCGATGCCCAACGCTTCGAGCGCCAGGTGCAAGCCCGCAGTGGCCGAGTTGACGGCGATGCAGTGCAGGCTTGGGTCGCCAAGGAAGGCCGCAAACTCGGTCTCGAAACGTTTTGCCTTGGGGCCGGTGGTGACCCAGCCCGATCGCAGCGTGTCGACGACCTCGGCGATTTCTTCTTCGCCGATATCGGGCAGCGCAAACGGGAGGAACGGCAGCGTGGGCGGCGGGCTTGACGGCGGCAATTTGTTCTCACTCATCGATCGATGTCACTTTCAAACGCGGCCAATGCGGCCAACGCGGTCAGGCCAGGCCGCGGCCGATGCCGTGGTACTCGATGCCCAGCGTCTGCATCAACGCCGGCTCGAAGAGGTTGCGCCCGTCGAAGAGCAACGGTTGTTTGAGCTGCTCACGGATCAGGTCGAAGTCCGGGCTCTTGAATTCGCGCCACTCGGTGGCGATGACCAGCGCATCGGCACCGCGCAGCGCATCCGCGGCCGACGCCGCGTACCCCAGGCCCGCCATGTCGCCAAAGACCCGCCGCGCTTCGTCGACCGCCACCGGATCGTAAGCGCAGACGGTGGCGCCGGCTCGCAGCAGTTGCTCGACGAGCACGCGGCTCGGTGCTTCGCGCATATCGTCGGTGCCGGGTTTGAAGGCCAGACCCCAGAGCGCGATGTGCCGGCCCGTCAGGTCGCCGTTGAAGCGCTGCTGCACCCGTTCGCCGAGCAATCGTTTCTGGCGCTGGTTGACTCGCTCGACCGCCGCCAGCAGCGCCAGCGGCTGCCCGGCCTGTTCGCCCATGTGGCACAGCGCCTGCACGTCTTTCGGGAAACACGATCCGCCGTAACCGGCGCCGGCGTACAAAAACTGCAAGCCGATGCGCGGGTCGCTGCCGATACCCTGGCGCACGAGTTCGATATCGGCGCCGAGTTTCTGCGCCAGCAGCGCGAGCTCGTTCATGAAGCTGATGCGCGTGGCCAGCATCGCGTTGGCGGCGTATTTGGTGAATTCGGCGCTGCGCCGGTCCATGATCATCAGGCGCTCGCGGTTGCGCGTGAAGGGCGCGTAGAGCGCACGCAAGAGCAGCACGCAGCGGTCGTCGTCGGAGCCGACGACGATGCGGTCGGGGCGCATGAAGTCGGCCACCGCAGCGCCCTCCTTCAGAAACTCCGGGTTCGACGCGACCGCAAATTCGAGCGTCGATCCGCGTGCTTTCAGGCAGTCGCGAATCATCGCCTCGACGCGGTCGCCAGTGCCCACCGGCACGGTGCTCTTGTCGACCACCAGCTTGTAGTCGGTCATGCGCTCGCCCACCGTGCGCGCGGCGGCGAGCACATGGCGCAGGTCGGCAGAGCCGTCTTCGTCGGGCGGCGTGCCCACCGCGATGAAGATGATCGTGCCGTGCCGCACCGCGGCGTCGGCGTCGGTGCTGAACTCAAGGCGGTTGGCCTGCCGGTTGCGCAGCACCAGTTCGTCAAGGCCGGGTTCGTGGATCGGGATGCCGCCGGCGTTGAGCTGCGCGACCTTGTCGGCATTGACGTCCAGGCAGAGCACATGGTTGCCCATTTCCGCCAGGCAGGCGCCGGTGACGAGGCCGACATAACCGGTACCGATGATCGTGATCTTCATGGTGTTGTTTGCTCCGTGCTGCCGCGCTGCGGCGCCAAAAGGGGTTTGCCGACCCACGCCAGCAAATGGGTGCGCAACACCGGGAGCAGGTTGAAGAAGTTGTAAAGCCCCGGGTGCACGCGGCACAGTCTGCGCGCCAGCGGTGGCGCCAGCGTGACACGCTGCAAGACCTGCCGGCCTTCGGGGAACAGCGCTTCTATCCGCCGCGCCGGCACGCCGCGCACATCGCGGTTCAGCGGATTGTCACGCGCCAGGTCGTACCAGAGCACACCACCGCCGGGCCGCACCCAGCGCCACATCGTGTCTGCGAGTTGGCTCTGGAAGGCGGCGTCGAGCAGCGACGAAAAAACCGTCGACTGAAAGACGATGTCGGCGTGCGCCGCCGGCAACACGGCCAGCGACGCATCGCCCTCGATCAGCGTCACCGCCGCGGGCAGCCGCTGGCGCGCCAGCGCGAAACGTTCTGGCAGCAGCTCGATGCCGGTCAGGTGCTGCGGTGCGAAGCCCATGCGCAGCAGCTCGAGCAGGTTGTCGCCGGCACCACAGCCGATCTCGACCACGCTGCGCTGCGACAAGTCGGCCCAGCCCAGGCGGCGAAACAGCCGCAGCATCTGGCGTTGCCGCTCCTGCACCGTCATCCAGACGTCCGGCTGGGTCATCGCATAGCGGCCGGGCTCGGTGCGGCGTGCGTAACGTTCGACCACCGCGGCGACTTCGCTGCGCCCGGCCGAGGTCGGTACGGAGACGGGTTCGTGTTCGTGTTCGTTCATCACCGCACCCCGACGGCATCGAGAAACCGTTTGGCGAGTACCGGATAAGCATGTTGAGCGAGCACATAAGCCCGCCCCTTGTCGCCAAAAACACGCCGCTGCTTGGGCGTCAGCGCGGCGAGCTGGCTCAAAGCGCGGGCGACCTCTTCAGGCGCGCCCGGCGCCACGGTGAGTCCACAGCCGGCTTCGGCCACCGGGTCGTTGCCGGCGGCAACCGAATGCACCACCGGCCGCGCGGCCATCATGTAGTCCATCAGCTTGTTGGGCGCGATGCCGAAGCGGTAGATCGGCATCGGCAGCCAGCCGATATAGGCGATATCGATCGCGCGCAAGAAGCTCGGGATCTGCGCTTTGGGGATCGGCGGCAGCAGCGTCACCTTGGCGAGCGCTTCGTCGGCGACGCGCCGCACCAGGCGCTCGCGCTCGTGGCCATCGCCGACGAGCACGATGTGGATCTTCTTGTCGCGCAGCAAAGCGGCGGCGTCGAGCAGCGTGTCCAGCGCGTTCGGCGCGCCCATCGACCCGGCGTAGGCGACCACCACTGCGCCGCTGCGCCGGGCAGCGTCGATGGCCTCTTCTACATCGACGCGCAGCGGCTCGGGTTTGACGCCGCTGCGGTCGTCGGGCCAGACATCACGCCACTCATCGGGGCTGATGCCGTTGGGCACGATGGTCAGCTTTTGCAGATCGAGACCACGCCGGGCCATGTGATCGTGGACCTTGGGCAGCATCGAAACAACGACGTCGCTGTGCCGATAGGCGGCCCGTTCTGCCGAGCCGCAGACCAGCACCAGCGGGTGCCAGCTCGACAGGCCGGCGAGTTCGATCAGCGACAGCGGCCACAGGTCGTGCACTTCGTGGACCAGCTTGGCGCCTGCCGCGCGCGCGATGCGCCGCGCGACCCAATGGTCCATCGGGTAGGTGCTCGACGAGATCACGATATCGGGCTTGAACTCGGCCACCAGTCGCGGTGTCAGCGCCGCGACCTGGCTCAAGAAGGACAGGATGTTTTTCAGCCGGCTAAAGCCGTTGCCGCGGTACGCCGGTGTCGGCAACCAGGCGTAGTGAATGCCGTCGATGACCTCGTCGCCGGCCGCGGGCTGCTCGCTGCGCACATGCGAAAAATTTGCCGCCAGCACCTGCACACGATGGCCGGCGCGCACCCATTCACGCGCCAGGTAATACGGCCGGTACTCCATGCCCAGCGCCGGGGTGCCGGCGTAGTGGTTGATGAGCAGGATGTTCATCGCGGCGGTTTTGTGGGGGCTTGTGTCGACCCCGGCACCGACAGCAACTCCAGCCTCTGCACAAAGCGCTCGACCGCAGCCGGGAACATCGCGTGCTCGGCCACCCAGGCGCGGTTCTGTGCGGCGATGCTGTCGGCCTGGGGCAGTAGCGTTTCCAGTTGCGTTTGCAGTTGCGCCGCAGACGGGCGCTCGCCTTCCGTCAGCACGATGCCGTTGCGCCGCGACTCGATCAACTCGCGGTTGGCGGCGAGGTCGGACACGATCGGGATGCAGCCCTGGGCCATCGCCTCGATCAGCGAGACCGAAACCGAATCGCTGCGCGGCAGGCTCAAATACCAGCGCGCTTGGGCGTACAGCCCGGCCTGCGTGGCGGCGTCGACCCGGCCGGTGAACTGCACACGATCGCCCAGCCCGAGTTGCTGCACCTGCGCTTGCAACGCCGGCAGCAAAGAGCCGCTGTTGGCGACGATCAAACGCGCCTGCGGCCAACCGGCGGCGATGGCCGCAAAAACATCGATGACCCGGTCTGGCGCGTAGATCGGCTCCAGGCCGCGGTTGGCAAAAAAAAGCGCGTCGTCTTTGGGGTCGTTTTTGGTACCCGGCAGCGGCGGCAAGGCTTCCAGGCCGAACGGAAAAACCATCACCTCGGCCGCGCCAAGTTCGACCATGCGCGCGGCCATGTCGTGCGAGTCGCTCGTCGTCAGCGTGCAGGCGCGCAGCACACGCCGCGTGAGCCAGCGCATCAAGCGGCTGGTGCGCGGCGTGACGAGGACGTCCGATCCCCAGGCCGACCCCGCGATGCGCGCTTGAATACCCGCCCCGCGCATCAACCACGCCAGCGTGCCATGCGAGGTCAGGTAGTGGGCGTGCAACCAGTCGGGCTGCACGCGGCGCAACCACCACCACAGCTTTGGCGCGCTTTTGAGCAGGCCGAAATTGCCGCCGGCAAACCGCGGCGATGTATTCAACGCCAGGCGGCGCGAGGCCGGCAACACGGCGTCGAAGCCGGCGTCAAAACCGCGGCTCGATACCGCCCACAACTCGACCCGGGGCGCCAGTGCGCGGGCCCATTTCAGCAGGTGCGGGCTGTTGCCGTCGCCGACCAGCACGAGCCTCATTTTTCAGCGCGCCCGAGCGTCGGCCCACAACGCGCGGTGCGCGCGCAATTCGGGGTGGGTTTCGGCCAGCGCCGCGAGCAGGGCCTCGTCGCTGCGCCGTGTATCGCCGATCACCCGCGCCGGCCGGCCTTCGAGCACGCAGAAGTCAGGGAATTCGCCACGCACAAAACTGCCGGCGCAGACCAGCGTGCCGCGGCCGAGTCTGCTGTTGGCTTCGATCAGTGAATGCGGGCCGATGAAGCTGTACGCGCCGATGTGCACCGGCCCAGAAATCCAGCCCGGTTTGTCGCCCGCCCACTGCACATATTCGCGCCCGAGCAGGCGCATCGCGCGGTGCGAACTGTGCGTGGTGATGACGACATGGCTGGTGATCTGCACCCCTTCGTCGATGGTCACGCCGCCGCTGGCTTCGATCCAGTTGAAGGGGCCGATGTAGACGTGGTCGGCCAGCGTGAGGCGGCCCGCACTTTCGATGCAGGTCGACGGCGAGATGCGCGTATTTGGCAGCCAGCGGCTCTGCGAGCGCTCGCCGAAGACACGCCGAAAGAGCAGCGCGTTGACGACGCGGCGGCGCAGCAGGTTGAGCCAGGCGCGCATCAGGTCACTTTCGCGCCGGCGCGACGGCCCGGCGCAGCCGCTGCGCATCGGCCATCAGCGCCGGCCAGTCGGGTTTGGCCAGGGCGCGCAGCGGCGTGCCGGAGGCGCGTGCAAAGAGCACGACACCGAGCGCCACTGCGACCAGATAAGACAGCGTCGTCGCCAGCGCGCCGCCGATCATCCCCAGGCGCGGAATCATGATCAGCGAGACGCCGATATTGATCAGCAGCGAGACGCCAGCCAGCAGCGCCGGCACCGCCGGCCGGCCGGCATGGTTGGTGAACCAGGCCGACAGCGCCGAGGCGCCGCCATACACCGCCACACCCGGCAGCAGCACCGCCAGCGCCAGCAGCGACGGCGTGTACGCCGGCCCGAGCAACCACGGCACGACAAGCGCTGCGCCAAGCCACAGCGCCGGGCACAAGGCCGTCAGCAACAACACGCTGGCATGCACCGCGCGCACGGTGATGCGGCTGGCCTCGGTGGCGTCGGGCGTGCCGATATGAGCGTAGGCCGCGGTCGTCACCGACGACGACACCAGCCACAACAACTCGGCGACCATCACCGCGATCGAATAGACACCGGTCGGGCCCAAGCCGAGAAAACGTTCGACCAAAAACAGGTCGACCTTGTAGTTGAGCAAGCCGACGAGGTTGGTCAGGCCGATGACGATGACAAAACGCGCCTGCGTCGACAACAGCGGCAGATCGGGCCGGCCGATCCAGCCGGCACGCGCGCTGGCGACAAGCGCGCCGAGTGCGACGATCAGGCGCGCCGCAACCCAGGCCAAAAGGACCGTCATCAGCGCCGGCGGCTGGCCCAACGCTGCGGCCAGCGCGATGCCGGCCAGCGTCAACAGCGGCGCGGCCACCGTCAATCGCGCCAGGCCCGCCATGCGCGCGCTGCCAAGCCACAGGCCGGCGAGGTTGGGCGTCACAAAAAGCAGCGGCGCGGCAAAAGCGAGCAGCCAGAGTTGGTCGTAACCCGGGGCGGTGCCCAGCGGCGTGCCGGCGAGCAGGATCAGCGCCGCGGCGGTCAACAGACCGAGCAGCACACAGACAACGACTGCCGCGCCGACCAGCCCGGCCGGCGGCTGGCCATGGTGCGAGATGCGCCGCGCGATCGCGACGCCGAAGCCCGAGGTCAGCGCCAGCAGCACTGCTTCGACCGCCGTGAACAGCGCAAACGCGCCCTGCTGCGCGGGGCCCAAACGCGCGGTGTAGAGCGTGATCAACAGGCCCAGCGCGACCGCGAACAGCCGCGTCGCCAAGTTGATCATCGCGCCGCGACGAATGCTGTCCATCCGCGTTCACGGTGTCTGCGCTGATGCGGCGCGCGCTTGGGCCGCGGCGGGCGCCGCATGCTTGGGCTCGGCGGCACTGACGGTACTCGTGGCGCCGGCCGCATGCCCGAGCGTGGCCTGCAGGATGTCGCCGCGGCCGCGCAGATGGTCGAGCACGATGCCGGGTTTGCTGCGCGCCCAGGCGCCGTCGCCGGCAACACCGCGTGCCGCGATGCCTTCGACGGTCAAGCCCGCGCGCTTGGCCAATGTGGCCAGCGTCGCGCGCGAGAAAAAATACAAATGCCAGGGCGGGGTCAGCAAATGCCACCGCGCACCGCGCGCCTGCGCGTAGCCGCTGTCGATATCGCCGGTGGTCAGCACGACATGCCCGCCGGGGGCGAGCAGGCGCCGGATTTCAACCAGCAGCGCGGCCGGGTCGGGCACATGCTCGATGACATCCCACAGCGTGATGAGGTCGAAGCTGGCTGCGGCGAAGGCGGCGTCATGCAGCGTGCCGTTGAAGACATCGAGGCCCAGCTTTTCACGCGCAAAAGTCGCAGCAAAAGTGCTCGGCTCGACACCACGCACTTCGAAGTGCCGCGCCGCTTCGGCAAGAAAAAACCCGGCCGCACAGCCGACATCGAGCAAGCGGCCGCGGGCCTTCAGCCGCCGCAAAGTCCACAAGCGGCGCCGCGCCGCAGCACGCCGGCCAGCGGCCTGGCCGACATAGTCGGCAAACGCGCCGTTCTGGCCGCCGGTGTAATAGCTCTCGTCGTAGAGCGCCGCATAGTCGATCGTCGACGGGTCTTCGCCGACATACACGAGGCCGCAGGCGCTGCACTGCACGATGTTGAAATCATCGCGTTCGAAGAGCGGCTGCGGGCCTGCGGTGTTGCAGGCGTTGCAGGCCCGAAAACCGGTCATGCCACCGCGACGATAGCTGTCACCGCTTGCGCCAGCGCGGCCACGACGCGGTCCTGGTCGGCATCGGTGAGGTCGGCACTCATCGGCAGGCTCAGCACCTGCTCGGCGGCCTTCACCGCGAGTGGGCAACAGTCGGGGCAGCAATAAGCTGCATACACCGGCTGATGGTGCAAAGGCCGCGGGTAGTGCACCGCCGTCGGCACACCGGCGGCTGCCAGCGCCTTCTGCACGGCCGCGCGCTGCTCGACGCGCACCGTGTACTGACCAAAAACGCTGTTGCGGTCAGGCCGCACGGCAACGATCTGCACGCCGGCGATGCCGGCCAGCAAGCGGGCATAACGCGCACCCAGTTCGGCGCGGCGCTGAAGTTCCCAACCGAAGCGCTCGAGCTTGCCGAGCACGACGGCACATTGCAGCGTGTCCATGCGCCCGCCGACCCCCAGCCGCGTGTGGGTGTAGCGCGCGCTCTGGCCATGCACGCGGATCTCGCGCGCGGCCTGCGCGAGCCGGTCGTCGTTGGTGAACAGTGCCCCGCCATCGCCGTAACATCCCAGCGGCTTGCTCGGGAAAAAACTCGTGCAGCCGATGCCCGCCGGCCCGCCAAGGTTGCAACTCTTGCGCCCGCGGTAGTTGGCGCCAAAACTCTGCGCCGCATCTTCGATCACCGTCAAGCCATGGCGCGCCGCGATGGCCTCGATCTCGTCCATGTCGGCAACCTGGCCGTACAGGCTGACCGGCATGATTGCCCGCGTGCGCGGCGTGATCTTGGCCTCGATCAGCGCGACATCGATATTGCAGGTATCTGCTTCGATGTCGACAAACACCGGCTTGCCCCCGAGCAGCACGATGACTTCGGCGGTGGCCGCGAAAGTGAATGGCGAGGTGATGACCTCGTCGCCGGGCTTGAGGTCGATCGCCATCAGCGCGATCAGCAGCGCCTCGGTGCCGCTTGCCACCGTGACGCAGTGTCGCGCACCAGTGAACGCAGCGAGTGCGGATTCGAGTTCGGCGACTTCGGGGCCCATGATGTACTGGCCATGGTCGAGCACCCGCTGGATGCGGCTGTCGATCGACGTCTTGAGCGTCGCGTACTGCGATTTCAGGTCGGTGAATTGCATGCTGTCGTCTGTCGATTCAGGTCTGTCGATTCAGGCCTGTCGTTGCAAGCTGTCGCCGTCGAGCCGGTAGGACTCGCCAGTGGCGCGGCAGGTGGCCTCGGCCTGCCCCGAAACGGGCAGGTCCAGGCGCTCGCCATGGGCGCTCATCCAGCCGATGCGCCGCGCCGGCACGCCGACCACCAGCGCAAACGCCGGCACGTCGGCGGCGACCACCGCACCGGCGCCGACAAAGGCGTACTCGCCGACTGTCGAGCCGCAGACGATCGTGCAGTTGGCCCCCAGCGTGGCGCCACGCCGCACCAGCGTCGGCCGGTAATCGCTTTTGCGCGATACCGCCGAGCGCGGGTTGTAGACATTCGTGAAGACCATGCTCGGGCCGCAGAAAACATCGTCTTCGAGCGTAACCGCGTCGTAGACCGAAACATGGTTCTGGATCTTCACGTTGTTGCCGATCACCACGTCGTTACCAACATAGACACCCTGGCCGAGCGAGCAGCCGACACCGATCTGCGCCCCGGCGCAGACATGCGCAAAGTGCCAGATCTTGCTGCCCTCACCAATGCGGGCACCGTCGTCGACGATCGCCGAAGCGTGTTGCCACGAACTCATTTCAATGCACCAGCGGCAGGCCGACACGCACGCCGTCGCGGGCACTGCGGTAGGCGGCAATGATGACTTCGAGCGAACGCAGGCCGGCATAGCCGTTGACCTCGGCATGGGCGTCACCACGCAGCGTGTCGATGACATTGGCGTAGTACAGCGGATGACCATAACCGTAGACCGACGGCGCGGCGTAACTTGCGTCCTTGACCGCGGCGTCTTCAGGCCGGGTTTCATCGAAGGCCCAATGTTCGATGCGGTTGACGGCGACGCCGCCGATGCGCGCGGTGCCGCGCTCACCGAGCACGGTGATGCTGCCTTCGAGGTTTTGGCCATGCGTGAGCATGGTCACGTTGATCGACGCCAGGCCGCCGGAGCGCAGGCGCAGGCTCATCACGCCGCTGTCTTCGGCCTCGATATCGCGCAGCTGGGTGGCGGTGTAGGCATGCACGTTGTCGACCGGGCCGACCAGCCAGTCGACCAGGTCGACATAGTGGCTGGCCTGGTTCATGAACGCGCCGCCGTCCAGATCCCAGCGGCCGCGCCAGGGCGCGTCGTCGTAGTAGCGCTGCGGCCGGGTCCAGAAGACGTTCACCGTGACCATGTGGATATGGCCGAAGCGGTGCTCGTCGATCGCGCGCTTGAGCAGCTGCACCGTCGCGTTGAGCCGGTTTTGTTTGACCACAAAGAGCTTGATGCCGGCGTCGCGACACTCGCGCACCATCAACAGTGCCTCGTCCCATTTGGTGGCCATCGGCTTCTCGGACAGCACATGATGGCCGCTGCGTGCCGCGGCGATCGCCTGTCGCGGGTGCAGCCCGCTCGGCGTGGCGAGCACCACCACATCAGCCATCTTGGCGTCGAGCAGGCTCTCGAAATTGTCGAAGGCGCGCGCACCGGTGCGCGCGGCGATGTCGGCCAACGCGGCGGGATTGCGGTCGCAGACCGCCACCAACTCGGCACGCCCGGCGTGTTTTTTGATCGCTTCGACATGGCTGGCGGCGATTCGCCCGCAGCCGATCAGCGCAAAACGAATCGGACGCTGGCGGAAATCGGCCACTTCGGCGGCTGGAGCAATCATGCGCATGTGCGGCGGCAGGCCCGTGCCACCAGTTCAATGGTCAATCTTGATTGTAAGAGTCGAGGCCACCGTCAGCGCGCGATCGGCCGTCGTCTACCGCCTAAAATCGCCGCAAACATAACGAGTTAGCGATGACCATCCCATCGATCACCCCCGCCGCCGGCGAAGCCCCGAACGTCGCCCCCGCGCCGCACGACGAAAACAAGCTGATCCAGGAGCGGCGCGAAAAGCTTAGCCAGATCCGCCGCCGCGGCATTGCTTTCCCGAACGACTTCAAGCCGACCCACCACGCCGCGGACCTCCACCACCGCCACGGCCAGGTGGCCAACGAAGAGCTCGAGCCGCAAGCGCTGCGGGTGGCCATCGCCGGGCGCCTGATGCTCAAGCGCGTTATGGGCAAGGCCGCTTTTGGCACCCTGCAAGACGCCAGCGGGCGGCTGCAGATCTACGTCACGCTGGACAACGTCGGCGAGCAGGCGCTGAACGATTTCAAACATGGTGACCTGGGCGACATCCTGGCTTGCGAAGGGGTGCTCTTTCGCACCAAGGCCGGCGAGTTGTCGGTGCGGGCAACCGTCGTGCGCCTGCTGACCAAGAGCCTGCGCCCGCTGCCGGACAAGTTTCACGGCATGACCGACACCGAGCAGAAGTATCGCCAGCGTTATGTCGACCTGATCACCGACGAACATGCCCGCGCGCGGTTCGTGGCGCGCAGCAAGGCGGTGAGCTCGATGCGCAACTTCATGGTCGAACACGGCTTTCTCGAAGTCGAGACGCCGATGCTGCACCCGATCCCGGGAGGCGCCAACGCCAAGCCGTTCACGACCCACCACAACGCGCTGGATCAGCAGATGTTCCTGCGCATCGCGCCCGAGCTGTACCTCAAGCGACTGGTCGTCGGCGGCTTCGAGCGAGTCTTCGAGATCAACCGCAATTTCCGCAACGAAGGCATCTCGGTCAGGCACAACCCCGAGTTCACGATGATGGAGTTCTACGCGGCGTATTGGGACCACCGCGACCTGATGGACTTCACCGAAAACGTGCTCCGCCACGCGGCGCGTCAGGCCACCGGCTCGGCCACACTCACGTACGCCGGCCGTGAGGTCGACCTGGCCCAGCCCTTTGCCCGGCTGACGGTGCGCGATGCGCTCGTCGCGCATGCCGGCTTGAGCGCCGCCGAGGCGGTGGATGCGGCGACTCTGCAGGCGCGCTTGCAAAGCCTGGATCAAAAAACCCCGGCGCATTGGACACTCGCCGAATTGCAGTTCGGCCTGTTCGAAGCGGTGGTCGAAGACAAACTCTGGGCGCCGACTTTCATCATCGACTACCCGGTCGAAGTCTCGCCGCTGGCGCGGGCCTCGGACAGCGACCCGACGGTCACCGAGCGCTTCGAACTGTTCATCACCGGGCGCGAGATTGCGAATGGTTTTTCAGAGCTCAACGACGCCGAGGACCAGGCCGCGCGGTTTATGTCGCAAGCGGCGAACAAGCTAGCCGGCGACGAAGAGGCGATGTACTACGACGCCGATTTCATCCGCGCGCTCGAATACGGCATGCCACCTGCCGGCGGCTGCGGCATCGGCATCGACCGGCTGGTGATGCTCCTCACCGATTCACCGAGCATCCGCGACGTGATCCTCTTTCCGGCGCTGCGCCGCGAGGCCTGATCGTGGCCGGCCGCCTCGAATCGATCGAGGCCGTGCAGGCCGCGGTGTGGCGCGAACTCGAGCGGGCTGCGCGGTCGAAGGAACATGCCTGGCGCACGTCGGTACTGGCCACTGCCGATGGTGACGGGGCCGACGCGCGCACCGTGATCCTGCGCGAAGTCGACGCATCCGCGCAGCTGCTGCGGCTGTTCACCGACGCCCGCTCGGCCAAGGCGGCGCAGCTGCAGTGCCAGCCCGGTGGCGTCATCGTGATGTGGTCGGCGGCGCTGGGCTGGCAGTTGCGCCTGCGGGTGCAGTTGACTCTGCATACCGACGGGCTAGCGGTATCGTCGCGCTGGGCCCGCGTCAAGCTGACCCCGGCGGCGCACGACTATCTGTCGCCGCTGGCGCCCGGCGCCGCGCTCGGCGAGCTCGCTGCGCCGGGATTCGCAAACGATGCCGTCGCGGATGCCGCCGCGCCCGTCACGCCGGACCGCGAAAGCCGCACGCACTTTGCGGTCATCGAAGCGCAGGTTACCGCGATCGACTGGCTGGAGCTGCACGCCGCCGGACACCGTCGCGCGATTTTCGACGCCGACGGCGCGCGCTGGGTGCAGCCGTAGACGTCTAACGCCCGCGCTCAGCGGTGCTTGAACACCGGCTTGCGTTTGTTGACAAACGCGTCCATGCCTTCTTTTTGGTCAACGGTTGCGAACATCGCGTGGAACATCCGGCGCTCGAACATCACGCCGTCGGCCAGCGGCGATTCATAAGCGCGGTTGACACATTCCTTGGCCATCATCAGGCTCGGCGCGCTCATCTGGCAGATCACGGCCGCAGCGGCCAGGGCTTCGTCGATGAGTTTGTCGGCCGGCACCACGCGCGAGACGAGGCCCACCCTTTCGGCCTCGGCGGCGTCCATCATGCGGCCGGTGAGGATCATGTCCATCGCCTTGGCCTTGCCCACCGCGCGGGGCAGGCGCTGGGTGCCACCGGCCCCCGGCATGACGCCGAGCTTGATCTCCGGCTGGCCGAATTTGGCGCTGTCGGCAGCGATGATGAAGTCGCACATCATCGCCACTTCACAACCGCCGCCGAGCGCAAAACCGGCCACTGCGGCGATCACCGGCTTGCGCACGCGGCGCATCGTTTCCCAGTTGCGCGTGATGTAGTCGCCGAGGTAGGCGTCCATGTAGCCAAAGCTCGCCATCGCGCCGATATCGGCGCCGGCCGCAAAAGCCTTGTCGCTGCCGGTGATGACGATGCAGCCGATGCCGGCGTCGGCATCAAAGGCCAGCAAGGCCGCGCCGAGCTCGTCCATCAGGGCCTCGTTGAGCGCGTTCAGCTGCTTCGGCCGGGTCAGCGTGATCAGGCCGCAGCGGCGCTCGCCGTCGCCGCGGGTTTCGACAATCAAGGTCTCGTAGTGCATGTTCGGCTCCATGGGCACTGCGCCCGGTTCGGGCGTGAGTTTAGGCGCGGCGGCAGGTCAATCCGCAATGCACAGAATCGGGCTCGGCGTGTAAGCTGCCGCCTTCGTTGGGAGTGCAGAAAATAGTTTGACCAAGCGGCGCCAGCAAGCGCCCAGGACAGATGGCCACCACCTATCGCAAGAGTGCCAAGGGCATCGCCGAGATCGAGACACGCGCCAACAAGCTCGTGCCACGATTGCGCAGTGCGTTGATCCTGGTCGACGGCAAACGCAGCGACGTGGACCTGCGCAGCCTGCTCCTGCAGCAGCCTGACGAAACCCTGCTCGCGCTGGCGGCGCAGGGTTTTATCGAGGTGGTCAGCGTCAGCGACACGCGGCCGAACCTGCAAGCGACACCACAACCGGCAGCGCAGGCCGCGGCAGCGTCGCCCAAGCCGGCAACGGGGCTCGACGACTTTGTCATTTACCGCCGCGAGGTGGTGCGCATGCTCAACGAGCAGGCCGGCCCTTCGGCAGAGCCGATGGCCATCAAGCTCGAGCGCACGCGCAGCTTCGACGAGATCCGACCGCTGCTCGAAACGACGCGGCAGATGATCGAAATCGCGCGTGGCGCGCAGGCCTCGGCAAATTTCCGCACGCGGTTCATGGGGCGCTGAAGTCAGCACTGACGCGCCGGTGCATAGAAATTCGCGTCGCCATCTCGGTGCAGGATTGGCGCGGGATCATCGCGGTGCGCTGCCCTGCTGCGGCAAACGGTCCAACATCAGATCGACATAGTTCCGCTCGTCCTGGCGGATGCGGATGCGCACTGGCAGGTATTGCAGCGACGGCGCGTACCAGGTCTCGACGACGAGGTCGCCGCCGGCCTTGGCCTCGCGCCTCGGCTTCAAATAAAGCGTCGGGATCGCGCCGGCCGGCGTGTGCAGCAGCTCTTCGGCGACAACGTCGTAGATCCAGCGATCGACACGCCGCGGCAGGGCCAGCGGCATCTCCAGCGTCTGCCCGACACGCAAGCGATCAGGCTGGGTGGTGAAGAGCCAGGTGAGCTGCACAAACTGGCTCGCCGTGTCCTGCACGCCGGGCTCGGTTGGGCTGTCGCGGCCGCTGGCGAGCACGATGCGGTCGGGCTCGAAGCGCACCGAGGCCCGGCGTGCATCACGCAGCAGGACCTTGGTCTCTTCTTCGTAGCGCAGCGGGCGCAGGCCCGAATCGACGAGCTCGCCTTCGCTCGACATGCGCCGGGTCACGATCGGCGCAAACGCAGCGCCGATGCGCACGTCCAGATGCACCTGGTAGCGGTTGCCGCTGCGCAGCCACTCGACTTGCGCGGCGCCGTCGACCGGGCCGCGGTAGTCGCCGGTGAGGGTGTAGGTCAGGCGGGTCGAGGGTGGCCAGTCGAAGCCGACTGCAGCGGCGGTCGTTGGCGCGCTTGCCGGCGGCAGGGGCGGCAGCAATGCGGCCACAGGCCCGACGGCGGGTTCGGTGGCGGGCGGCGCTGCGGCCCGCAGAGTGGCATCAACCTCTGGCTCGATGGCGGCCGGCGCGGGCACGGGCTCGACGATCACTGCAGCGGGCGGATCGGCCGGCGCTGAGGCTGCCGGCGCCAGTGGCAGCGCCGCCGGCCGCGCGGCTCGACGCGCTACAACGGCCGGCGCGGGCGCGGGCGCCGCCGGCGCGAGCTCGCGAACAAAGGCCACTTCGATGCGCCGCAGCGACGAAGCGGCAGCGCCATCGCCAAGCTGGCTGTGCAAGGCCCACTGCTGCGCAAACCAGACATGCACCGCGCTCACGGCGATGCAAAGGCCGACCAGCGCCGCACCGCGGCGCGTGGTGATCACGTGCCGGCGGCGCCGAGAAAACAGCTCAGCGCCGCGACCGCGCTGAGCCGAAAACGCAGCGTCAGCCACGCGGACAGGCCCTGCGCCACGAAGACCCGCCGATCGACCAGATAACAGACGATGAGCATCACGCCGAGCACCACCAGCCCGGCGCTTGGCGGCATCATCACCGCGGGCCAGGCCACCAGCGGCGGCACGACGGCCCAGAGCAGGCCGCGGTTGACGCCGGCCGCATCAGCCCCGGCGCCATCAGCCCCTGCAACCAGCGCCGCGCGCATCGCCAGGCCCCAATGCAGGCCGCCGAGAAAAGCCACGATCGCCGCCGCGTAGGCCGACAGCGCCAGCGTGGTGTACGGATGGGCCTCGGGGTGGACAAACCAGACCAGCGCCGCGCCGACCACAAAGGGCAGCAGCCCGGCGTAACCCAGCCGCCTCGCCCACAGCGGCGGTTCGTCGGGCTGGTGCATGCCAGCAGCAGCCGAGCGCATGTGAGTGATCAGCCCGGCTTGGCCGCGGCGAGCAGCTTTTCGAGCTGTGCCGCGGGGATCGCGCCGGGAGCGCGGGTGCCGTCTTCAAACACCGCAGCGGGTGTGCCGGTGACGCGGTGCTGGCGTCCGAACTTGGTATTGCGGTCCAGCGCCGCGACATCACAAGCGGCCGCTGCCGTGGGCGGCAATGTGCTGTCGAGCATCCAGCCGCGCCAGGCCGCTGCCCGGTCTTTGGCACACCAGATGTCGCGCGATTTGGCGGTCGAGTCTGGCCCCAGGATCGGGTAGAGAAAGGTGTAGACGGTGACGTCCTTTAGAGCCGCGACGTCACGCTCGAAGCGCTTGCAATAACCGCAGTTGGGGTCGACAAAAACGGCCATCCGCCGGCTGCCGCTGCCTTGTTTGATGGCGATCGCATCCTTGAGCGGCAGTGAAGCAAAACTGATCGCGCTGAGTTTGTTCAGCCGCGATTCGGTGAGGTTGGTGCGGCTGCGGGTGTCGATGATTTCGCCCTGCACGATATGGTCGCCGGTAGCGTCGGTGTAGACTAGGTCGGCGCCCATGCGGACCTCGAATACGCCGGGCATCGGCGTGGCGCTGATCTCGTCGATCGGCGGCAGGCTCGGCAGGCGATCGGCGAGCGTCTTGCGCAGGCTGGCCAGGTCGACGCTGGATGGCACCGCGATTGTGGCTGGCGTCGCTGACGGCGGAGCGGCTGGCGTCGCTGACGGCGCAGCGGCTGGCGTCGCAACCGCCGCCGCAAGATCCGGCTTTGGCGCGCAGGCCGAAGCCAGCAACAACACTGCGGCAGCGATCGGCCAGCGCGAGAAACAAGAGGTGTGGGCAATCAGCATCACAAGGGGTTCTCGGTCAGGAATGGGCGGCTTGCGCTGCGATCCATTTTTTCAGTGGCGAAAGGCTGTTGAGCAGACTCAAACCGCGGTTGCGCAGTTCCCGCGCCGGCGCACCGGGCTGCGCAAAAAGCTGCAACAGGCCGTCGGTGACGAGGCCCATCGCGCGTGTCGGCAAGGCCCGTTCTCGCACATGCCGGCGCAGCAGTTTTTCGTCGCCGATGCCGCGATAACTTTCTCGCGCGGCGAGCACCCGCACCAGCGAGCTGACATCCGCCAGCCCAAGGTTCAGGCCCTGCCCGGCCAGCGGATGCACGACATGCGCGGCGTCGCCGAGCAGCACCCATCCGGGGCCGCACAGCGGCTCGGCGCGTGCCCATTGCAGCGGCCAGGCGGCAAGTTCGCTGGCCAACCGCAAGCTGCCCGCCGCACCGCCGGACGCGTCCATCAGTGCTTGTTCAAAAGCCGCTGGCGGCAGCGCGAGCAGTTCTTCGGCGCGCTGGTCGGGCACCGACCAGACGAGGCCAAACGAGCGGCCCGGCGCCGGGCGGTCAAAAGGCAGCAGCGCCAGCACATCGGGTGCGCCAAACCATTGCCGCGCCAAGCCGGCATGCGGGATGTCGGATTCGAGCCGGGCCGCGATCGCGCGCTGCGCATAAGGCTGGCGCGTGAACTGCACCCCGAGCGCCGCCGCGCTCGGCGCAAAACGCCCTTCGGCAATCGCCAGCAGATCAGCGCTC
The DNA here is from genome assembly GCA_031431555.1 of Rubrivivax sp. Lineage (GTDB taxonomy): Bacteria > Pseudomonadota > Gammaproteobacteria > Burkholderiales > Burkholderiaceae_C > Rubrivivax. The sequence goes on from JANPDN010000269.1 coordinate 102,359, forward strand.
ACCGGCTGCTCGACTCGCTCGACATGCGGCGCAAAACGCAGCGCCGCGGCGAGCGCGATCTCGAGTTCGGCGGCATCGACGATCCAGGCGAGCACATCCAGGCCCTGCTCGAAGGCCGAAAAGTGCAGCACTGCACCGGCACCGTCGCCGCAGACATGCATGTCGTACAACGGCGTGCGGGCATCGGCTGGGATCGCGTCCCAGACCTTCAAGTCGCTGAGCAGGCGCACCGAACCGGCATTCAGCGCGTAGGTGCGGATATCGCTGGCCGGGCCCTTGGACTGCTCGCCGCCAAGCGCCACGTCGCGCGCCGGATCTTGTTGCAAGGCCACGCGCAGGCCCTGGCGTGACAGCGCCAGCGCCAGGCTCATGCCCACCGCGCCGGCGCCACGCACGCAGACATCAAAGCCGTTCATACCTGGGATTGTAGGCACCGGGCACAATCCGCCCACCACCGGCCCGCCGCTGAATCCACCAACCCGACCCAAACACCGTGAGCGATTTCAACTGCACCCTGTCGGCGCTGTTTGTGCACCCGATCAAGAGCTGCGCCGGCATCGCCGTGCGCGACAGCGTGCTCATCGAGACCGGGCTGGAATTCGACCGCGCCTGGATGGTCGTCGACAGCCGAGGCGAGATGCTGACGCAGCGCGAACTGCCCCGCATGGCGCTGATCCAGCCAACCCTGCGGCACCACGATGTGGTGCTGCGTGCGCCGGGCATGCTGACGCTGCACCTGGCGCTGGACACCGTCGAAGAGCGCACCCGGGTGCGCGTCTGGGACGATGTTGTCAAGGCCTACGACATGGGCGCGCTGGCCGGGCAGTGGCTGAGCGATTTTCTCGGCCGGCCGGGGCTGCGGCTGGTGCGTTTTGACCCCGAAGAACAGCGCTTGTCGGCGCGCCAATGGACCAGCGATATCGAAGCCCAGAATGCTTTTACCGACGGCTTCCCGCTGCTGGTGGTGTCGATGGCGTCGCTGGCCGAACTGAACCGGCGCCCGGCCGCGGCCGGCCATGGCGCGGTGACGATGCAGCGCTTTCGGCCGAATCTGGTGCTCGACGGGCTTGCTGGCGCCGCGCTGGACGCGCATGCCGAAGATTTCATCGATACGCTGGAGATCGACGCACCTGAAGGCCCGGTGCGCCTGAAGCTGGTCAAGCCTTGCAGCCGCTGCACGATCCCCGATATCGACCCGCTCAGCGCTGCGCAAGGCCATGCCGTTGCCGACACGATGAGCGGCTACCGCGCCAACCCGATCGTCAGCGGCGGGCTGACTTTTGGCATGAATGCGGTCATCGTCTCGGGCATCGAACACTCGCTGCGCGAAGGCGCTGCGGTGCGCGCGACGATCAAGTTCTAGCGCCGCAACGACCGCACCGGCCCAGCAAAAGGCCGGCGAATAGAATCACCGCCTTCGCCGCGCGCGGCATCCCCCGAAGCACTCCATGAGCCTGCAATGTGGCATCGTGGGCTTGCCCAACGTTGGCAAGTCCACCCTCTTCAATGCCCTGACGAAGGCCGGCATCGCTGCCGAAAACTACCCCTTCTGCACCATCGAGCCGAATGTCGGCGTGGTCGAACTGCCCGACCCGCGGCTGGCCGCGCTGGCCAATATCGTCAAGCCCGAACGTGTGGTGCCGGCGATCGTTGAATTTGTCGATATCGCCGGGCTGGTGGCCGGTGCGAGCAAGGGTGAAGGCCTGGGCAACCAGTTCCTGAGCCACATCCGCGAGACCGACGCGATCGTCAACGTCGTGCGCTGTTTCGACGACGACAACGTGATCCACGTCGCCGGCAAGGTGGACCCCGTCGCCGATATCGAAATCATCCAGACCGAGCTTTGCCTGGCCGACCTGGCGACGGTCGAAAAAGCGCTAGTCCGCTACGGCAAGGTCGCCAAATCGGGCGGTGACAAGGAGGCGCAGCGCTTGGTCGATGTGCTCAAGAAATGCGACGCCACGCTCAACGATGGCCGGCCCGTGCGCAGCATCGAGTTCAGCAAGGAAGAGCTGGTCGTGCTCAAGCCGCTGTGCCTGATCACCGCCAAGCCGGCGATGTTTGTCGGCAACGTCGCCGAGGATGGTTTTGCCAACAACGCCTATCTCGACCGGCTCAACGAGTTCGCCAAAAAACAGAACGCGCCGGTGGTTGCGATCTGCGCCAAGACCGAGGCCGAACTCGCCGATATGGACGACGAAGACCGGGTCATGTTCCTGGCCGAAATGGGCCAGACCGAGCCTGGCCTGGCACGCCTGATCCGCGCCGCTTTCAAACTGCTCGGCTTGCAGACCTACTTCACCGCCGGGGTCAAGGAAGTGCGCGCCTGGACGATCCACGCCGGCGACACGGCACCCCAAGCGGCCGGTGTGATCCACACCGATTTTGAAAAAGGATTCATCCGCGCGCAGACCATCGCCTTCGACGATTTCATCCACTGCAAGGGCGAACAAGGCGCCAAGGACGCCGGCAAGATGCGCGCAGAAGGCAAGGAATACGTGGTCAAGGATGGCGACGTGCTGAACTTCCTGTTCAGCCCCTGAGCCGGTGAACCCCGGCATGTCGGCGTCGATGGATCTCACCCCGCTTTGTGACGGCGGGCCGCGCCTGAGCCCGATCGCCGCCGGCGCCTGGCGCCTTGCCGATTGGGGCTGGACAGCGCAGCAGACGCTGGCCTGGATCGAGCAGTGCGCCGATCTGGGGGTGAGCACTTTCGACCACGCCGACATCTACGGCGGCTACAGCGTCGAAGGCCTGTTCGGCGATGCGCTGGCGCTGCAGCCTTTGCTGCGCGATCGGCTGCAGATCGTCACCAAATGTGGCATCCGGCCGGCCGTACCGGCGCGGCCCGAGCACCGCATCAACAGCTACGATAGCTCAGGCGCGCATATCACCGCCAGCGTCGAGCAGTCGCTGCGCGCGCTACGCACCGACCGCATCGACCTGCTGCTGATCCACCGGCCTGATTGGCTGATGGATGTCGGCGAGGTCGCGACCGCTATCGATGCGCTCAAGCGCGCAGGCAAGGTGCTGCACTTCGGTGTCTCCAACTTTTCGGCCTCGCAGTTCGCGCTGCTCGACGCCGCGACGCCACTGGCGACCAACCAGATCGAGCTGCATCCGCTGCACCTGGCGCCGCTGGACGACGGCACGCTCGACCAGGCGCAGCGTTTGAGCCGCCGGCCGATGATCTGGTCGCCGCTGGCCCAGGGGCGGCTGCTCGCCGGCGACGAGTCGGTTGCCGCGCAGCGGGTGCGCTGGGTGCTCGGCAGCATCGCCGCGCGGCTCGGCTGCACGCCGGCCGGCGTCGCTTTTGCCTGGCTGCTGCGCCACCCGAGCCGGCCGCTGCCGGTGGCGGGATCGCGGCGCATCGAGGCCCTGCAGGAGGCGGTGGCCGCCCTGTCGCTCACGCTCGATGCGCCGACCTGGTACGAGATCTGGCAGGCCGGAAGCGGGCACCAGGTGCCTTGAGGCCAGCGTGGCGGCCCAGCGATGTCAGTGATCGCTCTCGCTTCAACCCCTTCAAAGACAATGAATGCTGCGTCGAGTTGAGCGCAAACAACACGATCAGCACTCTTGCCTGGAGAGTGCTAATATTTGTGGGAACCCAATCCCAAGGGTTTACTCTTACAAAGCCATGAACACCTCTTCGACGTCCTCGGCCGTTTCACTGCGCGACCCCTGGTCGGTGCTGCCCTCACTGGGCAACCTCGACGCGTATATCAGCGCCGTCAACCGACTGCCTATGCTCACCCCGCAGGAAGAGCAGCAGTTCGCGCGCGAGTTGCGCGACCACGGCAGCTTGGAGTCCGCCGGCCGCCTGGTGTTGTCGCACCTGCGCCTGGTGGTGTCGGTGTCGCGCCAGTACCTCGGCTACGGCCTGCCGCAGGGCGACCTGATCCAGGAAGGCAATGTCGGCCTCATGAAGGCCGTCAAACGCTTCGACCCCGAGCAGGGGGTGCGCCTGGTGAGCTATGCGCTGCACTGGATCAAGGCCGAGATCCACGAATACATCCTGAAAAACTGGCGCATGGTCAAGGTCGCAACGACGAAGGCGCAGCGCAAGCTGTTTTTCAACCTGCGTTCGATGAAGCAGCGCTTTCGCGCTGGCGCCGCGGAAGGCGACACCCACCGCAGCACGCTCAACCCGAGCGAGGTCGAGACGATCGCGCGCTCACTGAACGTCAAGCCCGAAGAAGTCATCGAGATGGAAACCCGGCTCTCTGGCGCTGACGTGGCACTCGAGCCGCAGGGCGACGATGGCGAAGACGAGCGCAGCTTTGCGCCGATCGCCTACCTGGCCGACGACCGCGACGAGCCGACACGCGCGATCGAGTCGCGCCACCGCGACTGGCTCGCCGGCGACGGCATCGAGCAGGCGCTGGAGGTGCTCGACGCGCGCAGCCGGCGCATCGTCGAAGAGCGCTGGCTGAAGGTCAACGACGACAGCTCGGGCGGCATGACGCTGCACGACCTGGCCGCCGAATATGGCGTCAGCGCCGAGCGCATCCGCCAGATCGAAGTGGCGGCGATGAAGAAGATGCGCAAGGCGCTGGAGACGGCTGCGGCGGCCTAAGCACCGCACCACCGTGTCGTCAAAGCGGCGCCGACCGCGTCCCCACGGCCCTGCCCCCAAGCGGGGCCGTTTTCATTTCTGCGCGAGCAGAGTCTTCAAGTCGTGCGCCAGCGCGTCAGTCCCGGTGCCGTGGCGGGTAAATAGGCGCACGCGGCCGGCACGGTCGAAGATGAACGAGCCTGCGGTGTGGTCCATCGTGTAGCTGCCGTCGGTCTTGCCGGGCACCTTGGCAAAAAAGACCTTGAAGTGTTTGGCCGTGGCTTTGGTTTCGTCGACGGTGCCGCGCAGCGCGACGAAGCTGGGGTCGAAATTGCGCACGTAGGCGCCCAGCACCTGTGGTGTATCGCGCTCGGGGTCGACGGTGACAAAGAGGCCCTGCACATCGGCGCCGGCAGCACCGAGTGCGCGCTTGACGCCGGCCAGCTCGACCATCGTCGTCGGGCAGACATCGGGGCATTGGGTGAAGCCAAAAAAGACGACGACCACTTTGCCTTTGAACTCCGCGAGCGTGCGCAATTTGCCGTCAGCGTCGGGCAGCGAAAGCTCGCGTGCGTAGTCGGCGCCGGTGATGTCGATGCCCTTGAAAGACGCGCTCGGCGGGGTGGCGTCGGGCGCGGGTTGGCAGGCCGCCAGCAGCAGCGCCGTGCCCAGAACGATCAGTCTGCGAACAACGATGTCAGCCATGGGTCAAGCCAGTGGTCGAGCAGCAGCGCGGCAAATAGCAGCGACAGATGCCAGATGGAAAATCGGAAGGTCTCGCGCGCCAGCGCGTCGCTGTAATTGCGCCAGAGCCGGTAGGCGTAGACGATGAAGCCGGCACCGAGCACCACCGCCGCCGACAGGTAAAGATAGCCGCTCATGCGCACCGTGAACGGCAGCAGCGTCGCGGCAAAAAGCACCAGCGTGTAGAGCAGCACCTGCAGCCGGGTAAATTCAGAGCCATGGGTCACCGGCAACATCGGCAGGCCCGAGCGCCGGTAGTCCTCGACCCGGTACAGCGCCAGTGCCCAGAAGTGCGGCGGTGTCCACAAGAAGATGATCAGGCACAGGATCCAGGCTTCGAGCCCGACATCGTTGCGCATCGCGGCCCAGCCGAGCACCGGCGGCATCGCGCCCGAGGCGCCACCGATGACGATGTTCTGCGGCGTTAGGGGCTTGAGCACCACGGTGTAGATCACCGCGTAGCCGATGAAGGTGGCAAAGGTCAGCCACATCGTCAGCGGGTTGACCCAGAACCACAATACCGCGCTGCCGGCAGCGCAGAGCAGACCAGAAAACGTCAGCGTCTGCGCACGCGACAACTCGCCCTTGGCGGTAGCGCGCCAGGCGGTGCGCGCCATCTTGGCGTCGATCTGTTCTTCGATCAGGCAGTTGAATGCCGCCGCCGCGGCAGCGACGAGCCAGATGCCGGCGGTGGCCGCGGCGGCGAGCCGCAAGTCGGGCAGGCCGGGCTGCGCCAGCAGCATGCCGATGACGGCGCAGAACACGATGAGCTGCACCACACGCGGTTTGGTCAACGCGTAGAACTGGGCCCAGCGCGATGCGGCGCTGGCGGGGCGGGTCAGGGTCTGGGACATGGGGGCGGGAGTGGCGATTCTAGGCAGGCGAGCCGTCCCGGACACCGACACCGACACCGACGGCGGCCGCCGAGTGCAGGCCATGCCGGCTGCGCGCCCACAAGGACGTGCTCACTGCGACCAGCGCCGCCGCGCCGGCGGAGTGCAGCAGCGCGGCGGCAATCGGCCAACCGAGCACGACGTTGGAGACGCCGGTGGCGGCCTGTGCCAGCGTGAGCAGGCCCAAGGCCAGCGCATAGCGGCGCGTGACCTTGTCGCCGCGCCAGAGTGCCACCACCAGCGCCGCCACTGCGAAGAACAGCGCAAGCGCCATCAGCCGGTGCGCCATCTGGATCGCGACCAGCGCCTCGAGCGACAGGTAACCGCCCTGCCCGGTGCGGCCGAGCTCGCGCAACGGAGAAAACGCCTCGCCAAAATTCATTGCCGGCCACCATTGGCCGTTGCACTGCGGCAGGCCGTCGCAGGCGAGCACCGCGTAGTTGGTCGAGACCCAGCCGCCGAGCGCGATCTGTATCCACAGCAACGGGATCACCAAGACCAGGCCGCGGCTCATTTGAGACGTTAGTGCCTGCCTGCGCGCCCGCCAGGTTTCATGCTGCATCACGAGCAGCGCCAGCAGCAACATGCCGCCGAGCAGGTGCGCGGTAACGACCGCCGGATAGAGCTTGAGCGTGACCGTGTATTTGCCAAACAGGCCCTGCACGATGACCCAGACCAGCGTCAGCGTCGGCCACCAAGGCGAATGCGGCAGCCGGCGGCGGCCCGCCCAACTGACCGCGGCGATGACCAGGATCAGCGCGCCGACGGTCATCGCCAGATAGCGGTGGATCATCTCGATCCAGGCCTTGCCGGAGGTCACCGGCCCAAGCGGCTGCGCAGTCTGCGCGGCGTGGATATCAGCCTGCGCGCCGAAGGGGCTGGCCTGGCCATAACAGCCGGGCCAGTCAGGGCAGCCGAGGCCCGAGTCACTGAGCCGCGTGAAGGCGCCGAAGACGATCAGGTCGAAGGTCAGGAACAGCGTCACCGCGGTCAATGCCGCGATACGCGCGGGGGTGTCCCGGCCGCGCTGGCGCAGCCAGACCCAGCCCAGCGGCAACAGCGCCGCCACACCCGCCAGCAGCAACAGCCGCAGCGTGGGTGCGAGGTCGACCAGCGGTGTGTTGTCCATCAGACGGCGATATCAGCGGCCGGCCTTGTCCCACGACGCCGATGCGCGCAGCAGGCGGTCAAGATCGCGCTTGACCTTGGCGGGCTGCGGGTCTGCTGGCGCTCGCAGCACCCATTGGCCGAGCGGGTCGATGACGTACAGGTGCGCTTCGAGCGTCTGCCCCGCCTCGGGCTCGAGCCAACCCGCGAGTTCGGCACGCGGCACCCGCAGCACACGCACCGGCTCGGCTGCGGCGAGCGCTGCAGCAAGCTCTGCACTGACCGGTGCATCGTCAACGACGAACCAGATTTTTTCGACGCGGTCACGCTCGCGGCCCAGCATCTCGCGCAGCTGGCGCTGCATGTACAAACGTTTTTCGCAGACTGCATCGCAGGCGCCAGCCACCGCGACGAGCAACCACTGGCCGCGCAGCGACGCCGCAGCAACCGGTGCGCCGTCGATGGCCTGCAGCGGCAGCGCCGCGGGCAGCGAGCGCACCGGCTCGATCAAGGTGCTGTAGTTGCTGCGCCCTTCAGGGCGGATCACGTAGTAGGTGAGGTAGGACGCCACCACCGGCGCAGCGCAGGCCAGGCCGATCAGCAGCATCTTCAGCCGGCCGCTGGTGGTGCGCTGGCGCACCGCCGCCGGCACCGGCATGCTGTGCACGGTGAAGGCCACCGCCTCAGCCGCGGCATCAGCCGGTGCGGCCTGGGCGACGCCGGGGTTGGATGAGTTGGAACCAGACATAAAGACCGATCGTCAGCGCGCACAGCGCAAACCATTGAAAAGCGTAGCCGTAGTGTCTTTGCACATCGGCCACGGCATGGGGCCAATTGCGCTGCAGGCCGTCGGCAGCGGCCACCGTGTCGACGCTAGGCGGGTTGGCGCCGTCGGCGCGATCGTCGACTTGCAGTACCGACAGTGGCCGCAGCCGCAGCCCGGTCTCGTTGGCAAAAGCGCCGATGTCCAGATTCTGCCGGATGGCCCCGGAGGCCGCCGAGTCGAACTCGTACAACCTTGCCGGGGCCAAGCCAATTCGGCCGACCACCGACGCCACGCCTGGCGGTGTGCGCGGCACGACGACCCGGGCGCGGTCGGTGAAGGCCCGTGGCTGCCAGCCGCGTTGCACCAGCACCGCGCTGCCATCGGCCAGGCGCAGCGGCGTGATCACAAAAAACCCTGGCCGGCCGTTCATCTGGCGGTTGTCCAGGTAGACGGTCGCGTCAGCCACCCACTCGCCGGTCAGCGTGATGCGGCGATGGATCTGCGTGGCGGCTTCGGCCGCGGACAACGCGAGTTCGGCCGGCACCAGTGCGGGCATCGCACCACGCGCATCGATCGCCGCTTGCAACGCCGTTTTCTGCGCCGCGCGGTCTAGCTGCCAGACACCGAGCCGGCCTGTCGCCGTGGCCAGCGCGAGTGCTGCGAGCAGGATGATCGTGCGCTGCCAGGTCATCGTATCGGGTGGGTCAGAGGCTGCGCCGCAATCGGGTGGAATAATGCCGGCCCATGAAGACCGTCATCGTGATCATGCTCGTCTTGGTGCTCTCCGCGCTGGCCGGCGCCGGCGCGCTGATGCTGCGCAAGGGCCGCGTGCCAGGCCAGCGCAATACGGCGATGGCGCGTGCGCTGGCGCTGCGCGTGGCGCTGTCGGTGGCGCTGTTCCTGTTCATCCTGCTGGCCTGGCAGATGGGCTGGATCAAGCCGAGCGGCATACCCCTTTCGGCCTGAGAAAGCACAAGCGCCGCTCTGGGCGGCGCCTACACGTTGGGGCCGCGAGGCCCGGCGTTGTCGTCGGTTACAGCCAGTAGACGAGGAAGTACAGGCCCAGCCAGACGACGTCGACAAAGTGCCAGTACCAGGCCGCGCCTTCAAAACCGAAGTGGCGCTCGGGCGTGAAGTGGCCCTTCATCAAGCGCAGCGTGATGAAGGTCAGCATCAACATCCCGACAAAGACGTGGAAGCCGTGAAAGCCGGTAAGCATGAAAAACGTGCTGCCGAAGATGCCGGAAGTGAGCTTCAGGTTCAGGTCGCGGTAGGCGTGCATGTACTCGTAGGCTTGCACGCAGACGAAGGTGGCGCCGAGGATCACGGTGATCCACATCCACAGAATTGTCTTGGCGCGCTGGTTCGCCAGCAGCGCATGGTGGGCGATCGTGATCGTCACACCCGAACTCAGCAGCAAGGCGGTGTTGATCGTCGGCAGCGGCCAGGGGCCCATCGTCGTGAAGGGCTCGATGGTGCCGGCCGGTGAGGCGGTGACACCGCCGCCGGCACTCGGCCAGATCGCCTTGAAGTCGGGCCACAGCACCTGGTGGTCGAGGTTGCCGAGCATCGGCAGCGCATGCACGCGCGCCCAGTACAAGGCGCCGAAAAACGCCGCGAAAAACATCACCTCGGAGAAGATGAACCAGCTCATGCTCCAGCGGAACGAGACGTCGACGCGGTCGGAGTAGAGATGGCGCTCGCTCTCGCCAATGGCCTGCTTGAACCACTGGAAGAGCACCGTCAGCCAGACCACAAAACCGGCCAGCGTGACCCAGGCTCCCCAGCCGACGCCATTGATCCACTGCGCGGCGCCGAAGATGATGAGCAGGAAGCCAAAAGCCACCAGCACCGGGTGGCGCGAGGGTTCGGGGATGTAGTAGTAGGGCGTGGCGCCCGCGGGGGTCATGGCCGACATGTCAGTCGATCTCCTCGATCCGAAAAAACTCTGGAACTATAAAAATGCAAAAGCGCGGCGTGGGACGTCATCGTGATGCCTGGACTTCAGCCGAGCGCCGCACCACTGCCAACGACCCAGCGCACCAGCAACACCAGCGCCAGCACAAACAGCGCTGCGCCAATGACACCCGCAATGACCACATGCACCGGGTTCAGCCGCTGCACATCTTCTTCATAACCCGCCGCGCAGCGGATGCCAAAAAACGACCAGCCGACAGCGCGCATGGTCTGCAACAACGAGGCTGGCCGCGAGGTGGCAGCGGCCTTGCTGTCGCGCTGCATTGTCATATCCGGTTCCCCGCCAGCGGCGCCGTCGGCGCGGCCGGTGTCTTGCCGCCGACTTCAAAAAAGGTGTACGACAAGGTGATCGTCGTCACGTCGCGCGGCAACTTGGGGTCGATCACGAAGGTCACCGGCCAGGACTTCTTTTCGCCCGGCGCGAGGGTGTATTCGTTGAAGCAGAAACACTCGAGCTTGTTGAAATGCGCACTCGCCTGGCGCGGTGCATAACTCGGGATCGCCTGCGCGGCCATCGTGCGGTTCTGCATATTCTGGAACTCGTACATCACCGTCGTCAGCGCGCCGGGGTGCACCTGCACCGAACGCACCGCGGGTTTGAAATCCCAGGGCCCGCGTGCGTTGGCATCGAACTCGATGGTGATGCTGCGTGTGGTGTCGATCTGCGTGTTCTGCGCCTCGGCAGTCGCGCGGCCGGACCAGGTACCGTTGCTCACGCGCTGTTCGTTCAGCGCCAGCACGTTGATGCCGAGCGCTTCGCAGATCGCGCGGTACATCGGCACCAGCGCGTAACCAAAACCGAACATCAGCACCGCCACAACGAGCAGCTTGCGCAGCATGCGGCCGTTGTCGATCCGTAGCGATGCAGCCATTGTTTCAGCGCCCCATCAGCAGGATCTTGGCGACAAAACCGATCGCGAAGATCGCCGCCACCGAAGCCAGGATCAAGGCCAGGCGCAGGTTGGCCTTGCGTTGCTGCTCGCTGATCATGGCCGCGCTTTCAGCCGATCACGCGCGTTGCCGCGGCGTTGAGCTTAGGCGGGGTCTCGAAAGTGTGCCAAGGCGCCGGCGAGGGGATTTCCCACTCCAGGCCTTCAGCACCTTCCCACGGCCGCTGCGGTGCCGGCTCACCCTTGCCGCGAATCTGCGGCACGACGACAAAGAGGAAGAAGTAGACCTGCATGAAACCGAAGCCGAAGGCGCCCAACGAGGCGACAAAGTTGAAGTCGGCAAACTGCATCGGGTAGTCGGCATAACGGCGCGGCATGCCGGCCAGGCCGAGGAAGTGCATCGGGAAGAAGGTCAGGTTGAAGAAGATCAACGAGCCCCAGAAGTGGATCTTGCCGCGGGTTTCGTTGTACATCGTGCCGGTCCACTTGGGGCTCCAGAAGTAGTAGCCCGAGAACATGCCGTACAGCGAACCGGCGACGAGCACGTAGTGGAAGTGCGCAACGACGTAGTAGGTGTCCTGCAACTGGATGTCGATCGGCGCCATCGCCAGGATCAGCCCGGTGAAGCCGCCCATCGAGAAGACAAACAGGAAGCCGACCGCAAACAGCATTGGGGTCTCGAAGGTCATCGAGCCGCGCCACATCGTGGCCAGCCAGTTGAAGATCTTCACGCCGGTGGGCACCGCGATCAACATCGTCGCGTACATGAAAAACAGCTGGCCCGTCACCGGCATGCCGGTGGTGTACATGTGGTGGGCCCAGACGATGAACGACAGGATCGCGATCGACGCCGTGGCGTAAACCATCGACGCGTAGCCGAACAGTGGCTTGCGCGCAAACGCCGGGATCACCGCACTGACGATGCCGAAGGCCGGCAAGATCATGATGTAGACCTCGGGGTGGCCGAAGAACCAGAAGATATGCTGGTACATCACCGGGTCACCACCACCCGCCGGGTTGAAGAAGGTGGTGCCAAAGTGGCGGTCGGTGAGGGTCATCGTCACCGCGCCGGCGAGCACCGGCATCACCGCGATGAGCAAGTAGGCGGTGATCAGCCAGGTCCATGCGAACAGCGGCATCTTCATCAGCGTCATGCCGGGCGCGCGCATGTTCAGGATGGTGACGATGATGTTGATCGAGCCCATGATCGAACTGGCGCCCATGATGTGCATCGCAAAGATGCCGGCGTCCATGCTCGGGCCCATCTGCAGCGTCAGCGGCGCGTAGAGCGTCCAGCCTGCAGCGGGTGCGCCGCCGGGCATGAAAAACGAGCCGACGAGCATCATTGCGGCCGGGATCAGCAGCCAGAAGCTCAAGTTGTTCATGCGCGCAAAAGCCATGTCGGCCGCGCCCACCTGCAACGGGATCATCCAGTTCGCGAAGCCGACGAAGGCCGGCATGATCGCGCCGAAGACCATGATCAACCCATGCATCGTGGTGAACTGGTTGAACAGCTCCGGGTTCACATACTGCAAGCCGGGCTGCAACAGCTCGAGGCGGATGCCCATCGCTAGCGTGCCACCGACCATCAGCATCGTGAAGCTGAACAGCAGGTACATCGTGCCGATGTCCTTGTGGTTGGTCGCAAACAACCAGCGCCGCCAGCCGTAGGGGTGGCCATGTGAGTGGTCGCCGTGGTCATCGTGGCCGGCGTGGCCATGGGGGTCGAGAACTGCGCTCATTCTTGGATTCCTAGATGCTTCTGTGCGGTACGGTGCTGTTCGGTGCTGTTCGGTGCAGGCGGCGCGCTGGCTGGGCTGGCTTGGTGTGCCTTGTTCGCGTTGTTGGCCCTATTTGCCTATTTGCGCGCGGCCACAATATCGGCCGGCTGCACGAGCTTGCCGGTTTTGTTGGACCAGCTGTTCTTGGTGAAGGTGATCACGGCCGCGATCTCGGTGTCGGACAACTGCTTCCATGCGGGCATCGCGCCATTGGCCGCGCCGTTGAGCAGGATCTGGATCTGCTTGGCCGGGTCTTCGAGCACGATCGCGCTGCCGTCCAGCGCCTTGATCGCGCCGGCGCCCTTGCCGCTGGCCTGGTGGCAGGCCACGCAGTTGGCGGCGTAGACCTTTTCGCCACGCGCAGCGAGGTCGGCCAGTTCCCAGACCTTGGCCGGGTCATCGGCCGCGGCGGCCATCTTTTTCTTCTCGCCATCGACCCATTTGCTGTAGTCGGCCTGGCTCACCACCTTGACGTGGATCGGCATGTAGGCGTGTTCCTTGCCACACAGCTCGGCACATTGGCCGTAGAAGTCACCGGTCTTCTCGGCGCGGAACCAGGTGTCGCGAACGAAGCCGGGGATCGCGTCTTGCTTGACACCCAGTGCGGGCACCATCCAGGCGTGGATGACGTCGTTCGCGGTCGTCACGATGCGCACTTTCTGGTTCACCGGAACGACGAGCGGATTGTCGACCTTGAGCAGGTAGTTGTCGGTCGGCGGCGGTTTGCCGGAATTGGACATCACGCGGTGCGCCAGGTCCAGCGTCTGCAGGAAATTGATGCCCTCGCCTTCGCCCTTGAGGTAGTCGTAGCCCCATTTCCACTGGTGGCCGGTGGCCTTGATCGTGAGGTCGGCATTGCTCGTGTCCTTCATAGCTACCACCGTCTTGGTGGCCAGCGCGCCCATGCCGATGACGATGACGAAGGGGATCACGGTCCAGGCGATCTCGACACCCACGCTCTCGTGAAAAGTAGCCGCTTTGTGGCCCTTGGACTTGCGGTGTTTGAAGATCGAATAGAACATGACCCCGAACACGAGCACGAAGATCACCAGGCAGATGATCATCGTCACGTAATGCAGCCACTGCTGCTGCTCGGCGATTTTGCTCATCGGCGGATGCAGATCGAGCTGGTTCACCGCCGGCCCACCCGGCAGGTTGTTGACCGCAAAAGCGGCCTGAGCAAAAAGCGCGGTGCCGAGCGCGAGGCTGCAACGTGACAGCGGCTGCCAGAGGCAAAAGTTGGTCTTCATCGTGGAGGGGGTTTCAGGCAGTACGGTCGAATGACGGGTCGGATGACGCGGCGTTGGCCGGGTCGCTTGCAGATTGGCTTGCCGGGCTGCGCAGGCTGCCGACGCTGCGCAAGGCAAGCCGGAGTTCTTGCGCCAGGGCGGCGCGCAATTCTGGGCGCAGGAAACGGCCGATGCAGACGCGCTGGCCCTGGCCGGCGAGCTCGACCAGCGAGCCTTCGCCGCTGCGCGGCTCGATGCACAGCCATTCGGCGCGAAATTCGGTCAGCGTGGCGCGCCCACCGAGCGACTGCTCCACCGCCAGCGACTGGCCGCTCAGGGTCAGCGTATCGCCGTCACGCGCGTGGCGGGCATAGATCAAGAAGGCCAGCCCGATCAACCCCAGCTCGAGCCCGGAAAAGGCCAGTACCACGGGCGCGCCGCTGAGCGCAAAGCCGACCGCAATGACCAGCGACAGGCAACACAGCGACAGGTAGACACCGAGCAATTGGCGCGGCGAGATCGAGCAGTTGCGCCGCAGCGTCCACTGCACGCCGACCCGCTGATCGGCATCGATCCAGGCCTGGCCGAAGCGCCACGGCGCAGCCGCCGCAGTCGCGGGCCAGGCTGAGGGTGCAAAAGCGGCGATCATCGATGTGCGGCTGAGGTGCTGACGGCGGGCTGACGAAGGGCTGACGGCATTCGAACCGCCCCGAAGGCGGCCGCTCCGCCAGCGAGATGGCAGCGGGGCCGAAAGCAACGCAGATTCTAGCGTAGCCCCACTGGGCATCAGCCCTGGCCGCGCCCAGCGCGCACCATCGCGCGCATGTCGGCCAGCGGCAGCTTCGACTCAGGCAGCAAGCGCGCCCGCGGCAGCGGCTTGAAGGCATGGCCGTAGACGATTTCCAGCGTCAGCTCGATGCGGCCGTGGTTGCCGAAGTCATTGCTGACCTCATTGATGCCCTCATTGCTGACTTCACTGCCGTCGTCGTCGACGCCGTCGCCACGATCCTTGCGCGCGCCGGTCATGCGCTGCAGCCCGGCCTCGAGCTGCCGCTGCCAGCGCGGCGTGCGCAAGCCGGCGTTGCGCTGCGGGTGCAGGTTGGCGCCAAAGCCGCGCAGTTCGAGCAGCGCGGCACGCGTGTCGGGCCAGGTCAGCGTGAGCAGTTCCTGGTCCATCACCGGGTCGGCAAACCCGGCCTCGACGAGCATGTCGCCGATATCGTGCATATCGGTCAGCGCGGCCAGCGGCGGGCCCCATCCATTGGCCTCGTAAAGCACGCGCAGCTGCGGCAAGCTGCCCGGCCCGAGCGTCGAGAACATCAAGAAGCCGTCGACCGACAAGGCCCGCTGCCAGGCTC
This sequence comes from Rubrivivax sp., assembly GCA_031431555.1. Taxonomy (GTDB): domain Bacteria; phylum Pseudomonadota; class Gammaproteobacteria; order Burkholderiales; family Burkholderiaceae_C; genus Rubrivivax. The sequence continues at coordinate 117,659 of JANPDN010000269.1, forward strand.
GCAGCGTCGGCATCGGGTCGGCCAGCAGGTGCAGCATCATGTTCGCCCAGACGAGCTGCGCCGCACCGTCGCTGACCTCGGCGGCGGTGGCCACCTTGACCCGCGCCGCGGGGGTCAGCGCCGCTGGCCACCAGCGTGCACGCGGCGGGGTCTCGACGGCCTGCCGTTCGACCTCGACCCGGCGCGCTGCCGGATAGGCCTTTTGCAAGGCCACGCTGCTGGCGCCGGCGCGTGCCCACCAGTCGACGATATCGGTCGGCGTGCGCTTGATGAAGTCGAGCCTCTCACCCATCCGGCGCGCGACTTCGGCATGCAGCCAGGGCGGCTGCGGCGCCGCGGCCAGACGCTGCACCAGCCGCTCGAGCGCTGCGTCATCGATATCGCGCCGAGTCTTCGATGGGGTGTCGGCGCTGGGCATCGGGCCAGTATATTGAGCCGATGTTCGCCGCCCGCAACGCGCACCCCGGCACCGCACGCACGCTTCTGCCCAGCCTGTGCGCGGTCTGCGCTGACTTCGGCAGCGGGCGCCTGTGCGCCGCGTGCATCCAGCGCTTCACCAGCGACCAGGCGCGCTGCCCGCGTTGTGCGATGGTTTTGCCGGCCGCCGCCGCGGCCATGGCCAGCGCTGCAGGCATCGGGCACATCGCCTGCGCCGACTGCCTGCGGGACGCGCCGATCTGGACCCAAGCGGTCTGCGCCACCGACTACGCTTTCCCCTGGGACCGGCTCATCGTCGACCTCAAATTTCACGCCCAGGTCGAACTCGCAACGCCGCTGGCGCAACGATTGGCGATCGCCGTTCTTGCGCGCAGCGCGCTCGCTGCCGTCGATGGGGCTGACGATGCTGCGGCGAGCGCTGCGCTGCCCGTCGACCTCGTCCTGCCGGTACCACTGGCCGCCGCCCGGCTGGCCGAGCGCGGCTACAACCAGGCCTGGGAAATCGCCCGCCGCGTCGCGCGCCAACTCCAACTGCCGGCCGATGCGACGCTGCTGCTGCGGCCGCTGGAAACCGCGCACCAGGCCGACCTGCCACGTGCCGAGCGGGCCAAGAACCTGCGCGGCGCTTTCATGGTCGCGCCACGCCGCCCCGCCGAAGTGCAGGGCCGGCGGATCGCCATCGTCGACGATGTGCTGACGACTGGCGCTACCGCACGCGAAGCCACGGCCGCGCTGCTGCGCGCCGGCGCCGCGACGGTCCAGGTCTGGACCGTCGCGCGTACCGCTTGATCCGGCGCCTGAGCCTGCGACCGCCTCGCCGCCGACAACACACCCGACGCCGCGCATGTTCAACATCATCCTCGTCCACCCCGAGATCCCGCCGAATACCGGCAACGTGATCCGGCTGGCGGCCAATACCGGCTGCACGCTGCACCTCGTCGAGCCGCTGGGGTTCTTGATGGAAGACAAACTCCTGCAACGCGCCGGGCTGGACTACCACGAACATGCTGCGGTGAAGGTGCATCGGTCTTGGGCCGCGTTGCTGCAAAGCGCGCAACCCGACACGGCCCGGATGTTCGCCTTCACAACCCGCGGCTCGCGGCCCCTGGCCGATGTGCGCTGGCAGCCCGGCGACTGGTTCATCTTCGGCAGCGAAACCGCCGGCCTGCCCGACGCGGTGCGCGAATCCTTCGACCCCGCGCAGCGCGTGCGCCTGCCGATGCGCCCCGGCCAGCGCAGCCTGAACCTGAGCAATGCGGTGGCGGTGGTGGTCTTCGACGCTTGGCGGCAGAACGGTTATGGCGGGGCTGCCGGCTGAGCCTGGTTGTCGGGCTAACGGGCAGGGTCAGCGGCGACGTTTGTGAATCTGCGCTGGACCGCTCGGCGGGCGTCGAGCCGCGCAACGCCCGGCAGCGCGCCGACGCATCAATGTGCCCGCCGGCGCCTTGCCATCGCCAACGCGCCCAAGCCCAGCAGCATCAGGCCGTAGGTCTGCGGCTCCGGCACAGCGGCAGCCACATCGCCGGGGCGCACAGCCAGGGCATAGGACACATCGATCTTGTCTTCGCGGTTCTGGCCGCCGGTGGCTGGATGGAAGTACCACGCCTTGCGCGAAATGGGCGCGTACTCCAGGTCGAACCAGTAGGCGTCGGACTGCACATTCTCGAAGTCGCCGGTATTGGTCAGGCCCCAGCCAGCCTGCGGCGCGATGCCTGTTCCCGGCGCGAAAAGGGCCTTGTTGTCCAGCGCCACATAGTACAGGTGCGCCATCTCGCTGAAGACCGTAGCGCCGGTCTTGGTCTGCACGTTGTAACCACAGTCCGTGCCGCCGGCATTACTTAAGTCGCAACCAGGAGCGCCGGTATCGACCATTGTCGGCAGCCGCCAGTCGCTGTAGGCGCCGACGACGAGACTCGCCGCCCAAGCGTTGGCATCGTCCCAGGTCTTCTGACCATTCGCGTTGGCATTTCGCAGCCAGGTAATGTTCAGTTCGGTGTCGTAGAACGCATCGATCACGGTGTCGCCGTCAAGATCACGCGGTTGCAGCGTGGTTTCCCACGTGCCTTGGCCAGGCACTCCCGCCGCGCCTGCCATACCCGCAGCCAACACCAGCGCGCCCGTGCCGACCAAGGTCTTCAATGCGATCGTCATGGTGAGATTCCCCTCTTCGCCAGCGCACGAGAAGTTGGTTCGACGGGCCTTGACGGTCGTGCCCACATCAAAGCTGGCACGGATCGTGGGGGGGGGGGGAGTGACCTGTCAATCCCCCCCGAAACCAGGGGCGCAAAAACCCGCGCCTCGCTTCGCCCGCGATGCAACGACCCAGAAGCCCGCGCATCCGCGCAGAACACGGCCGCGGCTTGGTATTGACACCGCCGCCACACCCGCGATGCAGCCAGCAAGTGTGGCAGCGGGGTGGCCGGCGTAGCGCATAAGAATTTGCTAAGCGAAGCCGGCCACCCCGCTGCCGCACTTGCCCGCTGGTTGGTTGGGCACGTAGACAGCAAAACAGCAAGCCGCCGAGGCGAAGCACCGACCGCGCCATCAAGCGCCCGCCGCCGCCGCGAACCTACCGCTTGCCAGGCGTCGACTGCATCTGGATCAAGGCCTTCAACTGCCCTTGCAGCCCGGCGACGTCTTTCTGCTGTTCGACCACCACCTTGCGCATCTCGGCAAGTTGCGTGGTCAGGTCATTCACACGGTCCTTGACCGCGGCGATGCCCGACAGCCGGTCGAGGATGTCGGTGAGCATGCTCATCGTGCGGCCGCCTCGCGCAGCTTGCTGATCTCGGCCATGAACGCCTTGTGCCCCTTGGCGTTGGCATCGAGCGACTTGACCATTTCCTTGAGGTCGATCTCGGCGCGCTTGCTGGCTTCGTCGAGCTGCCGCAATTCGTCCGGGTTGACGCCGAGCAGGAGCGCGTCGACTGCCTCGCGCAGCAACTCGGACGACGTCCGGCCGCTGGCCTTGGCCTTGGCGGCAAGCTCCTTCTTTTGCGTTTGTTCGAGATAAACCTGGGTCAGTGCGAGGGCCATGTGGGGTCTCCAATACGTGCAATATATATCTACATACATTGGACGTCAATTCAGCGGCGAGATTCAGCGTCGACGTTCAATGCCGGCATTCAGCGCCGCAGCCGCGGCGACGCGCCGCTCAAGCCTCGGCCCGCGCCCCGCGTCCCATCAACTCGGCCGCCGCCTGCATCGGCGACCAGCGCCCTTGCAGCACCTCGACCACCGCCGCGGTGATCGGCATCTCGACGCCAAGCGCCTGCCCCCGGCGCAGCACGGTTGCCGCGGTGTAGACGCCCTCGGCGACATGGCCGAGTGACGCGAGCACCTGCGCCAGCGTCTGCCCCTGCGCCAGCAACAAGCCGACTTGCCGGTTGCGCGACAGCGCGCCGGTGGTGGTGAGCACCAGGTCACCGAGCCCGGACAGGCCCATGAAAGTCTCGGCACGCGCGCCCAGCGCCAGCCCCAGCCGCGTCATCTCGGCCAGGCCACGGGTGACCAGTGCGGCGCGTGCGTTCAGGCCCGGCAGCGGCATCGCGCCGGCCGGGCGCGACGTTTGCAGCGCCAGGCCGTCGAGCAGGCCGGCGGCGATCGCGAGCACGTTTTTCACGGCGCCGCCGACCTCGACGCCGGTCGGGTCGGTTGATGTGTAGATGCGCAGCGACTCGCTGTGAAAAGCCGCCACCGCGAGCTCGCACAGGTGCGCATCGGCGCTGGCCACCACCAGCGCGGTCGGCTGCCCGCGCGCGACCTCGATGGCAAAACTCGGGCCCGACAACACGCCGGCCGGGCCGCTGTCGGACGGGTCACGTTCTTCAACTGCGATCTCGTGGCCGAGTGCGCCGGTATCGCTCTCGAAACCCTTGCACAGCCAGAGCACCGGCACCGCAGACGGCAGCGCGCGCAGGCCATCGCGTAGCCCGCTCATCGGCGTGGCGATGACGGCCAGGCTGGCATGCACTTTGGTATCCACATGCGCCTGCGCCGCAGCCAGGTCGGCCGTGACTTGCAGCGCCGCCGGCAACGCCACGCCGTCAAGATAAGCCGCGTTGCAACGCTGCGATTGCATCAGCGCTGCCTGCGCCGGGTCGCGCGCCCAGAGCAGCACCTCGTGCCGCGCCGCCGCGCTGCGGGCCAGTGCCGTGCCCCAGGCGCCAGCCCCGAGCACGGCGATCTTCATCTCAGTACTGCCCGGCCGTTCCGAAGGTACTGAGCGCCCCCTCGGGGGGCAGCGAACGAAGAGAGCGTGGGGGTTTCATTTCACGTCGCGACCAGATCGCGCGATCAATTGATGCTGGTGATGATCCGCGAGCCGCCGTTGGCCTGTGCCGCGGCTTGTGCCTGCTGGGCCTCGAACATCGCCTGGAAATTGACTTCGGTGAGCAGGATCGGCGGGAAGCCGGCGCGGGTGCAGACGTCGGACACGATGGCACGCAGATAGGGGTAGATCATCTGCGGGCAGACGATCGACAGGATGCCTTCTTTCTGGTCTTCGGGCACGTGGCGGATCTCGAAGATGCCGGCCTGTTTGGCTTCGACCAAGAACAGCACCTTGTCGCCGACCTTGGTCGTCACGGTGGCGCTGACGCAGACCTCGAAGACGCCATCGGCGACCCCGGCGGCGGTCATGCCGAGGTTGATATCGACCTGCGGCTGCGTCTGGTCGAGCAGGATCTGCGGCGAGTTCGGCTGCTCGAGCGACAGGTCCTTCAAGTACATGCGCTGGATCTGGAAAACGGGGGTCGGGTCTTGCTCGGCCATGGTTTGGGTCTCGGGTGGGGAAGAAGCGTTGCGGCGCGACGGCAGCAACAAAAAGGGTGGGGCGGATTATCGCCGGCCGGCTCTCGGCGCCTCGAGCCGGCTCCGTGCCCGAGGCCGCGCGAGCTCAGGCCGACGCCGCGAGCAGCGGCAACAACCCGCCGCGCTGGTCGAGCGCCACCAGGTCGTCGCAGCCGCCGACATGCGTCTGGCCGATGAAGATCTGCGGCACCGTGCGCCGACCGGTGGCCTCGATCATCTGGTGGCGCGCCTGGGCGTCGAGGTCGACCCGGATCTCTTCGACCTGGGCCACGCCGCGTGCGGTCAACAAGGCTTTTGCGCGCTGGCAAAAGGGGCAGACCAAGGTCGTGTACATCTTGACGGATTGCATGCTGGCGATTGTCGGTTGCGGGGCCCGGTCGTGCAGGCGTGAGGCTTTTGCCGGCCCGAGGGCAGTGAAAAAATTGCGCGCGGCGGCGTGCGTTTCAAGCCTTGGCAGCGCTTTTTTCAACCGGCAGGTTGGCTTCGCGCCAGGCGTTGACACCACCCGCAAGCGCCTTGGCATTTTCGTAGCCCAGCTTGCGCAGCGCCCCGGCGGCACGGCCGGCGCGTGCGCCGGTCGGGCACATCACGATCAGCGGCAGCGCCTTGTTCGTCGGCAGGTCTTTCGAGCCGTCGATCTGGCCGATCGGCACATTGCGCGCGCCACTGGCGTGGCCTGCGGCGTACTCGGCGGGCTCGCCGACATCGATCAACACGCCCTTCTCGCGGTTGATCAGGCGCACCGCCTCGGCGGTATTGATGGCGCCACCCACCCCGGTGCCGCGCAGCAAAGGCGCGATCAACATGCCGCCGGAGACAAATGCGACCAGGAGCAAAAGCCAGTTTTCGATCAGGAAGTTCACAGCGGGGGCTTTCAGCGGGCCAAACCACGGATTGTAAGATTCAAGCCCGCCCCGCCCCTGACCACCCCAACATCGGCCCCGCCATGCACAAGCTCGTCCTGATCCGCCATGGCGAATCGACCTGGAATCTCGAAAACCGCTTCACCGGCTGGACCGACGTGCCGCTCACCGCCACCGGCGTCGAACAGGCGCGCCAGGCCGGGCGCTTGCTCAAGGAAGCCGGCTTCGATTTTGATGTCACGCACACCTCGGTGCTCAAGCGCGCGATCTGGACTCTGTGGCACGCGCTGGACGAACTCGACCGCACCTGGCTGCCGGTCTTCAAGGACTGGCGCTTGAACGAGCGCCACTACGGCGCCTTGCAGGGCCTGAACAAGGCCGAGATCGCGCGCCAGTACGGTGACGCGCAGGTGCTCGTCTGGCGCCGCAGCTACGACACCCCGCCGCCGGTGCTCGACGCCGCCGACCCGCGCTGCGAACGCAGCGACCCGCGTTATGCGCAACTCAGCCCCGGCCAGGTGCCGCTGACCGAGTGCCTCAAGGACACGGTCGATCGTGTGCTGCCGTACTGGCATGCAGAGATCGCTCCGTCCATCCAAGCCGGCCAGCGCCTGCTCATCGCCGCCCATGGCAACAGCATCCGCGCGCTGGTGAAATACCTCGACGGCATTGCCGACGCCGATATCGTCGGCCTGAACATCCCCAACGGCATCCCGCTGGTGTATGAGCTCGACGCGGCGTTGAAGCCGATCAAGAGTTACTACCTCGGCGATGCCGAGGCGATCGCCAAGGCCGCAGCGGCGGTGGCCAGCCAGGGCAAGGCCTGATACCGATCGGCGGTTGATCGCAGCGGCACGCGCCATCAGCAATCAGCAATCGGCAATCCGCGCGTACGGCCTTTGTGGCCCTTGTGCATCGTCCGTCAAGGAAACGACCGCGCGAGGCACGCGGCCCGGGCACGCGTTCTCCGGCCCACGCTCGCGGGGCACCGACTGTGGCGTCCAAAGATCACCGCATCAACAACGCCTTGGCGCCCAGATCGGGTGGCGACCGCGAATGGGGCCTGCGCCCGCATACCCGAGCCGCCTGCCCACATCGATGGTGGTGTCCGAGGACGAGAATCAAGTTGTGCCCGCAGGGTGGTG
>JANPDN010000270.1:0-12007 GCA_031431555.1 Rubrivivax sp.
TGGCGCGATGTGCCGGTTGATCGCGAGATGCCGATGTCGCCGACGGTGCGCGCCAAGGAGCCGGTGATCGCCCAAGTCTTCATCGGCCGCGGGCCGGATGTCATCGTGCCCGATGCGCTGGAGCGCAAGCTCTACGTCATCCGCAAGACCGCCTCGGCGGCGATCCAGGCGCTCAAGCTGACCCACAGCCGCGAGTACTACGTGCCCAGCATGAGCTGCCGCACGGTGATCTACAAAGGCCTGCTGCTGGCCGACCAGGTCGGGCAGTACTACCGCGACCTGGCCGATGAGCGCACGGTGTCGGCGCTGGCGCTGGTGCACCAGCGCTTTTCGACCAACACGTTCCCCGAATGGCCGCTGGCGCACCCGTACCGGATGGTTGCGCACAACGGCGAGATCAATACCGTCAAGGGCAACTTCAACTGGATGCGCGCGCGTGAGGGCGTCATGAAGTCGCCGGTGCTCGGTGACGATCTCGACAAGCTCTACCCGATCAGCTTCGAGCACCAGAGCGATACCGCGACCTTCGACAACGCGCTCGAACTCCTCACGATGGCGGGTTATCCGCTCGCCCACGCCGCGATGATGATGATCCCCGAAGCCTGGGAGCAGCATGAGCTGATGGACGCGCGCCGGCGCGCCTTCTACGAGTACCACGCCGCGATGATCGAACCCTGGGACGGCCCGGCGGCGATGGTCTTCACCGACGGCAAGCAGATCGGCGCCACGCTCGACCGCAACGGCCTGCGCCCGGCGCGCTACATCGTCACCGACGACGACCTCGTCGTGATGGCGTCCGAGAGCGGCGTGCTGCCGATCCCCGAAAGCAGAATCGTGCGCAAGTGGCGCCTGCAGCCGGGGCGCATGTTTTTGATCGACCTCGAGCAGGGCCGCATCGTCGACGACGAAGAGCTGAAGAACCAGTTTGCTTTTGCAAAACCGTATCGCCAGTGGATCGAAAACGTGCGCGTCAAGCTCGACGCGATTGCCATCGAGCCGGCGGGTGCGGGCGAATTTGAAGAGACCTTGCTCGACCGCCAGCAGGCGTTTGGCTATACGCAAGAAGACCTGAAATTCCTGATGAGCCCGATGGCCGCGGCCGGCGAAGAAGGCATCGGCTCGATGGGCAACGACTCGCCGCTGGCGGTGTTGTCGGACAAGAACAAGCCGCTGTACAACTATTTCAAGCAGCTGTTTGCGCAGGTCACGAACCCGCCGATCGACCCGATCCGCGAGGCCATCGTGATGAGCCTGAACAGCTTCATCGGGCCGAAGCCGAACCTGCTCGACATCAACGCGATCAACCCGCCGATGCGGCTGGAGGTGACGCAGCCGGTACTCGATTTCGACGACATGGCGCGCCTGCGCTCGATCGAAAAACATACCGCCGCCAAGTTCAGGAGCCACGAACTCGATATCACCTACCCCGCCGACTGGGGCCGCGAAGGCATCGAGGCCAAACTCGCGTCGCTGTGTGCCGAAAGTGTCGACGCCATCAAGTCCGGCCACAACATCCTGATCGTCACCGACCGGCGCTTGAGCCGCACGCAGATCGCGATCCCCGCGCTGCTGGCGCTGTCGGCGATCCACCACCACCTGGTGCGCGAAGGCCGGCGCACGACGGCCGGTCTGGTCGTCGAGACCGCATCGGCGCGCGAAGTGCATCACTTCGCAGTGCTCGCCGGTTACGGCGCCGAAGCCGTGCATCCGTATCTGGCGCTGGAGACCTTGGCCGAGATGCACAAGGGCTTGACGGGGGACTTGTCCGCCGAGAAGGCGATCTACAACTACACCAAGGCGATCGGCAAGGGTCTCTCGAAGATCATGTCGAAGATGGGTGTCAGCACCTACATGTCGTACTGCGGCGCGCAGTTGTTCGAGGCCATCGGCCTGGAAAAAACCTTTGTCGAAAAGTATTTCCGCGGCACCGCATCGCAGGTCGGTGGCATCGGCGTGTTCGAAGTTGCCGAAGAAACCATCCGCATGCACCGCGCTGCTTTTGGCGACGACCCGCTGCTCGAGCGCATGCTCGACGCCGGTGGTGAATACGCTTGGCGCGTGCGCGGCGAAGAGCATATGTGGACGCCTGACGCGATCGCAAAACTGCAACACGCGGCACGCTCGGCCAAGTTCGAGACCTACAAGGAATACGCGCAGATCATCAACGACCAGAGCCAGCGCCACATGACGCTGCGCGGCTTGTTCGAATTCAAGGTCGACCCTGCCAAGGCCATCTCGATCGACGAGGTCGAACCGGCCAGCGAGATCGTCAAGCGTTTTGCCACTGGCGCGATGTCGCTCGGTTCGATCTCGACCGAAGCCCATGCGACGCTGGCGGTGGCGATGAACCGCATCGGCGGCAAGAGCAATACCGGCGAAGGTGGTGAAGACCCGGCCCGGTACCGCAACGAGTTGAAGGGCATCAAGATCAGCGCCGGCACCAAGCTGTCCGACGTTGTCGGGGCGAATGTCATCGCGTCGGACTACGCGCTCAACGAAGGCGATTCGCTGCGCAGCAAGATCAAGCAGGTCGCATCGGGCCGCTTCGGCGTGACCGCCGAGTACCTGGTCAGCGCCGACCAGATCCAGATCAAGATGGCGCAGGGCGCCAAGCCCGGCGAAGGTGGTCAGTTGCCGGGCACCAAGGTCAGCGAGTACATCGGCATGCTGCGCCATTCGGTGCCCGGCGTCGGCCTCATCAGCCCGCCGCCGCACCACGATATCTATTCGATCGAAGACCTCGCCCAACTCATCCACGACCTGAAAAACGCCAACCCGCGCGCTGGCATCAGCGTCAAGCTGGTCAGCGAGGTCGGTGTCGGCACCATCGCCGCCGGCGTGGCCAAGTGCAAGGCCGACCATGTCGTCATCGCCGGGCATGACGGCGGCACCGGCGCGTCGCCGTGGTCCAGCATCAAACATGCTGGCACGCCGTGGGAACTGGGCCTGGCCGAAACCCAGCAGACGCTGGTCTTGAACCGCCTGCGCAGCCGCATCCGCGTGCAGGCCGACGGCCAGATGAAAACTGGTCGCGATGTGGTCATCGGCGCATTGCTCGGCGCTGACGAGTTCGGCTTCGCGACCGCGCCGCTGGTCGCCGAGGGCTGCATCATGATGCGCAAATGCCACCTCAATACCTGCCCGGTCGGGGTCGCCACCCAAGACCCCGCGCTGCGCAAGAAGTTTGCCGGCCGCCCCGAGCATGTCGTCAACTTTTTCTTCTTCGTCGCTGAAGAAGCGCGCCAGATCATGGCGCAGCTGGGCATCCGAAGGTTTGTCGACCTGATCGGCCGCGCCGACCTGCTCGACACCAAGAAGGGCATCGACCACTGGAAGGCGCGTGGCCTCGATTTTGGCCGCATCTTCCACCAGCCCGCGGTGCCCGCCGATGTGCCACGCCACCAGGTCGAAGTGCAGGACCATGGCCTGCAGCGTGCGCTCGATATCAAGCTCATCGAGCGCTGCAAACCGGCGATCGAGCGCGGCGAAAAAGTCCAGTTCATGGAAGACGTTCGCAACGGCAACCGCTCGGTCGGCGCGATGCTGTCGGGCGAGCTGATCCGGCAGCGGCCAGAAGGCCTGCCCGACCACACCATCTTCATGCAGATGGAAGGCACCGGCGGCCAGAGCTTCGGCGCCTTCTTGGCCAACGGCATAACGCTCTACCTGATCGGTGACGCCAACGACTACACCGGCAAGGGCCTGTCGGGCGGGCGCATCGCGGTGCGCCCGAGCATCGACTTCCGCGGCGACGCCACCAAGAACATCATCATTGGCAATACGGCCCTCTACGGCGCGACCAGCGGCGAGGCGTTTTTCCGCGGTGTCGCCGGCGAGCGTTTTGCGGTGCGGCTGTCGGGTGCCAGCGCGGTTGTCGAAGGCACCGGCGACCATGGCTGCGAGTACATGACCGGTGGCACTGTTGCCGTGCTCGGCAAGACCGGCCGCAACTTTGCCGCCGGCATGAGTGGCGGCGTGGCCTATGTCTACGACGAAGACGGCCACTTTGCCGGCCGCTGCAATACGAGCATGGTCGCGCTTGAAAAAGTGCTGAGCGCCGACGAGCAGGCGGCGGCGAGCAGCACGACGCAATGGCATCGCGGTTTGAGCGACGATGCGCAATTGAAGAAGCTCATCGAAGACCACCACCGCTGGACCGGCTCGCTGCGCGCGCGCGAGATCCTCGACCATTGGGCTGAGGCGCGTGGCAGGTTCATCAAGGTCTTCCCGCACGAATACAAACGTGCGCTGGGCGAGCGCGCGGCCAAGGCCGAAGCCGTCGCAGCGACCGTCAAGGCCAAGGCCGCGGCATCGACTGTGCCAGCCAAGTAAACCAGATCAAAAACGGGAACGACGATGGGCAAAGTCACAGGCTTCATGGAATTCGAGCGCCTCGACGAGGGCTACGAGCCGGTCGAGAAGCGGGTCAAGAACTACAAGGAATTTGTCATCGGCCTCAACGCCGAGCAGGCCCGGGTGCAGGGCGCGCGCTGCATGGACTGCGGCACGCCGTTCTGCAACAGCGGTTGCCCGGTGAACAACATCATCCCGGACTTCAACGACCTCGTTTATCAGGGCGATTGGCAAAACGCGATCGACGTCCTTCATTCGACGAACAACTTTCCCGAGTTCACCGGGCGCATCTGCCCGGCGCCGTGTGAAGAGGCCTGCACGCTCAACGTCAACGATGATCCGGTCGGCATCAAGTCGATCGAACACGCGATCATCGACCGCGCCTGGGCCGAAGGTTGGGTCAAGCCGCTGCCGCCCAAAACCAAGACCGGCAAGCGGGTGGCCGTTGTCGGCTCCGGCCCGGCCGGCATGGCCGCCGCGCAGCAGTTGGCGCGTGCCGGGCACGACGTGACGCTGTTCGAAAAGAACAGCCGCATTGGCGGCCTGCTGCGCTACGGCATCCCCGACTTCAAGATGGAAAAGAGCCACATCGACCGCCGCGTCGAGCAGATGCAGGCCGAAGGCGTCAGCTTCCGCACGGGGGTCTTGGTCGGCACGATGGCCAAGGACGGCCCGGCCGCCAAGGTCACCAACGACGCCAGCGAAGTCATCAGCGCCGAGCAGCTCACGGCGGAGTTCGATGCGGTCGTGCTCACCGGCGGCGCCGAGACTTCGCGCGACCTGCCGGTGCCTGGCCGCGACCTCGGCGGCGTGCACTTCGCGATGGAGTTTTTGCCGATGCAGAACAAGGTCGTGGCCGGCGACAAGATCCAGGGCCAGATCATGGCCACCGGCAAACATGTCATCGTCATCGGCGGAGGGGATACCGGCAGCGACTGCGTCGGCACCAGCAACCGCCATGGCGCGGCCAGCGTGACCCAGTTCGAGCTGATGCCGCAGCCGCCCGAGCATGAAGACAAACCGCTGACCTGGCCTTATTGGCCGAGCAAGCTGCGAACCAGTTCGAGCCACCAAGAAGGCTGTGAGCGCGAATTTGCGATCGCGACCAAGGAGCTCATCGCCGGCACCGGCAAGGACAAGGGCCGCGTGGTGGCGCTGAAAACCGTGCAGGCGCAGTGGCAGGGCGGCAGGATGGTCGAAGTCGCCGGCAGCGAAGAAGTCCACCCGGCCGACCTGGTGCTGCTGGCGATGGGTTTCACCGCGCCGGTGGCGGCCATGCTCGACGCTTTTGGCGTCCAGCGCGACCCGCGTGGCAATGCCAAGGCGAGCACCGATTTCTCGGGCGGCTACGCCACCAACGTGGCCAAGGTTTTTGCCGCCGGCGATATGCGCCGCGGCCAGAGCCTGGTCGTCTGGGCGATCCGCGAAGGTCGTCAGGCAGCACGGGCGGTGGATGAGTTTTTGATGGGGGCCAGCGCGCTGCCGCGCTGAGCTGCACTGGCCGGCGCCGCTGGTGTCGAGGCCGCTCGCTCCAGCACAATGCATCACGACAAGCGCAGGCGGTGGACAATGGGATTGATGCGTTGGTGGTGGATTGTTGGTGGCGCGATCATCGCGCTCGCTGCGTTGCTGCCCGCTGCCGTCGCGGCCGATCTGCCCGTCACCCGCCAGGCGCTGTTGAAAGCACCGATCGCACTGAGCGCTGCGCAAACCGGGCAGATCATCGTCGGGCGCCGCTTCTTTGCCAGACCCACCAACGAAAAAATGGGCGTGCGTCAGCAGGGTTTGTTCTGCTCGGGTGATGACACGATGTTGTTCAGCCAGGGCGCGGCCAACGGCGTGATGCAAAACGCGGGGCTGATCTTGCGACGCGAGCTCGACGCTGCCGGTTACCCGCCGTATGTCGAGTCAGCCTTTCAAGCGGCCGGCGCCGGCAACGAGATTGAATACGAGCTCGCCGCAACCTTGGTCGGCATGCAACTCAACTTCTGCGGCATGGGCTCGGACGTGCAAGGCGGCGTTTGGCTGCGCATCGATTGGGAGATGTTTTCGCCCCGAGAGCGTCGTGTGGTCTACCGCGCTGCGCACGAAGGCAGCTACCAGACCACCGCGGGCAAGTCAGGCAGCGTGATTGACCTGTACCGGTATGGATTGACCGCTTCGGTGCGCAACCTGCTCGCCGACCCGACGTTTGTTGAAATCGCGACCCGGCGCGCGACAGGCAAACCCGACGAGGCGGCGGCGGCGTTGCGCATTGCGACGCGGCATGCCGGTGGCGCCACCGCGTTGGAGCGCATGCCGATGCTGCAGTCGGCGGTGGTCACCGTCTTTTCTGGCGCGGGCAGCGGCAGCGGCTTCTACATCAGCGCCGAGGGCTACCTGCTGACCAACCAGCATGTCGTCGGTGACGCCAAGTTCGTAAAGATCAAACTCGCCACTGGGCGCGAGCTGCTTGGCGAAGTGTTGCGCTCGGTCCCCAGCCGCGACGTCGCACTGGTGAAGACCGAGCCGGTGGCTTTGGCGCCAATGGCGCTCGCCACCGCCGACCCGAGGGTCGGCGATGAAGTCCATGCACTCGGGTCGCCACTTGGCGAGTCGCTGTCGGGGACGGTCACGCGCGGCGTCATGAGCAGCTTCCGCGAGATCGATCAAAAACGCTGGTTGCAGAGCGATGTTCGGATCCTGCCCGGCAGCAGTGGTGGCCCCTTGGTCGGCCCCGACGGTGCAGTGATCGGCATTGCGGCAGGCGGGCTGGCCGGTGGCACGGTCGGCGTCAACCTGTTCATCCCGATCGGCGAGGCACTTGCCGGTCTGAAGGTCGAGTTCCGCAGTCCTTGACGGCCCGCGGCTGTTTCGCCCCGCCCATCGTCGTTTCGTCGCAGACGCCTCGCCGCAGCGGTTGCCGCTTCGTACAGTGGCTCCATCGACATTCACCCGATGGAGCCCTGGATGAAAAAAGCACTGATCCTTGCCGCGACCCTGGCCGCCACTTTGGCGATACCGATTGCGGCCGTCGCCTGCGAGCGAACGATAGCAATCACCAATGTGCGCAGCGGCGCCGGGCCGGTGATGGTGGCGGTGTACGCCGACGAAGGCTCGTTCATGAAAGTCCCGGTGCTGGCCGTCCGGGTAAGCGCTTCTGACGTGACTGTGCACGTGCCGCTGTGCGGCACCGAAGCGCGCGAAATCGCGGTCATGGCCTATCAGGATCTGAATGTCAACCAGCGCCTGGACATGAACCCGATCGGCATCCCGACCGAGCCCTTCGGCGCGTCGGGCGAAGGGGTCGGCTTCGGCGCACCGAGCTGGGCGCGCGTGCGGGTTGCCTTGGCGGCTGCTGGCGCGGTGGCGGTGCCGGTTGTTTTGTCGAAGTGAGGCGGCGGTGATGCACCGGCGAGGATTTCTACAAGCCGCTGCGGCGGCGACATTGAGCGCTGGCACCGCGGCAGCGTCGCTGGCGGGTTCGCGGGCGGGGTCGTCGTTGAGCGACAGCTTCGCCGCCAATATCGCGGGCAAGCCACTTCTAGCGCCGCTGACCGGTGTCACTGGCGATCTCGACTGCGAGCGGCTCGTCGTGCAGGGCCGCTGGCCGGCCGAGTTGCGCGGCCGATTCCTGCGCAACGGCCCGGCTTTGATGGCGCGTGGTGGTCAGCGCATCGGTCATTGGTTCGAAGGCGACGGCATGGTGCAGCAGTTCCGTATCGACGGCGCTCGCATCAACCACCGCGGCCGGCTGGTGCAGACAGCCAAGTTGAACATCGAAGCGCAGGCCGGCCGGCTGATGTACCCCAGCTTCAATGACCGCCCGGCGCCGGGCGTGCCGATCTCCGGCCCGGACAGCTTCAACGTCGCCAATACAAATGCGATCGAACATGGCGGCCGCCTGCTGGCGCTGTGGGAAGGCGGCTCGGCGTACGCGCTCGACCCCGACTCGCTCGGCACGCAGGGCCCGGTGACCTGGCAGCCGGGTTGGGAGCAGATGCCGTTTTCTGCGCACCCCAAGCTCGACGCCAAGGGCACGCTGTGGAACTTCGGCACCGCCGGTCAACGCCTGGTGCTGTACCAGATCGACGCTGCGGGCCGGGTCGCGCAGGCGCAGGTCGGCAGCCTGCCGGTGCGCTCGGGCATGGTGCACGACGCTGCGGTCACTGACCGCTGGTTTGTGATCCCGCTGCCGCCTGTGCGCTGGAGCCCGGGGTCGCCGATTGCATTCGATGCCCGCGACGCGTTGCGCATCCTGGTGGTGGCGAAGGACGACGTCACGAAGCAACGGCTCTTCGAGCTGCCGGCCGAGATGGTCTTCCATGTCGGCAACGCTTTCGAGCGCGCCGACGGCCAGATCGAGATGACCTACATGGGCAGCGCTGGCGGCGACTTCCTGGTCGACGCTGCGGCGGCGCTGATGCAAGGCCGGGTCACGCCCACCGGGCGAACACAGACCGTGCGTGTGATGCTGGACATGGCCAGCGGCCGCGTCGAGCGTCAGGCCTTCGGTGACGAGACGGAATTCCCGCGGGTGCATCCGATGTTCATCGGCCGCCGCGCGCGCTATTTGGCCAGTGTTGCC
Source organism: Rubrivivax sp. (assembly GCA_031431555.1). Classification (GTDB taxonomy): domain Bacteria; phylum Pseudomonadota; class Gammaproteobacteria; order Burkholderiales; family Burkholderiaceae_C; genus Rubrivivax. The sequence goes on from JANPDN010000270.1 coordinate 8,921, forward strand.
GGCTGGCGCCCGCGGCCGCTGTTCGACCACGGCCTGCAAGTGCGTGATCTTGAAACCGGCCGGGTCCAACGCTGGGACCACGGCGAGCTCGGCGTGGCCGAAGAAGCCGTCGTCGTGCCCAAGCCCGGGCGCAGTGGCGAAGCCGAAGCCTGGCTGCTGGCGACGATGTTCGACGGCCGGCGGGGTGCGACCACCTTGCAGCTGTTCGAGATGCAGCACCTTGCCGACGGGCCGCTGGCCAGCGCCTAGCTGCCGTACGCATTGCCTTACGGCTTTCACGGTAACTTTCACGCGGCCTGATTCACGCGACCTGACACGCGGCCTGCCGCTGCCGCCCAGGCTGGGGCAAACCCTAGCGTCTCATGCGAGAATGTTTCGCAGTACCCCGCCACCCCGGCGGGGTCCCTTTGTCGGACTGCGGCGAGCTTCTTGACGTCTGAATCCCTGATCGAGATCGACCATGTCAGTTTTGGCTACGACCCCAGCCGGCTGATCCTGAACGATGTCAACCTGCGTTTTGCGCGTGGCAAGGTTACCGCGCTGCTGGGCGGCTCGGGCTGTGGCAAGACGACCCTGCTGCGCCTGATCGGCGGCAGCCACCGGCCGACGCAGGGCGAGGTGCGGTTCGACGGCGAAAAAATCGTCGCCAGCAACCGCGAGCAGATGTACCGGCTGCGCCGGCGCTTGGGCATGCTGTTCCAGTTCGGCGCGCTGTTCACCGACCTGACGGTGTTCGACAACGTCGCCTTCCCGCTGCGCGAACACAGCGGCTTGCCCGAGGCCCTGATCCGCGACATCGTGTTGATGAAGCTCAATGCAGTGGGGTTGAGGGGTGCGGCGCCGCTGCGCATCTCCGAGGTTTCCGGCGGCATGGCGCGGCGCATCGCGCTGGCCCGTGCAATCGCGCTCGACCCCGAGCTGATCATGTACGACGAGCCTTTTGCCGGCCTCGACCTGATCTCGATGGGTGTCGCCGCCAAACTCATCCGCACCCTCAACGACGTCACCGGCGCGACCTCGCTGGTGGTCTCGCATGACGTGCCGGAGTGCATGGCGATCAGCGACCACATCGTCTTGATGGCCACCGGCGGGCGCATCGTCGCCCAGGGCACGCCGGCCGAGCTGATGGGCTCGAGCGACCCCGAGGTGCGCCAGTTTGTGCGCGGTGAACCCGACGGGCCGGTCAAGTTTCACTACCCGGCGGTGCCGATCGAGCAGGATTTTGGCGTCGCGCTGGCAACGACCGCGGGGGCGCCGAAATGAAGGTCGTCAACACCATCGGGCGGCATACGCTGCGCGGCCTGCAGGGTGTCGGCCACGCGACGTTTTTCACCTGGGACGTGCTGCGCGCGGTGCCGGCAGCGCTGCGCCGCTTCGACCTCGTCGTGGCGCAGATCCACGCCGTGGGCAACCTGTCGCTGGCGATCATCCTGGCGTCGGGCACGGCGGTCGGCTTCGTGCTCGCGCTGCAGATGTATTACGCGCTGGTGACCTACGGCGCGACCGAGTCGCTGGGCCTGATCGTCAACCTGTCGCTGGTGCGCGAGCTCGGTCCGGTGGTCACCGCGCTGCTTTTTGCGGGCCGCGCTGGCACGTCGCTGACGGCGGAGATCGGCCTCATGAAAGCCGGCGAACAACTTGCGGCGATGGAGATGATGGCCGTCGACCCGAAGAGCCGAATCCTGGCGCCGCGGCTGCTCGCGGGCATCGTGTCGATGCCGCTGCTGGCGATCTTGTTTTCGGCCGTCGGCATCCTCGGCGCCTATGTCGTCGCGGTGGTCCTCATCGGTGTTGATTCGGGCAACTTCTGGAGCATCATGCAGTCGCGGGTCGATGTCTGGCGCGATGTCGGCAATGGTGTCGTGAAGAGTTTTGCCTTCGGCATCATCTGCACCGCGGTGGCGCTGTACCAGGGCCACGAAACCGAGGCCACACCCGAAGGCGTGGCCTACGCGACGACCCGCACCGTGGTCATCTCTTCGCTGGCGGTGCTTGCGATGGACTTTGTCCTCACCGCGCTGATGTTTTCTGCCCCTTGATTCGCGGAGTTTTCTGAATGAACAAACGTGGCATTGAAACGCTGGTCGGGCTGTTCGTCGTCGCCGGCCTGGTTGGTTTTGTCTTCATCGCGCTCAAGGCGGCCAACCTGGCCAGCTTCGGCAGCAGCCAGGGTTACTTGGTCAGCGCACGATTCGACAATGTCGGCGGCCTGAAAAAGCGCTCGCCGATCCGCAGCGCCGGGGTCACCGTCGGCCGCGTGACGTCGATCAAGCTCGACCCCAAGACCTACGAGGGTGTGGTCACGATGGAAGTCGACAGCGACGTGAAATTTCCGAAAGACTCGTCGGCCAAGATCCTCACCTCGGGCTTGCTCGGCGACCAGTACATCGGCATCGAGCCGGGCAGCGACGAGAAGGATCTTGTGGCCGGTGACCGCATCACGCAGACGCAGTCGGCGGTGGTGCTCGAAAACCTCATCGGGCAAGTGCTCGCCGGCAAGGCCGGCGAAGCCGGCAGCGACAGCGGGGCAAAGAAGTGATCGCGCTGCGTTGGGTCGCTGAGATGCTCGTGGTGATGGTCGCTACCGGTTGTGCAACCGCGCCTGCGCCGAGCGCGGGTGCCAGTACCGCGGCAAGCACCGTGGCAAATGCCAGCGCAGCGCCGGCACCGGCCCGCGCAGCAACGAAAGGCGACCCCTGGGAAGCCTTCAACCGCAAGGTCTTTGCCCTCAACGAAGCCATCGACGAGGCAGTGCTGCAGCCGGTCGCCAAGGCCTATCGCGATGTCGTGCCGGAATTGGTGCGCGCTGGCATCGGCAACGCCATCGGCAATGTCGGCGACGTCTGGTCGGCAGCAAACCAGTTTGCGCAGGGCAAGGGCCAGGCCGGGCTCGAGATGTCGATGCGCTTCTTGACGAACAGCTTCTTTGGCATCGCCGGGCTGTTTGACGTCGCCAGCGACCTGGGCATCGAGCGCCAGAGCGAGGATTTTGGCCAGACGCTGGGCCGCTGGGGCGTCGGCGCTGGGCCGTACATCGTGTTGCCGCTGCTCGGACCGAGCTCGCTGCGCGAGACGGCCGCGTTGCCG
>JANPDN010000271.1:0-23292 GCA_031431555.1 Rubrivivax sp.
CTCGGCGGCCAGCCGGATCCTCGTCGAACGGCCGGTTTTCGATGCGGTGGTCGCGCGCATGGCCGAGCGGTATCGGGCGCTTCGCGTCGCACCGGCGCTGGATGACGCCGATATCGGGCCGCTGATTTCGGCGCGGCAAAAGGGCATCGTCGACGGTTATCTCGCGCTCATTGCCGACAGCGCGCGCGATCGTGGGCTGCAGGTCGCAGCCCAGACAGCGCTGCCGGCTTCGTTGCCTGCCGGCGGCCACTATGTCGCGCCGACGCTGGTGGCGAACGTCGCTGCCGATCACCGACTGGCGCAAGAGGAAATCTTCGGCCCGGTGCAGGTGGTGATCGCATTTGATGGCGAGGCTCAAGCGTTGAGCATCGCCAACGGCACCGACTATGGGCTCGTGGCAGGGGTCTGGACACGCGACGGCGGCCGCCAGTTCCGCATCGCACGCAAGCTGCATTGTGGGCAGGTGTATGTCAACAACTATGGCGCGGGTGGTGGCATCGAGCTGCCGTTTGGCGGTGTCAAACATTCGGGCCACGGGCGCGAAAAGGGCTTCGAAGCGCTGTACGGGTTTTCGACGCTGAAGACGGTGGCGATCAAACACGATTGACGGCTAGACACGATTGTCATACACTGTCATACGCTGACATCGAATGCCCGCCATGCGTCTCAATGCCCGCCTCGACGACGAGGCCCAAAAGCAGGTCGAGTACCTCAAGCAGACCACCGGCCAGAGCGTGAGCGCGGTGGTGCGCGAGGCGATTGCGGTTTACCACGTGCAGGTGCAGTCCCGGCAGACGCGGCCGCCGAGCCGCTTTCTGGCGCTGGCGGGCATGGTCCGCAGCGGCCGCAGCGATATCGCGTCCAACGTGAAGGCCGTTGTGGCCGACGCCGTCGATGCCAAGTTCGCGCGCTCGCACCCCAAACGCCGCGCGTGATAAGCGTCGACAGCGGCTTTTTGTTTGCGCTCGCCGACGCGTCAGACCGCTGGCACAAGGCCGCGCTGGCGCAAGCCGGCACGGTGGACGAAGGCTGGATCACCACCTGGCCGGTGTTGGCCGAAACCTGCCACTTGCTGAGCAAGCGCCTGGGCGCTGCGTTTGTGCCGGCATTGATGGACGACCTGGCCGCCGGGGTGATCCAGGTCTGGAATCCGCCGGCCGCGTCGTACCAGGATCTGCCCGATCTGATGCGCAAATACGCCCGCCTGCCGATGGATCTGGCCGATGCTTCGCTGGTGCTGCTGGCCGAACATCTGGGCCATGGGCGCATCCTGTCGACCGATGAGCGTGACTTCGGCGCCTACCGCTGGAAGCGCCGCAAACCCTTCAACAACCTGCTGGAGCCGTTGAAATGAGACTCAGAAACAAGGTCGCGATCGTCACCGGCGGCGGCTCGGGCTTCGGCGCCGGCATCGTGCGCAAATTTGTCGCCGAAGGTGCGCAGGTGCTCGTCGCCGACCTGAACCTGCAGGCGGCGCTGGATGTCGCTGCCGCCGCTGGCGCAGCGGCCCGCGCGCTGCGGGTGGATGTGAGCAAGGCCGCCGATGTGCAGACCATGATGGAAGCCGCTGAAGCCCATTTTGGCCGGCTCGACATCCTCATCAACAACGCCGGCATCGGCCACCTGCCGCAGCCGCTGGAGACGCTGCCCGACGACGAATGGGACCACATCGCGGCAGTCAACATGCGTTCGATCTTTCTGGCGATGAAAGAGGTCGTGCCGCGCTTCAAGGCGCAGAAAAGCGGCGTGGTGCTGAATATGGCCAGCACTGCCGGAGTCAGCCCGCGGCCGCGGCTGGCTTGGTACAACGCCAGCAAGGGCTGGGTCATCACCGCCACCCGCGCCTGCGCGGTCGAACTGGCGCCGTTTGGCATCCGCGTGAATGCGCTCAACCCGGTGGCCGGCGAGACGCCGCTGCTGAAAACCTTCATGGGCGAGGACACCCCCGAGATGCGCGCGAAGTTTCTGTCGACGATCCCGCTCGGGCGTTTTTCGACGCCCGAAGACTTGGCCAACGCGGCGTGTTTTTTGTGCAGCGACGAAGCCTCGATGATCACCGGCGTGTGCATGGAGGTCGACGGCGGGCGCTGCATCTGAGTGTCGCACCGGGTTGCGCCCCGCACGCCTAACTCGGCAAATCAGCGGCGACGCGGTGTCGGCTCGATCGGATCAAGACAAGCGGTAAGTCTGCAAGTGAATGCTCGTCTCGGTCGCGCCGATGCCCTTGATCAGGCGCACCCGCTCGAGCACCGCGGCAAGCTCGTTGAGGTTTGGCGCACGCAACGCGGCGAGCAAATCCCAGCGGCCGTTGGTGTCGTGCAGTGAGGCCACGCCGGGCTCACCGAGCAGCGTGCGGATGACCTCGCGCGTCTGGTTGCCCTCGATCGCAATGCTCATCCACGCGCTGATTTCGTTGGGCGTGGCGTCGGGTTTCAGGCGCAGCGTGTAGCCGACGATCACGCCGCTGTCTTCGAGCTTGGCGAGCCGGTTGGTGACGGTGCCGCGCGACACACCGAGCTGCGCCGCCAGCGTCGCCACGCTGGTGCGGGCGTCTTGGCGCAAACGGGCGATGAGCTGTTGGTCCAGCGAGTCCATTCGCGCATTTTGCCAATCCTGGCTGACGAAATGGCAGATTTCTGTCGCTTCTTGGACAGTCTTGCCGCTTTTCACTGGCAAGCGCTCGGCCAAGAATCAGGCAACCGATTTGTAGCTGCCGATTCGAGCGCCGCCATGACCACCCTGCTGACCACTCAAGACCTGAAATCCATCGTCGCCGCTTACGGCCTCGGCCCAAGTCTCAAGCGCCTGGCCGAGACCATCGAAGCCGACTTCAGGCGCTGGCCGGAGTTCGATAAAACCGCGCGTGTGGCCAGCCATTCCGCCGACGGCGTGATCGAGTTGATGCCGATCGCCGACGCTGCGCTCTACGGCTTCAAGTATGTCAACGGGCACCCCAAAAATACCCGCGTCGGCCTGCCCACGGTGATGGCCTTCGGCGTGCTGGCCGATGTCGCCACCGGCCGCCCGCAGCTGGTCGCCGAGCTGACGCTGACGACCGCTATGCGCACCGCTGCCACCTCGGTGATGGCCGCGCGGGCGCTGGCGCGGCCCGGCGCCAGCGCCATGGCCTTGATCGGCAATGGCGCGCAGAGTGAGTTTCAGGCGCTGGCTTTCCATTACCTGCTGGGCATCGACACGCTGCGTGTGTTCGACATCGACGCCGCAGCAACCGCCAAGCTCGTGCGCCATCTGCGCGGCGTGCCCGGCTTGCGCATCGTCGTCTGCCAGAGCACCGCCGAAGCGGTGCGCGGCGCCGACATCGTGACCACGATCACCGCCGACAAGAGCAACGCCACGATCATCACCGCCGACATGCTCGAACCAGGCATGCACCTCAACGCCGTCGGCGGCGATTGCCCGGGCAAGACCGAACTTGCCCGTGGCGTGCTTGAACGCGCCAAGGTGTTTGTCGAATACGAACCCCAAAGCCGCATCGAAGGCGACGTGCAACAAATGCCGGCCGACTTCGCCGTCACCGAGCTCTGGCGAGTGCTCACCGGGCAAGCCCGCGGGCGCGACGACGCAGCGCAGATCACGGTGTTTGATTCGGTCGGCTTTGCGCTCGAAGACCTCTCGGCACTGCGCTGGTTGCGCGACTGCGCCCACGAGCTCGGCCTGGGTGAATCGATTGACCTGATCCCCGCGTTGGCCGACCCGAAGGATCTGTTCGCTGAACTTGCCGGGATCGCCGCTGACGCCGATGCGGCACCTCGCGCTCGGCCGCCGCGCCGGCCGCGCCCGCTTCAGCCCAACACGCTTGCAAAGGCCGCCGCGGTGCGCTCGACGTTGCCGGTGTTCAGCCCGGCCACACACATGCGCCCGGTGCGCACGAGGTAGACGCCAAACTCACCGCGCAGCCGGTCGACCTGCGCGGCGCTCATGCCGGTGTAGCTGAACATGCCGCGCTGGCTGAGGAAGTAGCCGAAGTCGCGCTCGGGCAGCTTGACGCTCATCACCGCGTGCAGGCTGCGCCGCATCGCCGCGATGCGCTCGCGCATGACCGTGACATCGGCTTCCCAGGCAGCGCGCAGCGGCGCCTGGCCGAGGACCCGGCTAACCAGCTCGGCGGCGTGCATCGGCGGGCTCGAATAGTTGCGCCGCACGGTGGCCTTGAGCTGGCCGAGCACGAGCGCGGCCTCGCGCGCGTCGGCACAGACGATGCTCATCGCGCCGGCGCGCTCGCCGTAAAGACTCATGCTCTTCGAGAACGAATTGGCGATGATGAAACTCAAGCCCGATGACGCCAGCGCGCGCACCGCAAAAGCGTCTTGCTCGATGCCGTCGCCAAAGCCCTGGTAGGCGAGGTCGAGATAGGGCAGCAGTTCGCGCTCGCGCAGCACCGGGATCAACTGCTGCCATTGCGCCGCGCTCAGGTCGACCCCCGTCGGGTTGTGGCAGCAGGCGTGCAGCAGCACCACGCTGCGCGCGGGCAACAGGCGCAGCGCGGCCAGCATGGCGTCGAACTTCAGGCCGCCAGTCGCCGCGTCGTAGTAGGGATAGCTGTTCACCTGCATGCCCGTGCCTTCGAAAATGGCACGGTGGTTGTCCCAGCTCGGGTCACTGAGCCAGATCGCGCTGTCGGGCATCCAGCGGCGCAGGAAGTCGGCGCCGACCCGCAAGCCCCCGCTCGAGCCGACGGTCTGGATCGTCGCGATGCGCCCACTCGTCACTGCCTCGTGGTCGGCACCAAACAGCAGTTGCTGCACGGCCTGGCGCATCGGGCTGGAGCCTTCCATCGCCAGATAGGGTTTGGGGCGGCTTTCAGCGACCATCTGCGCTTCGGCATCGCGCACGCAGCCGAGCACCGGCAGCCGCCCGGCGTCGTCGAAGTAGATGCCGATCGACAGGTTGACCTTGTCGGCGCGCTGGTCCTTCTGGAAGGCCTCGTTGAGGCTCAGGATCGGGTCGCCGGCATAGGGCTCAAGATGTTCGAACATGGCGCCCCGCTCAGGCTTTGGCGGCGAGTGCAGCCTCGATATCGCGCCGCATCGATTCGGGGGTGTCGGTGGGGGCGTAGCGCTTGCGCACGCGGCCGTCGCGGCCGACCAGGAATTTGGTGAAGTTCCACTTCACCCCGGTGCTGCCGAGCAGGCCGGGGGCCTCGCTGGTGAGCCACTTCCAAAGCGGGTGGGCCTGGGCGCCGTTGACCTGCACCTTGGCCATCATCGGGAAGCTGACGCCGTAGTTGCGCTGGCAAAAGCCGCCGATCTCTTCGTTGCTGCCGGAGTCTTGGGCGCCGAACTCGTTGCTCGGGAAGCCGACGATCATCAAGCCGCGTTCGCGGTAGTCGTCCCAGAGTGACTGCAAGCCGCCGAACTGCGGCGTGAAGCCACAGGCACTGGCGGTATTCACGATCAGCAGCACCTTGCCCCGCTGGGTAGCCAGGTGCGCGGGTTTGCCCTCGATGGACAGGGCCTCGAAGTCGTAAACGGTCTTGTTTGGCATGGCGGTCGTCCCTATCCAAAAGTATCGATGGTAGCTTCCCGCCCCCACGTTCTGGGGACAGGTCCGCGTTGACATCGCAGACCGCGCAGGCGACTATGTTTCGCTTTGTTACGCACCCCATGAACCTTCGTCGACCGATCGCCTTTGCCGGATTCAGCGCCTTCGAGCGCAGCGCATTGGCTTCCGCTTTCCGCCTCGCGCTGCACCGGCCCCAGGGTTACCGGCAGGCCGAGTCGCTGGCCGATGGTGACTTCATCGTCGCCGATGCCGATTGCCCGGCGGTCGTCGATGAACTGGCCGCGGCCGGGCTGTTGGGGCGCACCGTTTTTGTCGGTGCGCAGGCGCCAAGCGGCGCCGCGTCGTGGATGATGCGGCCGATCGATCCGCTGCAAGTGCTGCGTGAACTCGATGCGCTGGTCGCCCACAAGGACGCACCGCCGGGGACGACCAGCATGGGGCCCTTTTCGCTGCCGCTGGGTGGTGCGCGCAGTGCGCCGCCGCGGACCGTGCCGGGCGCACCTGAAGCGCGCACCCGTCGCTCTGGCGATACGACCGTGCCGCCGACACTGGCCGAAATGCGCAGCCGCGAGCTGCGGGCGGTGGCTGCGGCTGCAGCGGCGGCCGCCGCGTCGCAGGTGCCGTCGAATCCGGCACCGCCCGCGGTGGCGCCGGCGCAGCTGTTGGCGACGACCGTCGCTGCGCCCACCATCGGCGCCGCGCCGGCGATGGGCCCGCCAATCACCACGCCGCTGACGATCACCGCAGTTCGCCCGCGCCGTGCCCAGCGCGCCAGCGGCGAGCCGGCAGCGCCCGAGCCGCGCGAAGCACTGCTGGTTGACGACAGCGACATCGCGTTGTGCCTGCTGGAGCTCAAGCTCAAGCGCCTGGGCCTGCGAACCCGGCTCGCCCGCAGCAGCCAGCAGGCGCTGCGCGAGGTCGAACTTGCAGCACCTGACCTGGTTTTTGTCGACCTCGACCTGGGGCCGCACAGCGATCTCGACGGCCTGGGCTTGTGCCGGCACCTGCGTGGGCATCTCGCGCCGGGCGACCGCGGCGGCCCGATGCTGATCATGGTCTCGGCCTATCACAGCGAGGCCGACCGCGTGCGCGGCACGCTCGCCGGCTGCGATGCCTACCTGGGCAAGCCGCTCGAAGACGACGCGATCCGGCGCGTGCTGTCGATCCAGACTGGTGTCGCCGCGGCGGCCCCGTCGGCCTGAGCCGCCGCGACGCTTCAACAACCACCTCAGCGCCAGGCGGCGAGCAGCGCGGCCGCGACGATCAAGACGGCCCCCAAAGCCAGCACCGGTGTCAGCACGCCCGCACCCAAAGCAACCGCCGAACCAGACGCAAAAATCACTTCGGTGATCAAGACCACCGAGGTCGCGTTGGCCGGCAGGCGCGCAGCGCCGTACTGCAGCGCCAAGTTGCCAGCCAGGAAGGCCAGCGCCAGGGCGCCCATGCCGGCGATCCAGCTCACGCCTGGCGGTGGCGGCAGCGGCACCTGCCCGGCCAGGCCGAGCGCAATGGCCAGCGCGCCAGCCACGAGCACACCGCCGCTGAACATCGCCAGCGCACGCGCCGCCTCGGGCCGGTGGGCTTCGCGGCGCAGCATCACGTTGTTCAACGCAAATGAAAATCCGCCGAGTACCGACAGCCACTCGGCCAGCGTGCGTGGCAGCGGCCAGTCGCCGCCGTCCTGCGGCCACAACACGATCAGCGCGCCGCACAGTGCCAGCGCCACACGCAGCAAGGCCAGCCGCGTGATGCGCTCATCGAGAAGCCAGCGCGCGAGCAGCACCGCCCAGATCGGCATCAGATAAAACAGCAGCACGATGCGCACCACATCGCCGATCGTCACCGCCCAGTTGAAGGCCGCGTTGGTCAGCCCCGAAGCGAGCACCAGCCACCACAACGACGGCGTTTGCAGCAGCACGCGCCAAGCCGCCGGCCGCCACAGGCTGATCACGCCAACGGCAATCAGGTAGATCAACACCGTGGCCCACAGCGCGTGCAGGCCGCGCGCTTCGAGCCAGCGAAAGGGCCACCAGGAAACGCCCCAGGTGAAGGCGTTGAGCATCAACGCCAGCGCGGCCAGGGTGGCCTTGCGGTCGAACATCGCGGCGGGGTCGGTGACGCGCCGGGCGTGTCAGTGCGGGTCGGCGCGGGCGATCGCCAGCAGGCGGTCGACCTCGTCGCGGTGCGTGACGCAGTTGTTGCGGTGCCAGCGCTGGATGAGCCACATCGTGCCGGCAACAACGACGCCGAAGATCGTGATCGCGCCGAAGGCCGACAGCCCGAGCTTGGTCATGCCGGTGTAGAAGGCGCCGAGGCCGAGGATGCAGGCCTGCTCGTTGAAGTTCTGCACCGCGATCGAGCGGCCGGCGCCCATCAGGTTGTGGCCGCGGTGCTGCAGCAGCGCGTTCATCGGCACGACCAGAAAGCCGCCAATCGCGCCGAGCATGATGAGGAACGGTGCCGCCACCCAGACGTTGCTGATGAAGTTCATCAGGATCACCGTCAGCCCCATCGCGATGCCCAGCGGGATCACGCTGGTCGCGCGGTCCAGCCGCATCGCCACCGAGGCCACCACCGCGCCCACCGCGGTGCCGACAGCGACCACACCGACCAACGCCGACGCCTGCGTGGTGCCGTAACCCAGCGCCGCGGCGGCCCAGGCCAGCACGATATAGCGCAGGTTGCCGCTGACGCCCCAGAACAGTGTCGTGGTGGCCAGCGAAATCTGGCCGAGCTTGTCGTTCCACAGGCGCGCATTGCAGTGGCTGAAGTCGCGCACCAGCGCCACCGGGTTGCTGTCCATGCGCTGCAGCGGCGCGTCGGTGCGCGGGATGTAGAGATTGAACACCGCAGCGACGATGTAGAGCAGCACGATCGCGCTGATCGCCGCTTCGGGCGCGGTGTCGATGCCGAGGTCGAACATCGGCATGTCGAAGCCGAGCAGCATCGTCGCCACCTGCTGCCCGACGAGCTGGCCGCCGAGCAGCACCCCCAGGATGATCGAAGCGATCGTCAGACCTTCGATCCAGCCGTTGGCCTTGACCAGTTGCGAGGTCGGCAGCAGCTCGGTCAGGATGCCGTATTTGGCTGGCGAATACGCCGCCGCGCCGAGCCCGACGATGGCGTAGGACAACAGTGGATGCGTGCCAAAAAGCATCATCAGGCAGCCCACCACCTTGATCGTGTTCGAGAAGAACATGACCTTGCCTTTGGGCACCGCGTCGGCAAAGGCGCCGACAAAAGGCGCCAGCACGACGTAGAAGAGCGCGAACATCGGCACCAGCGCGGCGCGTTGCCATTCCGGCGCGCCGCCCGTGCGCAGCAGCTCCACGGCAGCAACAAACAGCGCGTTGTCAGCCAGCGAGCTGAAAAACTGCGCCGACATGATGGTCGAGAAACCTTTTTTCATGCGCTGGCGATGTCGGGCGTGCAAGCCGCGAATCGAGAGCGCGCGGACGTCGCAGGTTTCTCCAGAAGGGGAACGAAGAAGCTGCTGCCATGAGGCAGGCGACGCGGGTTATAGCATGTGGGCCCGGCGCTTCCACATTGCAAAACGCCCCCGAAGTGAGTGCCCCCAGGAGTTCCCGTGCCCCGCCCCATCGAAGCCCTGATCCACACCAGTGCGCTGGCCCACAACCTGGGGCGCGCCCGCGAAGCGGCGCCTGACGCGCGGGTCTGGGCGGTTGTGAAGGCCAACGCCTATGGGCATGGCATCGAACGCGTATTCGCCGGGCTGCGTGGCGCCGATGGTTTTGCGCTGCTCGATCTGGACGAAGCGGCGCGGCTGCGCGCGCTCGACTGGCGCGGCCCGATCCTGTTGCTCGAGGGTTGTTTCGAGGCCCGTGACCTCGAGCTGTGCTCGCGCCTGGATCTCTGGCATGTCGTGCATTGCAGAGAGCAGATCGACTGGCTCGCGGCGCACAAGACCCATCGACCGCACCGCGTGTTCTTGAAGATGAACAGCGGCATGAACCGGCTGGGCTTTAGGCCTGACGCCTTTCGCGCCGCCTGGGCGCGGCTGAACGCGCTGCCGCAGGTCGAGGAGATCACGCTGGTGACGCACTTTTCCGACGCCGACGGCGCGCGTGGCATTGCCCACCAGGTGCGTACGTTCGAGGCTGCGACAGATGACCTGCAAGGCGAACGCTCGCTGGCCAACAGCGCGGCCACGCTGCGCTACGCCGGTGTAAAGAGCGATTGGGTGCGCGCCGGCATCCTGAGCTACGGCAGTGCGCCCGACTACCCCGAGCACGGTATCAAGCACTGGCGCCTGCGCCCGGCGATGACCTTGCGCAGCCGTCTCATTGCGACGCAAGAACTCGGCCCCGGCGACACCGTTGGCTACGGCAGCAGCTTCACCGCGACGATGCCGATGCGCATCGGCATCGTCGCCTGCGGTTATGCCGACGGCTACCCGCGCCATTGCGGCACCGGCACGCCGCTGCTGGTCGACGGCGTGCAGACACAAACCGTCGGCCGCGTCTCGATGGACATGATCGCGGCCGACCTCGGCGCGCTGCCGCATGCTGGCATCGGCAGCGAGGTCACGCTGTGGGGCGAAGGGCCGGGCGGCGCGCAGCTGCCGATCGACGTTGTCGCGCAGGCCGCCGGCACCATCGGCTACGAGCTGATGTGCGCGTTGGCCCCGCGGGTGCCGGTGCGGGTGGTGGAATGAACATCGCCGGGCCCCGATCAACCCTGATGCGCGCCTTCGGCGTGCAGGGCACGATCGGGTCCTTCAAACAAGCAACGGAGACAGCCTCATGGGCATCATTGGAGCCATCGTCGTCGGCCTGATCGTCGGCGCACTTGCGCGCTTTTTGCTGCCAGGCGAGCAGAAGATGGGTTGGATCCTGACCGGCGTTTTGGGCGTCGCCGGCTCGCTCGCCGCCGGGTTTGTCGGCCAGGCACTGGGCTGGTACCAGGCCGGCCAGGGCGCGGGCTGGATCGCATCCGTGGTCGGCGCCGTGGTGCTGCTGCTGGTCGTGCAGAAGGTGCGCGGCGGCGGCCCGGCCGCGTGATCGGCTGACCGAAGCGCCACAGCGATGCGCCGCGTCCAGGTCGACGCGGCCGAGGTCGAGTTCAGCGCCATCCGCGCGCAGGGCGCGGGCGGGCAGAATGTCAACAAGGTCTCGAGCGCCGTTCACCTGCGCTTCGACGTGCACGCGTCGTCCCTGCCCGACGACGTCAAGCTGCGCCTGCTGGCCTTGGCCGACCAGCGCCTGACCGAAGCCGGCGTCATCGTCATCAAGGCGCAGGAGCAGCGCAGCCAGGTGCGCAACCGCGCCGATGCGCTACAGCGCTTGCAGGCGATGGTCGACAGCGTCGCGGTGGCGCCCAAGAACCGGCGCGCGACCAAACCGACTTATGGGTCGAAGCAGCGCCGGCTCGAAGGCAAAAAAGTGCGCTCCGATATCAAGTCGGGGCGCGGCCGTCTGCGCGGCAGCGAATGACCCCGCCCGGCGTCAAGCCAGTCGCTGGTCGCTGACAATCGAGCGATGGCAAGAGAGGCAAAGTCGATTTACAGCTGCCGCGAATGTGGTGGCAGCAGCGCCAAGTGGCTGGGCAAATGCCCGCATTGCGGAGCCTGGAATACGCTCGACGAAACCGCAGCCGAACCTTCGGTCGCCAGCGCCGGCCGCAACCGCTTCCAGGCGCTGGCCGCGACCCAGGCGGTGGCAACGCTGTCCGAGATCGATGCCACCGCCGTCGAACACAGCTCCACCGGCCAGGAAGAGCTCGATCGCGTGCTCGGCGGCGGCATCGTTGCCGGCGGCGTGATCCTGATCGGCGGCGACCCCGGCATCGGCAAGAGCACCTTGTTGTTGCAGGCACTGGACTCGCTTTCGCAGCGGCTCAAGGTGCTCTACGTGACCGGCGAAGAAAGTGGCGCGCAGGTCGCATTGCGCGCGCGCCGGCTCGGCTTGGCCGGCACCCGGGTGCGCGTGCTGGCCGAGATCAGGCTCGAATCGATCCTGGCCACGCTGGACGCCGAGCGGCCGGACTTCTGCGTCATCGATTCGATCCAGACGCTGTATTCCGACCAGCTCACGTCGGCGCCGGGTTCGGTGGCGCAGGTGCGTGAATGTGCGGCGCAGCTGACCCGCGTGGCCAAGGGCAGCGGTTGTGCGACGGTGCTCGTCGGTCACGTCACCAAAGAAGGCGCGCTGGCCGGGCCGCGGGTGCTTGAACATATCGTCGACACGGTGCTCTATTTCGAAGGCGACACCCATTCGAGCTTTCGCCTCGTGCGGGCGATCAAGAACCGCTTCGGCGCAGTCAACGAGATCGGCGTTTTTGCGATGACCGAGCGCGGCCTCAAAGGGGTCTCGAATCCGAGCGCGATCTTTTTGTCGACGCATGGCGAGCCGGTGCCGGGCTCGTGTGTGCTGGTCACGCTGGAAGGCACGCGGCCGCTGCTGGTCGAGGTGCAGGCGCTGGTCGATTCCGGCGGGCCGAGCCCACGGCGTTTGAGTGTCGGCCTCGACCGCGACCGGCTGGCGATGCTGCTCGCGGTATTGCACCGCCATGCCGGCGTCAGTTGCATGGACCAGGATGTCTTTGTCAACGCCGTCGGCGGCGTGCGCATCGTCGAGCCGGCCGCTGACCTGGCGGTGCTGCTGGCGATCCGCAGCTCGCTCGCCGGGCGGCCGCTGCCACGCGGCTTTGTCGCATTTGGCGAAGTCGGCCTGGCCGGCGAAGTGCGCCCGGCGCCACGCGGCCAGGAGCGTTTGCGCGAAGCCGCCAAGCTCGGTTTTGCGGTGGCGGTGGTGCCCAAGGCCAACGCGCCAAAGAAGCCGATCGAAGGCCTGACGGTGCACGCCGTCGAGCGCATCGAACAGGCGATCGATACCGTGCGTGGGCTGTGAGCGCCGCCGCTGCGTTGCCCGCGCTGCCGCTGCGAAGACAATCGTGGCCATGAACTCGATCATCGGATGGGCGCTGGCCGCTGCAGCAGTAGCGGTCGGCTTTTATCAATGGCGCTGGCCGGGCGTGGCCTTGGCCGCAACCATCATCGTGTTCTGGCTGCTGCTGCAGTTCAGCCAATCGCTGCGCGTGCTGCGCCGCGCTGGCCAGGCGCCGGTGGGTCAGGTCGACAGCGCGGTGATGCTCAACGCCAAGCTGCACGCGGGCATGCGGCTGATGAACATCCTGCCGCTGACACGCAGCCTGGGCTTGCGCGTTGCCGACGAGCCGGCCGAGGCTTTCGAGTGGCGCGACGGCGCCGGCAACCGCGTGCGGGTCGAGCTGCGCGGCGGCCGCTGCACCGCGTGGCGCTTGATCCGCCCCGACAACCCCGACCCGGCGCCAGAAACGACAAACCCCGCCGAAGCGGGGTTTGCGACTTCGGGCCTGACTTCGATCAGCCGCGGCGGCGACGCGTCATGACGCCGACACCGACGAGGCCGGCGAGCAGCAGGGCATAGGTCTCGGGTTCCGGGACCACGCCGGCGTAGAGCGAGGCGTGTGAAAGATCCTTGCCGGCGGGTGTGCTGAGAAAGTCCAGCGACGACACATTGACGTTGCTGGCGTCGAAGAAATACAGCGAATAGCCACCGCCACTTCGTGCACTGCCAGACTTAAGCGCAATCGCAAACGGGCCGGATACCGCCGGGTCGATCGTGATCGTGCCCGTCCCGCCGCCGGTGAACGGCAGCTCGTCGGCAACCACCGCCCAGCCGAGGTCACCAAAAGCCGCTGTCAGGTCGGCGATGGCAGTATTGCCGGCGCCATTGTTGTTGCCGTTGTTGGACGTGTAGACGCCGGCGCAGGCGGTAGCTGCGACAAACGTGTCTGCGGTGCTGCAGTCGTTCGGGAACGCAGCAAATGCCGGCGCTGCAAACATCATCGCAGCAGCAGCCAGCGCGGTAGAGGTCAGTCTCAAGTTGATCATTGGGTCTCCCATTAAAAGGTCACCAGTCCGGATCTATCGCTCGACAAACCCGAATCAAAATGTGGCCCAACCGGCACCAGACGGCAACCCCTACCCCCTTGTCCGGGGGGAGCGTTGACCCGCACCCGAGTGCGGGCGCGCGACCTCCGCGAGCGCTGTTCAGCGCCAGCGCCAAAAACAAAAAACCCCGCCGCAGCGGGGTTTTCACGAGCGCCAGAGACAGCGATCAGGCGCGGCGGCGGCGGGCCATGAAGCCCACGCCCACCAGGCCGGCGAGCAGCAGCGCGTAGGTCTCGGGTTCCGGGACGGCGGTGGTGAACAGGCCGAAGTGCGACAGGCCCGGGCCCGCCGTGCCATTGCCCTTGACGATGCCCAGGGTGTCGAAGCTCAGCGACGCGATGCCGGCGGCACCGCCGTCGAAGAGATACAGGCTGAAGCCCGGGCCGCCCTTGATACCGAGCACGAACAGGCCCTTCTGCGCGTTGTCGAAGGTCAGCGTGCCCGAGGTCGCGCCATTCTGGTCGGCGGCAAAGGGGCCAGCGCCGGCATCATCGGATTTGCCGATCAAGTCGAACGTGCCGTAGCCGGCAAAGGTCGCGGTATTGACTTGGCCCGGCGCGATATTGCCGCCGGTCGGGCCTTGGCAGGCAAGGTAGCCAGCGTTGCCGACCGTGGCGGCCGAATCGGAGCAGACCACTGGCGGCGGAGCAACTGCAGCCTTCGGTGCAGCGAATGCCGGCGCAGCGAACGCCAAGGCCGTGGCGGCCAGGGCGACGGAAGTTAGTTTGTTGATCATGAAGAGGGGTCCCCAAGGATATTGATGTCAATCGGGTCGCGAGGATTCGCGTCCCGTGTCGCCAGTATCTCTGCGCCGCGGCGAAAAATGGGTGCACCACACCCCCGCGACTCAGGGGAACTCCCCCCATCTGAAGGTATGGTTTGGCGCCACCAGCGGACCTGGGCCGTGCATTTGCCACGCCATGCAGCACCGAACAGGGCGCGCATAGAATTCGGCCCTCACGAGACAACCGGGGCTCAGCGATGTCCATGCACGACCGCGACGGCAAGATCTGGATGGACGGCGCGCTGGTCGACTGGCGCGACGCGAAGATTCACGTGCTGTCGCACACCCTGCACTACGGCTGTGGCGCTTTTGAAGGCGTTCGGGCCTACAACACCAGCCGCGGCACCGCGATCTTCCGGCTGCGCGAGCACACCGAGCGGCTCTTCAACAGCGCCAAGATCCTGCGCATGAAGATCCCGTTCAGCTTTGAGCAGGTTTTCGAGGCGCAGCGCGAGGTCGTGCGCGTCAACCAGCTCGAGAGCTGCTATCTACGCCCGCTGACCTGGATCGGCTCAGAAAAACTCGGCGTCAGCCCGCGTGGCAACACCATCCACCTGATGGTCGCGGCCTGGCCCTGGGGCGCCTATCTCGGCGAAGAAGGCATGCAGCGCGGCATTCGCGTCAAGACCTCGAGCTACACCCGCCACCACGTCAACATCACCATGACACAGGCCAAGGCGGTGTCGAACTACACCAACTCGATCCTGGCGAATATGGAAGCGCTCGACGACGGCTACGACGAAGCGCTGCTGCTCGACGCGAGTGGTTTTGTTTCCGAAGGCGCGGGCGAGAACCTGTTTGTGATCAAGGGCGGTGTGGTCTACACGCCCGACCTGTCGGCCGGTGCGCTGAACGGCATCACACGCAACACGATCTTTGCGATCTGCGAAGACCTGGGCCTGAAGCTGGTTGAAAAACGCATCACGCGCGACGAGATCTATATCAGCGACGAAGCCTTTTTTACCGGCACTGCGGCCGAGGTCACGCCGATCCGCGAGCTCGACCGCATCGAGCTTGGCGCCGGTGAATTTGCAGGAGTACGTGGCCCCATCACCGAAAAAGTCCAGTCGGCCTTTTTCGACATCGTCAACGGCCGCAATCCGAAATACGCCGAATGGCTGACTCCGGTATGAATCCAGAGATTGCCGCAAAACTGCCGGTTGACAGGTCGCCGGTCGAACTGCTGGCCAAGGACTTGCAAGGCCCGGGGGTGACGTTCTGCCCGAACCCGAAGATGCCGCTGTGGAGCAACCACCCGCGTGTTTACATCGATGTCGTGACCACTGGTGAAGGCCGCTGCGCCTATTGCGGCACCGCCTACCGGCTCAAGGCCGGCGAACACTTCCACAGCCACTGAAAATGCAGCCCGCGGCGCTCGACCCGGCGGGCAGCACCTGCGCAGAAACGCAGCGGGCGCCAACCGTCGTCGACCCGATGGCGCTGATCCGCAGCGCGCTGGCCGGCGCCGGCACCTCGGTGTGGGACTGGGACATGGACAACGACAGCCTGGGCGATGTCGACGACAGCCTGCTGCAGCTGGGCTACCCGGTCCCCGCGCATGGCAGCACCCAGGCCGACTGGGACCGCCTGATCCACCCCGACGACATCGCGGCGAGTCGCGTCGCCTGCGCGCGCCACCTCAGCGGCGAAGCCGAGCTCTACGACCACGAATACCGGGTCCAGGCCGCCGACGGCAGCTGGCGCTGGTTTCTTGAACGCGGCCGCGTCGTCGAGTGGCACGCCGACGGCCGCCCGCGGCGGATGATCAGCGTGCTCACCGACACCACCGAGCGGCACCTGATCGCCGAGCGTGAGTCGCTGGCCACCGCGCGCCTGGAAAATATCGCCCGTCATGTGCCCGGTGTGCTCTACCAGTTGGAGCTGCGCAGCAATGGACGACTCGGTTTTCGTTATGTCAACGACCGCTTCGCTGAACTGTTTGGCATCGATCCAGGCGTGGCCCGCGAGCGTGTCGCAGCGATCTTCGAGGTCATCGAGCCCGAGGATCAGCGTGCGTTGAACCACAGCGTCATGGAGTCGGCGCGCGACCTCAGCGAGTGGCGGCAAGAGTTCCGCGTACGCCTGCCCGATGGCAGCCTGCGCTGGATCCTGGGCAACTCGACGCCGCAGCGCGAAGCCGACGGCTGTGTCGTGTGGTACGGCTACATGCAGGACGTGACCGCGCGGCGCGAACTCGAAGCAGCGCGACGCGATATCGCCACCGCCGAAGCCGCGAGCCGGGCGAAGTCGCAGTTTCTCTCGCGCATGAGCCACGAGTTGCGCACGCCGCTGAATGCGGTGCTGGGTTTTTCGCAGCTGCTTGAACTGGACAACAACCCGCCCCTGGCCGAGGCCCATCGCGAGCGCGTGCGCCTCGTCCGCCAGGCCGGCGAACACCTGCTCGAGATGATTGGCGACCTGCTCGACCTGACCCGCATCGAGACCGGCGGTGTGGTGCTGCAGACCGAGCCCGTACCGCTGCGCACCGTTGCCGAAGAGTCGATGCGCATGGTGCAGGCGCAGGCCCAGCACCGCGATGTGACGATCAGCTTGGCCACGTCGGCAACCGACCTGCCGGCCCAGGCCGACCGTACCCGCTTGCGCCAGATCCTGCTGAACCTGCTGTCCAATGCGATCAAGTACAACCGGCGCGGCGGCTGGGTCGAAGTGGATGTCTACCCCGGCAGCAGCGGCGACGTGATCCTCAGCGTCACCGATGGCGGCGTCGGCATAGCCGCCGATGCCATCGGCGCATTGTTCGAACCCTTCCAGCGCGGCGCCCACGAAGGCAGCACGATCGAAGGCACCGGCATCGGCCTGAGCGTGACCCGCGCCCTGGTCGAGTTGATGCGCGGGCGCATCGAGGTCAGCAGCACGGTGGGCGTCGGCACACAGTTCACGGTGGTGCTGCCCGCCGCCGTGGCGCCACCGACCTGAAGGCGGCGCCGCTTCGACGCGGCCTCACCGCCCCGTCAATTTAGCCGCCGCGCCGTTCAGCGCGCATGAACGCCCTTCAGCTCTGCAGCTTGCCGGCAAACACCACCGGCCCGGTGGGCACGCCGGTCGGTGACCCGCCGGGTGGCTCGACACTGACCGCCAGCGCATCGGTGCCGCCGGACAGCAGCGTCGTCGGCAGGCGGCCTGGCGCGAGCACGGTCACGCCATTGGCCGAGATCAACCCCAACGACTGCGGCTTGCCTTGCGGCGGCACGCTCCACAACTCGAGCACACGGTCGCCGACCATCGCGACCGGCGTCAGCGGGCGCGTCACCAACGCACGGCCGTCACCACTGACGCTGGCCACAAAATGGCCGGGCCCGCCCACCGCGCCGGCACCCGTGGCCTGGAGCACGATGACCACCGGCGCCGACACTGGCGCCGGCACCGACAACAGCACCGCCAGCAACAGCGCCGCGGCGGTGGCTAACGCCGAAACTCCGCGCCACAGTGCAAGGCCCTGCCACCAGCCGCGCCAGCCGGTCGGCAACGCTGGTGCTGACACTGAATTCGACGCCGCGGCCGCCGGCCACAGCCGCCGCTCGATCTTCTGCCACACCCGCGTCGGCGGCTGCACCGGCGTGATCACCGCGGTCATCGGCATCAAGCGCGACTGCCAGGCGGCGACGGCATCACGCAGCGCCGGATGCGCCGGCAGCAGGGCGCTGAAGCGCCGCCGTGCAGCGCCACGCAGCGTGCCGGCGACATATGCAGCGGCCAGCGCATCGGCCAGGGCGGGTCGGGAATAGTCCATCGGGTCAGCCCCGCGCCGCGCTGTCGCGCAAGGCGCTGCGCTCCAGGCAGTCTTTGAGTGTCATCAAGGCCCGCCTGACCCAGCTCTTGACGGTGCCCAGCGGCTCGCGCAAACGGTCGGCGACCTCGGCGTGCGAGAGGCCGTCAAAAAAAGCCAGCGCAACACTTTGTCGCTGCGCCGCGCTCAAGCCTTCCATGCAGCGGCCGAGTTCGCGGGCATCGCTGGCGCGGTCGAGCAACTCCAGCGGGCCGGGCCCGCCGTCGGCCGCCGCCTCGACCGCATCGGGCCGCTCGTCGTCTTCGTCGCGGGTGATGCTTTCGGTGCGCACCTGGGTCTGCTGGCGGCGCAGGCTGTCGATCGCCCGGTTGCGTGCGATGCTGGTCAGCCAGGTCATCGGCTGGCTGCGTGCAGCGTCAAAATTGCCGGCTGACTTCCAGACCGCCACGTAGACCTCTTGAAGCAAGTCCTCGGCCGCGCTGCGGTCGCGCTGGATGCGCAGCAGCACCGCGAACAGGTGCGCGCTCGTCGCGTCATACAGGTCGGCGAAGGCCCGCCGGTCGCCCAGCGCGGCGCGCGAAAGCAGCGCCGACAGCTCGACGCTGCGTTGTGGCCAAGCGGCGGGCTCGGTTTTCAGCGGCCGGTTCATGGCGCCATTTTGACTCGTCATCGTCTTGCGTCCCTACAATCGCGGTCACTTCACGGGCCTGCCGGGCGGCCCGGAGCGACAGTCCTCGGTGCATCGCACCCCACTTGGTTGTCGTGGCCCACAGCGGCATATGAAACTTATACGCAGCGGGCGGCCCATGGATGCACAGGAAAACGCGCAAGAATCCCCACGATGGCTGCCCCCAAACCACCCAGCGCGGCCTTGATGGCCTCGCCCGACGATACCGAAGCGCAGTTCTACGAAGCCCTGCAGCAAGGCCATCTCGACGCCCTGATGGCCGTCTGGGCCGATGACGACGAGATCGTCTGCGTCCACCCCGGTGGCCCGCGGGTGGTCGGCCCGGCGGCAATCCGCGCCAGCTTCGAGGCGATCTTCAGCAATGGCGCGATTCCCGTCACGCCACAGCAGGTGCACCGGCTGCACACGATCAGCGCGGCGGTGCACCACCTGGTCGAGCAGGTCGCAGTTCGGACGAATGAAGGCCAGCGCGCGGCCTGGGTGCTGGCGACCAACGTGTACCTGAAAACCGAACGCGGCTGGCGTCTGGTCGTGCACCACGCCAGCCCGGGCAGCATCGGCGAGCCGCCGCCGACGGTGGGCGAGATCCCCTCGACGCTGCATTGACACCGCGCCCGTTGCTGAACGCTGACTACCGCGCCCCGACCTGGCTGCCCGGCGGGCATCTGCAGACGATCTGGCCGGCGCTGCTTTCGCGCGCGCATGGCGGTCCCGACGCGCCGCAGTTCAGGCGCGAACGCTGGGACACCCCCGACGGCGATTTCATCGATGTCGACTTCGGCCCCGATGTCGCAGCGGGTGCCCCGCTGCTGGTGATGTTTCACGGCCTCGAAGGCAATTCGGGCAGCCCTTACGCGCGCGCCTTCGCCGATGCCGCAAAACACGCCGGCCTGGCTTTCGTGATGCCGCATTTCCGCGGCTGCTCGGGTGAACTCAATCGCGCCCCACGGGCCTACCACTCGGGCGATTTCGAAGAGATCGGCTGGATCCTGGACCGGCTGCGCGAGCGCACGGCGCAGCCGCTACTGGCGGTGGGCATCTCGCTCGGCGGCAACGCCCTGCTGCGCTGGGCCGAAGAAGCCGGCAGGGCAGCCGCAAGCACCGCAAGCGCCATCGCCGCGGCCTCGTCGCCGATCGATCTCAGCGCCGGCGGGCACGCCATCGGCCGCGGCTTGAACCGGTTGATCTACACCCCCTGGTTCCTGCGCACGATGAAACCCAAGGCGCTGGCCAAACTCGCGCAGCACCCCGGCCTGTTCGACCGCGATCGCCTGATTGCGGCGCGCACGCTGTACGAGTTCGACGACGTCTTCACGGCGCCGCTGCACGGTTTTGCCGGCACCGACGACTACTGGCGCCGGGCCTCGGCCAAACCGCAGCTGGCGCAAATCCGCATCCCGGCGCTGGTGCTCAACGCCCGCAACGACCCCTTTGTGCCCGCCCGCAGCCTGCCCGGCACGCAAGAGGTTGGCCCCTGTGTGACGCTGTGGCAGCCGGCCCAGGGCGGGCATGTCGGCTTCCCGCAGGGCGCGCCGCCGGGGCATGTGCTGGCCATGCCCAAATCGGTCGTGGCCTGGTTGACGTCGCGCTGACCTCTCCGCCCCCACGCTTGTCGCTGCGCGACTGCGCTGCCCCCCAAGGGGGCGTCAGGCCGCTTGGGGCGGCCCGGCGCTTGGCCTGAGGCCACCGCGGCGGTACCCTCAGGGCCATGGACGACATCGTCATGGCGGCCTTGGCCAAATGGCCCAACGTGCCGCACTGTTACGGCTGGCTCGCGCTCGATGCGCGTGGCGACTGGTACATGCGCGACGACCGCATCCAGGCCGCAGGGCCGTTCCCGCAGGTCAAGGGCAGCGTCATCCGGCACGAAAAGCTGCTCGGCTTCATCCAGCGCAATTACGCGCTCGACGACCAGGGTGCTGCGTTTTTCCAGAACGGGCCGCAGCGGGTGTATGTCGAGCTCGAAGCGGCGCCGATGGTCTGGCGTTTGCAGGCCGCCGTCGGTGCCCCGCAGGGCATCGCAATCCACGCCCACACCGGCCTGCCAGCGACCGCGCGCACGAGCTGGCTCGACGAACAGGGGCGATTGTTCATCGACTGCGATATCGGCTTTGGCATCGTGCACACGTTGGACATGCTGGTCGCCGCCGACGCTGTCCAGGCCGGTCTCTGGCAGCCGCAGGCGGCCTGCTTTGCCGACCTGCCGCGGCGCTTTGGCTATGTCTTGCGGCCCGAAGCGAGGCCGAGTGCAACAGCGACCACGCGCTGACCGGCGGCGCCAACAAAAACGCCGCCCGCAGGCGGCGTGGTCGCAGTCCGCGGCAGCTTACTTCGGCGCGCTCGCGGCGGCCGCTGCGGTCGCCACTGCGGGCGCCTTGGGCTCGGCAAAACTGGCGCCGCTCTTGTTGGCCATGTAGACCACCGCGCGCGCGATCTCGAAGTCGGAAAAATCGCCCCCGCCCTGCGCGCCCATCGCGCCCTTGCCCTTGAGCGCCGAAGCCAGCAGCGCTTCGAAGCCGGTTTTCACCCGCGGCGCCCAGGCTGCAGCGTCACCCGACTTCGGCGCGCCGGCAACACCCGCCGTATGGCAGGCGGTGCACTGCGCGGCATAAACCTGCTCGCCGGTCTTCAGGGTTGCGACATCGGAAGCGTCGCGCAAATCAACCGATGCCACTGGCGCGATGCGCTTGGCCACCGCTTCGGCTTCGAGCGCCTTCGTGCCGGCGGCCGGCTGCACCCCGAGCGCGACAAAATTGACGAGCAGGATGATGATGATCACCGGCAGCACAAACGCCGCGAGCACCGTCCAGATCAGTTGTTTGGGGGTCTTGATCGGGCCCTCGTGCACGGTGTCGTCGACATGCTCCGTGGCGTGGTCGTTTTTGTTGTCGTGCGAAGCGCTCATGAATCCCTCGGTTCGGGTGGCCCGCAGGCCCTGGATGCAACGATGGTGCAGCGCGCAAGTATAAGGTTGGGGCCCGGCCGGGCCGGGCGGCAGGGCCCCCCGGGGGCTAGAATCGTGCCGCTTCGCGACCGTGGTGAAGTGGATATCATGCGGCCCTCCGAAGGCCACGTCGCAGGTTCGATTCCTGCCGGTCGCACCAAACCCGCCGCCGCGCCTGGCGCTGGCCGCCCCCTCGGAAATGGGGGCGCGCGCCGACCGCCTTGCCGCTAACATTTGGCATCATCCCGCCACCGCCGGTGGCGCCGCGATGTGGTTGAAGCAGCTCCGGGAGGAGACCGCGGTGAATATCGAGACCAATCAGTTCCAGTCCCGCATTCGTGCAGCCGCCGCCGCCGTGCTTGGCGTTGCGCTGTGTTTTGCGTCGCTCGCGCCGGTGCCAGCGCAGGCCCAGACTCAAACCCCGGCCGCCGGCGCCGCCGAGCCGCGCCCCTTGATCGACCCGAGCAAGCTCAAGCTGCCGGTGCCGCGCAGCGTGCAGGCAGCCACCGCGCTGCTCGGGCTGGGGCGGCCGCGGCTGGCGCTGGTGATCGGCAACCCGACGATCGACCGCAAGACCCTGCTACCGGCTGCCGCACGCGACACCCAGGCGGTCGCCGCGGCGCTGCGCTCCGGCGGCTTTGTCGTGATGGTGCGCGAAGACCTCTCGGCGACCGAACTGCGCGCCAACCTCAACGAGTTTCGCCAGCGCCTGGAGCCAGAGTCGATCGCGCTGATCTATTTTGTCGGCGTCGGCAACCAGATCGACGGCAAGAACATCGTGCTCGGCCGCAATGCGCAGATCGACCCCGCAGCCAGCGGGCCGGCCCGTGCCGATGCCTGGGCCAAGGGCGGGGTGCCGGTGGCCGAACTGGTGAACGCGCTTGAAGGGCCGCTGACGAGCCCGCGCCTGCTGATGATCGACGCCGCCATCGATGCGCCGCAGCTCGGCCGCCCGGCGCAGCCCGGATTGACCGAGCAGACCGTGCCGCCGGGTTTGATGTTGATTTTCTCGGCCTCGCCAGGCGGGCTGGTCGAGCCGACACCGGCGCCCGCGGCGCTGCCCAGCCCGCCACCCGGCGATGCGCGCGCGATCGCTGCCAGCCGCTTCGGCCGCGAGCTGGTGCGCTCGCTGATGACCCCGGGCTTGAACGCCCCCGACGTGCTGCGCCTGACCCGCCGCGGCGTCAGCGAACAGTCGGGCAACAAGCAGGTGCCCTGGATCGTCGGTGATACCGACGGCAACGAAGAACTGGCCGAGGCCAAGCTGCTCGACGCGCTGCTGCCCAGCTCGCCCCAAGACCTGGCCAAGGATGTTGCCAAGCAGGCGGCACAAGAGACCCTGCAGGCGCGGCGCGCGGCGAATCCGGCCAGCCCGGGCAATACCGGCGGCCCGACCGAGCGGCTGCCGGAAACCCGGAGCAGTTCGGCACCGGCCCGCGCGGCCAATGCCGCTGTCGATCTCGCCACCGCGGCCGCGACCACCGTGGCAACAGCGGCCGTGGCGGCCAAGGCCGCTGAAGCGGCGGCCACGCTGGCGGCGGTATCGACGGCAACGCAGGTCGCTGCCGGCGCAGCGCAAGCCGCGGGCAATCTCGCGGCACGCGCCACGCCGCTCGCCGCCGCGCGGCCGACGGCAGCGGCGCCGGCCGCC
>JANPDN010000272.1:0-18583 GCA_031431555.1 Rubrivivax sp.
GCCAGCGCGGGCCGAAGAGCGCGCGCAAGGTGTTGCCGTCGAAGCTGAAAGCTTCACCACGCGAGGCCGGCTCGATCGTCACGGTGCCTTGCGCCAAATCGAGCCGGCGCGCGACGAGTTCGTGCCGCGCGGTGCGCGTCAGCACCTCGTCGATCCAGCCGCTGTCGGCCAGCGGCTCCTGCACCAGGCGCAGGTTGCCGCCGCAGGGCAGGCCGAAGCGCGAGGCTTCTTCCTTGCTCACGCCGTAGTTGATCAGCGAAGGTTTGCCGACCCGCTCACCATGCCGCACACGCTCGATGAGGTCGTCTTCGATGCACCCACCCGAGACCGAGCCGACGACGAGGCCATCACCGCGCAGCGCGAGCAGCGCACCGGGCGGACGCGGTGCCGAGCCCCAGGTTTCGATGACCGTGACCAGCCACACCGGGTGGCCTTGGTGTTTCCAGTCGCGGGCCTGCGCGAGGACTTGCAGATCAAGACTGTCCATGGTCGGGCTCCTTCACTTGCGGTTCACTTGCGGTTCACTTGCAATACAGCGCGCGTTCAGCGCTGGTCAGTTGAGGTAGTGGCGCGGATGGCGAGCCGGCTCGCGCAATGCGCGGCCCAGGTCGGCCAGGCTGGCCAGGTTGTGCACCGGCAAGAAGCGGTCGACATGCGGCAGCATCGCCCGCACCCCGCCCGCTTTGGCTTGAAAACCGTCGAAGCGCAACAGCGGATTCAGCCACACGACCTGGTGCGCCATGCGGTGCAGCTGCGCCGCGGCGGTGGCAAGCTGGCCTTGGTCGTCGCGGTCGAGGCCGTCAGTCACGAGCAGCACCGCGGCATTGCCACCAAGCACGCGCCGCGCCCAGCGACGGTTGAATTCTTCGAGGCATACCCCTATGCGCGTGCCACCTTTCCAGTCGTGCACCTGCTCGTCAGCGGCTTTGAGCGCCTGGTCCGGATCGCGATGGCGCAGGCAGCGCGTGATGTTGCTCAGCCGGGTGCCGAAGGTGAAGGTCTGGACCTTCATGTAGCGCCGCGTCAGGCCATGCACATAGTGCAAAAACAGCCGTGCATAACGTTCCATCGAACCGGAGATATCGAGCAGCACGACCAGCGGCGGTGTCTCGCGGCGCGCGCGTGTGAAGCAAGGCGTCAGCATCTGCGGCTGGCGCGCCATGCCCTGCATCGTGCGGCGCAAATCGATGCGGCCGCGGGCGGCCACCTCGTGGCGCCGGCGCAGCACCGGCTGCACCGGCAGCGGCGCGGATTCGGCCAGGGTCTTGGCGAGCGTAAATTCGGCTGCGGTCATGGTTTCGAAGTCAGCGCGCTGCAAACGCTCGCGCTCTGAAAAACTGAAGGTCGTCTCGAACTGGACTTCTTCTTTGGCGGTCTCGTTCGCCGGGTTGGGCGTGCGCGCCTCGCGCGGTGCGGCGAGGGCTTCGGCGATGCGGTTGGCACGTTTGGGCTGGACCTTGTCGCCGCGCCCGGTGATCTTGGGCAGCATCGCGTACATCATCTGCTCGAGCAGTTTTGGGTCGCGAAAGAAGGCGTCAAACGCGGCATCAAAAATCACTTGCTGCTCATGGCGGTCGAGCATCACCGCCGACAGCGCCGCACGCACATCCTCACGCTGATCCAGGCCCACGACTTCGACCGCGGCGATGCCGGCAAGCACACGGTCAGGCCCGACTTGCAGGCCCGCGGTGCGCAACACCCGCGAGAAGTGGACGATGTTGTCGGCGAACATGGTCAGGCCGCTGTTGAGGTCGGCGGACGCCATGCCAATGCCAATGCCAATGCCAATGCCGATGCCGATGCCGATGGCGCCGGCGATGCTGCGGCGAGCAAAGCCGCGGGTGGGCAGCCGGGGGCGCGACATCGTTCCCGGCAAAGCCACGGGCGGGCAGCCGGGGGCGCGCCTTTGCGCAGCCGAGAAGGTGAGCAGGGACACAAACGGTCCGGGGGACCGTTTGTGCCTTGCGAACGGCCGGGCCTCCCGGCCCGGCGCGGCCTGCAAGGCCAGGACGACTGGCCGCGCGCTTCAGCGCGCATCGTCATCTGATTCGTCGCAGCAGTCCGAACGAAGCGAACGCAGTGAGCGAAGTGAGTTCTGCGACGGGCCAGGCGTTCGAGCATCGCAGGGCAGTCGCGCAGCGACCCAGCAATGAAGCGCCCCCGGCTGCCCGCCCGCGGCTTTGCTCGCCGCGACGCCTGCCGCGATGCCTGCCGCAACGCCTGCCGCGTGAACGGCAGCCGCATGCGCAGCGATCGCGGCGCGAGAAAGGCGGATGCTGCGAGCCTGTTCACCAGCACTCAATCCAACAGCGCCCGCGCCTTCAACTCATCCAGCAGCTTGGCCATGTCGCCCCCCTGCATGCGCACGATATCGTCCTGGTACTTGAGCAGCACGCCCAGCGTGTCGTGCACGCTGGCGGGGTCCAGGCGCATCGAGTTCATCGCCACCAGCGCATTCGTCCAGTCGATCGTCTCGGCCACGCCCGGCGACTTGAAGAGGTCCAGCGTGCGCATGCGCTGCACAAACTCGACGACCTGCCGGTAGAGGCGGTCCGACGCCCCCGGCGCCTTGAGCTTGACGATCTGCAACTCGCGCTCGACATCCGGAAACTCGACCCAGTGGTACAGGCAGCGGCGCTTCAGCGCATCGTGGATCTCGCGCGTGCGGTTGCTCGTGATCAGCGTCACCGGCGGCGCTTCGGCGCGGATCGTGCCGAGCTCGGGCAAGGTGATCTGGTTCTCAGCCAACACCTCGAGCAAAAAGGCGTCAAAGGGTTCGTCGGCGCGGTCGAGTTCGTCGATCAGCAGCACCGGCGATCTGGCCTGCGTCAGCGCTTGCAGCAAGGGCCGCTCGATCAGCATCTCGCGTGAATACAGGCTCTTGACGAGGCGGTCATGGTCGATCGTGTGCGCCGCTTCGGCGATGCGGATCTCGACCATCTGGCGCGCGATATTCCACTCGTAGGCGGTCTGCGCAATGTCCAGGCCTTCGTAACACTGCACGCGCAGCAGCTTGGTCGACATCATCGCGGCCAGCGCCTTGGCCAGTTCGGTCTTGCCGACACCGGGCTCGCCCTCAAGAAACAAGGGCCGCTGCAGCTTCAGGCTCAGGAACAGCGCGGTCGCCAGGCGGCGGTCGCAGACATAGTTCTGCGCCGCCAGGCCAGCGATCACGGCGTCCACCGAGGTCGGCAGCGTGTTCGCTGTCGGTGTCGGCATCGGGTTCGGTGGCGCGTTCATTGACGGGTTCAGTAGCGGGTTCGGGACAGCACTCATTCGGGATCCAAAAATAGCCGCGGCGGCATGGCTTGACGCCGATGCCGCCGCATCATGCCGGGCGCAGCCGTGGCGATTGTGTGCGGCTGTGCTGAATCAGCCTTAACGCGCCAGCGCCGCAGCGACCGCGCGCGAAGCCATCACGCTGATCATCGCTGCACGGTACTCGGCCGTGCCGTGCAGGTCGCCATTGATGCCGGCCGCTGACACCTTGACCGCCTTGGCCGCCGCCGGCGTGAAGCTGGCGTTCAATGCCGCTTCGATGTCGGTGGCGCGGAAGACGCTGCTCTTGGCGCCCGTCACCGCCACCCGCACGCCGCCCACGCCCTGGCTGACAAACACACCGACGAGTGCAAAACGCGACGCCGGCTGTTTGAACTTGATATACGCGGCGCGCGTCGGCGCCGGGAAGCTGACCGCGGTGATCAGCTCGCCGGGTTGCAGCGCGGTGGCATAGACGCCGGTGAAAAAGCTGTCAGCACTGATCTTGCGCTGGTTGGTATGCACCGTCGCACCGAGTGCCAGCACCGCTGCCGGATAACAGGCCGCGGGGTCGGCGTTGGCGATCGAGCCGCCGATGGTGCCCATATTGCGCACCATCTGGTCACCGATGCCACCCGCGAGTTCAGCCAGTGCCGGGATCGTCTTGCGGACATCGGCCGATGCCGCGACCGCGGCATGTTTGGTTGTCGCGCCGATGATCAGCGCGCCACCATCAACCGTGATGCCGGACAGGTCGGCGATGCCGCCGAGGTCGACCAGCCGCTCCGACGATGACAGGCGCAACTTCATCGCCTGCACCAGGCTCTGGCCGCCGGCCAGGAAACGTGCGTCGCCGGTCGCCGCGGCGGCCGCAGCAGCGCTGCTGGACGGACGTTGGTAGTCGAATGAATACATTTTTGGGTTCTCCGTTTGATTCGATCAGGCCAACTGCTCAGGCGATCTTGTTGGCGGCGCGCCAGACACGTTCTGCGGTGGCCGGCATCGCGATATCGCGCACCCCGAGGGCATCGGTCAAGGCGTTGATAAAGGCCGGCGGCGAGCCGATCGCGCCGGCCTCGCCGCAGCCCTTGACGCCGAGCGGGTTGTGCGTGCACGGCGTATTCGTGTGGTCGACATTGAAGCTCGGCAGGTCGTCGGCACGCGGCATCGCGTAGTCCATGTAAGAGCCGGTCAGCAACTGCCCCGAATCGGGATCGTAGACACAGCCTTCGAGCATCGCCTGGCCCAAGCCTTGAGCGATGCCACCATGCACCTGGCCTTCGACGATCATCGGATTGATGATGTTGCCGAAGTCGTCGACCGCCACAAAACTCGCGACCTGGGTGCGGCCGGTGTCGGGGTCGACCTCGACTTCGCAGATGTAGCTGCCCGATGGGTAGGTGAAGTTGGTCGGGTCGTAGAAGGCGTTTTCGTTCAAGCCCGGCTCGAGCTTGTCGAGCGGGTAGTTGTGCGGCACATAGGCCGCAAAAGCCACCGCGCCAAACGGCACCTTCTTGTCGGTGCCGGCGACCTTGAATTCGCCATTGTCAAACTCGATATCGGTGTCCGAAGCTTCAAGCAAATGGGCCGCGATCTTCTTGCCCTTGGCGATGATCTTGTCCACCGCTTTGACGATCGCCGTGCCGCCAACCGCCAGCGAGCGGCTGCCGTAGGTGCCCATGCCAAACGGCACCCTGC
Organism: Rubrivivax sp.; assembly: GCA_031431555.1. Taxonomy (GTDB): domain Bacteria; phylum Pseudomonadota; class Gammaproteobacteria; order Burkholderiales; family Burkholderiaceae_C; genus Rubrivivax. Next base: position 4,957 of record JANPDN010000272.1, read on the forward strand.
CCGTATCGCCGTGCGAGATCTCGATGCTCTCGACCGGCACCCCCAGCTTGGCCGCGACGACCTGCGCGAATGTCGTCTCGTGGCCCTGGCCGTGGCTGTGCGAGCCGGTGAATACCGTGATCGACCCGGTCGGGTTGACACGCACCTCGCCGACTTCAAACAGCCCCGCGCGGGCGCCCAGTGCACCAGCGATGTTGCTCGGTGCGATGCCGCAGGCTTCTATGTAGCAGCTGTAACCCAGGCCACGCAATTTGCCCTTGGCAGCCGACGCCGCTTTGCGCGCCGGGAAGCCCGCCACGTCGGCCATCTTGATCGCTTTGTCCAGGTGCGCGGCGTAGTCGCCGGTGTCGTAGGTCAGGCCCACTGGCGTCGCATACGGGAACGTGGTGATGAAGTTTTTGCGGCGGATTTCCGCCGGGTCCATCTTCATCTCGCGGGCGGCGGTCTCGACCACGCGCTCGACGAGGTAGGTCGCCTCGGGCCGGCCGGCGCCGCGGTAGGCATCGACTGGTGCGGTATTGGTAAAGACCGCTTTGACATTCGCGTAGATCAGCGGCGTCTTGTACTGGCCGGCGAGCAGCGTCGCGTACAGGATCGTCGGCACCGCCGAAGCGAAGGTCGACAGGTAGGCGCCCATATTGGCCACCGTGTGCACCCGCAGCGCGAGGAAGTTGCCCTGCGCGTCCATCGCCAGCTCAGCCGTGCTGACATGGTCACGGCCATGCGCATCGGTGAGGAACGATTCACTGCGCTCGGCCGTCCACTTGATCGGCCGACCGACCCGTTTGCTGGCCCAGACCAGCGCGCAGTCTTCGGGGTAGAGAAAGATCTTCGAGCCGAAGCCGCCACCGACATCGGGTGCGATGACGCGCACTTTGGATTCAGGCAGGCTGAGCACAAAAGCGCACATCAGCAGGCGCTCGACATGCGGGTTCTGGTTGGCGACATAGAGCGTGTAGCTCTCGTCGTGTTTGGTGTAGCTGGCGTTGACAGCGCGCGGCTCCATCGCGTTGGGCACCAGCCGGTTGTTGGCGAAGCTGATCTTGGTGACATGTGCTGCCGCCTTGATCGCAGCGTCGACGCCGTCCTTGTTGCCATGGCCCCAGTCGTAGCAGACATTGCTCGGCACTTCGTCGTGCACCGCGCTGGCGTGGCCATGCGCGCTGGCGGTATCGATCACCGCGGGCAGGACTTCGTACTCGACGTCGATCAGCTCCGCGGCATCCTTGGCCTGGGTGATCGAATCGGCGATGACCAACGCGAGCTGGTCGCCGACATGGCGCACCTTGCCTTGTGCCAGCACCGGGTGCGCCGGCTCCTTCATCGGCGTGCCGTCGATGTTGTTGATGAGCCAGCCGCAGGGCAGGCCGCCGACCTTGGCGTCGGCCAGATCAGCGCCGGTGAAGATCGCGACGACGCCCGGCGCGGCCTTGGCCTTGCTGAGGTCGATCGACTTGATGCGCGCGTGGGCATGCGGGCTGCGCAAGAAGATGGCGTAGGTCTGGCCATGCTGGGTGACGTCGTCGGTGTACTGGCCGGCACCGGTGAGGAAGCGGAAGTCCTCGCGGCGCAGCATCGACTTGCCGATCGGCGAATTGGGGGGTTGGGACATGTCGGTCATCGGGTGCTCCTCAGGCGGTCGCGCCGACTTTGCCGCTCTGGCAAAGCTGGATCGATTTGACGATATTGTTGTAGCCGGTGCAGCGGCAGATATTGCCTTCGAGGCCGTCGCGGATCTGCTGCTCGTTGGCGTTCGGGTTGTCGCCGAGCAGTTGCACCGCCGACATCACCATGCCGGGTGTGCAGAAGCCGCATTGCAGGCCGTGGCATTCACGAAAGGCGGCCTGCATCGGGTGCAGTTCGCCGTTGACGCCCAGGCCTTCGATGGTCGTGATCTCGGCGCCCTGCGCCTGCACCGCGAGCATCGAGCAGGACTTCACTGCGCGGCCGTTCATGTGGACCGTACAGGCACCGCACTGCGCGGTGTCACAGCCGACATGGGTGCCCGTGAGTTGCAGGTTGTCGCGGATGACTTGCACGAGCAGGGTGCGGGGGTCAACACTGACCGCGACGGCTTTGCCGTTGACGGTGAGGGAGATGGGAACAGTCACGGGAACACTCACGATGGACTCCTTGGGTTCGTCGCCACGGGCGTGCGTGGGGGGAGGCGCATTCTTGGATTGCGCGAGGGCCCTGCACAGCGCGGGCTTTCCCTGATCGACCCGTCATCTTGGCGTGGTGGTGCCCCGCCGTGGAACAGTTCGATCGCAGGCCGCACGACTTCGGGCTACACCGCGCAGGATCGAAACCCGGCGAACAGGTCGTCGCGGCTGGCACCGACAAAACGCCGCGCGCGTGGATGACGGCAACGTGACACCGCCCACGACGATGCGCCTCGCAGCACACGCGCTGCGGGCTCGGCGTTGGTCGCCACTGTCGAACCTGGCAGTGGCGAGAACCCGGCCACGCCGGCGCTGTCGCCGCCCGGCCAGGCGCGGGCGCTGCCGCCGACCCATTCGGCGACATCGCCCCAGACAAAGCCGCGCGACGCCGCGGTGCAGGCGGCAAGCTCCCACTCGGGTTCGGTGGCTAAGCGCCGGCCAGCCCAGCGGCACCAGGCATCGGCTTCGTACCAACTCAAGTGCACGGCGGCCTGTGCTGCCGGCGCGCGCTGCATTGCGCCACGGCGCCGCAGCAGCACGCCGCCGCGCAGTTGTTCGACACCACGCGGCGCGCGGCGGCCTTCGGCCTGCGCCCAGGCCCAGCCGGCGGCCGACCAGAGCCGGCAGTCGTCGTAACCGCCGTCTTCGGCAAACTCGATATACCTGGCCCAGCTCACCGGCTGCGCGTCGATCTCGCATTCGGGCAGTTCGACGGCATGCGACCAGCGTTCGTTCGGCGGCACCAGCCCGCCGGGTTGCGAGCCGAGCATGAAAACCCCTGCCGGCAGCCACAGCGGCGCGCGCTGGGCGCGTGCCGGCGGCGGGCCGCAGGGATGGGCTTCGTCGCCGGCGTTGACATCGAGCCACTGCGCCGCAACGGCCAGCGTTTCTGCGAGGCGGTCTTCGTGGAGCAGCGCGAGGCGGAAAAAATGCAGCGCGGCATCGGTCTCGTCACTGCTGGCCAGCAGCTCCAGCGTGACCTCCAAAGTGTCGGCCAGGTAGGTGCGCAGGGTGCTCGCGTCGGGCGCCGCATCGGTCGCACCTGCCGACTCGCTGCCGGACGTGGGCGACGATGCCGCGGCGCTTTCGATCCGGCCGTCAAACCAGTCATCGGCCCGCGGTTCCAACGAGGCCAGCCGCGGCGCATTGCTGTCGGCCACTTCGCCCTGCCCGCGGCGCAGGTTGCGGGCGATCCAGTACTCGGCGAACCAGCCGGCACGACCGAGCAAGCGCCAGGGCAGCGCCGGGTGCCCCGCAGCGCCACCGAGCTGGCCGGCGGCCTCGAACGCCGCGAGCCAGCGCAGGGTGCGGTTGCGGGCATCGATCAGAGCCAGCGACAACAGTTCGCGGCCGGCGCGGCGCGTCGATTCCGCGTCGTCAAGATTGGCTGCGAGATGCAGTCGGGTCGGGTCCATGCGGCGATTCTGGCAGCCACCGGCCAACCGGCACCGGCCCTGCCGCCCACGGTCAGTGCCACATTCGCGAACGCGCCTTCGCAACAACCCGATGGCGACAGCCGGTTTGCACCCGCACATTCGCAACATGGGTTGCCATTGCCCTGGCCGCTGCGTAACCTGCGCTCTGATCAATCCAACGGAGGCCGGGTCATGATGGTTTCGCCGCTGCGCCGCACATCAGTGCTTGCCACGCTCGTCGTCCTGATGGCCACGGTGGCCTTGGTGTCCTGCGGCGGCGGCGGTGGTGAATCGTCAGCACCCGCGCCACCACCGCCGGCGGCGTCAGCCTGGCGGGTGCTGGCGAGCATGAGCGTGCCACGCCAGGAGTCTGGTGTTGCGCTGCTCAATGGCGAGGTTTATGTCGTCGGCGGCTTCAACAACAACAGCGAAGTCGTGCCCGACGTCGATGTCTACAACCCAGCCAGCGACAGCTGGCGCAAGGTGGCGCCATTGCCGCAGCCGATGCACCACCCGAATGTGGCGGTTGTTGGCGGGCGCTTGTATGTCACCGGCGCGATGATCGAGCTGGGCTTCGTCGCCGTCGGCACGACGCTCGAATACGACCCGCCCAGCAACACCTGGCGGGCCCGCGCTTCGATGCCCGCCGGCACCCAGCGTGGCGCGGCGGCGACCGCGGCGATCGACAACCGCATCTATGTCGCCGGCGGCCTGCGTGGCGGCACCGCGGTGAACCAGTTTTCAGTCTACGACCCGGCCGCCGACAGCTGGCAGGCGCTGCCGGCGATGCCCACCGTGCGCGACCATCTGGTTGGCGCCGCGGTGGGCGGCCGCCTCTACGCGATCGGCGGGCGCAACGGGTCGACGCAGCGTGCGCAGGTCGAAATCTTCGACCCCGCCGCCGGCACCTGGTCGGCGGGTGCGTCGATGCCCACGGCGAGAGGTGGTTGCATGGGCGCGGTGATCAATGGGCGCATCGTGGTCGTCGGCGGTGAGGGCAATGGCGCGGTGGCCACCGGCATCTTCAGCCAGAGCGAGCTTTACGACCCGACGAGCAACCTGTGGACCACGCTCGAGCCGATGCGCACGCCACGCCACGGCACTGGCGTGGCGGCCCTCAACGGCGACCTGTTTGTGCCTGGCGGCGCGACGACACAGGGTTTTGGCGCGGTCGCGACGCACGAAGCGCTGCGGCTGTAGCCAACGCCGCCCTCGATCGCGGCGCGATGCGGCGCGATGCGGGAACCTACAGCCGCTCGATGCGTGCGTACGCGCTGTGGTTGTGGATCGACTCGATATTCTCGACATCGACCGCGTAGCGGCGCACGCGCTTGTCGGCGTTGAGCTTGAGCGCCACATCCCGCACCAGGTCTTCGACAAACTTCGGGTTTTCGTAGGCGCGTTCGGTGATCCACTTTTCGTCGGCACGCTTGAGCATCGACCAGATTTCACTCGACGCGCTGTCTTCGGCAAATCGCACCAGCTCGTGCCATTCGATCGGCTGCGCGGCGGGTTCGGCGATATCGACGCGGATGGTCACGATCGAGCGCTGGTTGTGCGCGCCGTAGTCGGAAATCTCTTTTGAGCAGGGGCACAGGGTCTTCACCGGCACGCCGACTTCCATCCAAACCGTGGCCTGGCCAGCGCGGGTTTCGGCGATCCAGCGGCCCTGGTAGTCGAGCAGGCTGCCCAGGCCGGAGACGGGCGCGCGCTTGCGCAGAAAGAAACTGAAAGCGGCTTCGATGCGGCCTTCGGCGGCGCCCAGGCGCTGCAGCATGTCGGCATGCCGCGCGGCGAGCGTGGCCGCATCCAGCGGCACGTCAAGCGCATCAAGCCAGGCCACGAAGCGCGACATGTGGGTGCCCTTTTTTTCCGCCGGCAGCGCGACGTCGAGGTTCCACATCGCGGCCGTCGACTGCACCGCACCGGCGACGCGCAGTTGCAGCGGATAACGCACATCCTTGACGCCAACTCGCTGGATCGCGAGGTGGCGCTCGTCGCGCGCGCTCTGGGTGTCGGGGATGTGCAGCGCCCCGGTCGGGTTGGTCATGGCTCGGTGGTTGAACAGTCGGTCGGCACAGCATGACACCGAACAGCGGTGCCGGTGGTCATCAGGGCGACAGCGGGGTCGGCGCGGAACCGAAGGCTGGGCAATCCGCCAACGGTTTCAGGCATTCATCGCCGGGCGCACGAGTTGCAGCGGGCTGCCAAATCGTTTCACGATCGACTGCTCGATGCCGGCCGCGTCGAGCCCGCACAAGGCGAGCAGTTTGGCCGGGTCGCCATGTTCTACAAACTGGTCCGGCAGGCCGAGCATCAACAAGGGCAGCGGCAGCGATGCCGCGACCAGCGCCTCGGCCACCGCGCTGCCCGCGCCGCCCATCGTGCAACCTTCTTCGACCGTCACCACCGCCTCGTGCGAACGGGCCAGCCGGGTCACCAGATCGACGTCGAGCGGCTTGATGAATTTCATATCGACGACCGTGGCGTCGAGCTTGTCGGCCGCCGCCAGCGCCGCATGCAGCAGCGTGCCAAAGGCCAGGATCAGGATGCGCCGGCCTTCGCGGCGGATCTCGCCTTGGCCCCAGGGCAACTCGGTCAGTTCAGCCTGCGGCTCGACGCCCGCGCCGGCACCGCGCGGATAACGCACCGCCACCGGGTGGTTGCGCCGGAAAGCGGTGGTCAGCGCCTTGCGGCACTGGTCTTCGTCCGAGGGCGCGATGAGCGCCATGTTCGGCACGCAGCGCAGGTAGGCGATGTCGTAGGCGCCGGCATGGGTTGGCCCGTCGGCACCGACGATGCCGGCGCGGTCGAGCGCAAAAACCACCGGCAGATTCTGGATCGCGACGTCGTGGATCAGCTGGTCGTAGGCGCGCTGCAAAAACGTCGAGTAGATCGCGACCACCGGTTTGAGGCCTTCACAGGCCAGGCCGGCGGCGAAGGTCACCGCATGCTGCTCGGCGATACCGACGTCGTAATAACGCTTCGGGAATCGTTTGTGAAACTCGACCATGCCCGAACCTTCGCGCATTGCGGGCGTGATGGCCACGAGGCGGCTGTCGGCCGCGGCCATGTCGCACAGCCAGCTGCCGAACACCTGCGTGAAGGTCGTCTTGCCCGGCGCGGCCTTGGCAAAGCCGTGCGCCGGGTCGAACTTGGCCGACGCGGCGTGGTACTTCACCGGGTCGGCCTCGGCGGGCTCGTAACCACGGCCTTTTTTGGTCACCACATGCAGGAACTGCGGGCCCCGTTTGTCGCGCAGGTTTTCCAGCGTCGGAATCTGCGAGTCGAGGTCGTGGCCGTCGATCGGGCCGACATAGTTGAAACCAAATTCCTCGAAGATCGTGCCCGGCACGACCATGCCCTTGGCATGTTCCTCGAAACGCCGCGCCAGCTCGAACAGCGGCGGCGCGCCGCGCAGCACGCTCTTGGCACTTTCGCGCGCGGCCGAATAAAAACGCCCGCTCATCAACCGCGCCAGATATTTGTTCAGCGCGCCGACCGGCGGGCTGATCGACATGTCGTTGTCGTTGAGCACGACAAGCAGGTCGGCCAGCACGCCGGCGTTGGACACGCCGCCGTTGTTGAGGGCCTCGAAGGCCATGCCGGCGGTCATCGCACCGTCGCCGATGATGGCCACCGCCTTGCGCTCGATGCCCTGGTGTTTGGCCGCCATCGCCATGCCCAGCGCCGCCGAGATCGAGGTGCTCGAATGCGCCGTGCCAAAAGCGTCGTACTCGCTTTCTTCGCGGCGCGGAAAACCCGCGATGCCACCCAGCTGGCGCAGGCTGTGCATGCGGTCGCGGCGGCCGGTGAGGATCTTGTGCGGGTAAGTCTGGTGGCCGACATCCCACACCAGCCGGTCGTGCGGCGTGTTGAAGACGTAGTGCAGCGCGATCGTCAGCTCGACGGTGCCGAGGTTGCTGCCGAAATGGCCCGTCGTCTGGCTCACCGTGTCGACGACCCTCTGGCGCAACTGCACCGCCAGCTGCTTGAGCTGCACGCGCGACAGGCGGCGCAGGTCGGCCGGGCAGTTGATCGATTCGAGCAGGGTCGGGATGGTCATGGGGTCCGGCAGGCCGGGGGTCAATTGTCGCGCTCGACGACCTTGTCTGCCAGGATCGACAGCGCGGTGGCCTGGTGCAGGCCCGATCGCGCCAGCGCGGCCAAGGCTTCGTCGCGCAGCCGCAGCGCGTAATCCTGCGCTGCGGGCAGGCCGAGCACCGAGACGTAGGTGGGTTTGTTGTGGTCCAAGTCCTTGCCCGCGGTTTTGCCCAGCGTTTCCGACAGGCCGGTGACATCGAGAATGTCGTCGACGACCTGGAAGGCCAGCCCGATCGCGGCCCCGTAGTCTGCCAGCGCCGCGCGCGCCACCGTGGTGGCCTCGCCACAGGCGGCGCCCATCATCACGCTGGCTTGCAACAAAGCGCCGGTCTTGCGCCGGTGCATGTCGCGCAGGGCGGCTTCACTCAGCGGCTGGCCGATGCTGGCGAGGTCGATCGCCTGGCCACCGGCCATGCCGGCGTGTCCTGCCGCGCGGGCGAGCAGCGCGCACAGCCGGGCCTGCAGCGCCGTGGGCATCGGCGCCGCGTGATTGTCTTCGTCAGCGCAGGGGGTCAGTACTTCAAAGGCCAGCGCCTGCATCGCGTCGCCCGCCAGCATCGCCTGCGCCTGGCCGAACTTCACGTGCACGGTGGGCTTGCCGCGCCGCAGCACGTCGTTGTCCATGCACGGCATATCGTCGTGGATCAGCGAGTAGGCGTGGATCAGCTCGACCGCCACCGCGGCGCGCAGCGCCGCTTGTTCGTCTCCGTGCACCGATTCACAGGCCGCGAGCACGAGCAGTGGCCGCAGGCGTTTGCCGCCGTCGAGCACGCCGTAGCGCATCGCTTCGCCCAGGCCGGCAGGCACTTCGGCGGGTACCCAGGCTTCAAGCGATGACTCGACGGCCTGCATGCGCTGCAGCGCCCAATCGTTGAAGCCGGTGGCTTGCAGCAGCATCGATGCCATCAGCCCGGCGACCACGATTTGAGCTGGCCATCTTCGAGCACCTTGACCTGCTCCTCAACGGCCTTGAGCCGGCCGCGGCAGTAGTCGAGCAGCACCGCGCCGCGCTGGTAGTTGTCGAGCAGGCGCTCCAGCGGCATCTGGCCGCCTTCCATCGCCGCCACGAGCTGTTCAAGTTCGGCCACCGCGGCCTCGTAGCTGCTGGGGTCGGTGCTGCTGCTGTCTTTGGGGGTTCGGGCCATCTCGGCTGGACGAGTCAATTGCGAATTCTATGCCGGGCCCCCAAGGCGGCTGGCAGGCGCTGGGTAGAATCGGCTCGCCCTGCGGATGGCTCTTGAGAGCGCCCCCAGGCCAACGACTACGTCGTCCGCCCCCCAAGGGGGTATGAGCAAAGTGGCAGAGCCACATTTGCTCATGAGCCCACGACCGTGGGGTTTTTTGCCCCGACTCACCCGCAGGGCCACCGGGTGGGGGTTCGACATTTCATGGAGATCCTGTGGATCATGTCCGACCTGAGCGCCCCTCTCGAAGCTCTTGAGCGCAGCCGCTCACAACTTTCCGTCAGCAGTTATTTTGATGTGGGGCTGTTCGAAGCCGAACAGAAACACATCTTCAAAGACCACCCGCGCTACCTCGGGCATGCCGCCGGTGTGCCCGCGGTCGGCGACTTCCTCGCGCTGCGCCAGGAAGGCGAGGGGCGCGCGCTGGTGCATACCGGCGTCGGGGTCGAGCTGGTCTCCAACGTCTGCCGGCACCGCCAGGCGGTGATGCTGCGTGGGCGTGGGAATACGGGCCAGCACATCGTCTGCCCGCTGCACCGTTGGACTTATGGCCTGGCCGGTGAACTCGTCGGCGCGCCGCATTTTGCGAGCGACCCCTGCCTGTCGCTGCGCAATTACCCGGTGCAGCAGTGGCACGGCCTGGTCTTCGAAAACGGTCTCGGCGCACGCCAGGTGGCCACCGACCTGGCTGGCCTGGGCGTGGCGGCGGACCTCGATTTTTCAGGCTACCGCTACCACTCGTCGCATCTGCACGAGTGTGACTACAACTGGAAGACCTTCATCGAGGTCTACCTCGAGGACTACCACGTCGGCCCGTTCCACCCCGGGCTGGGGCGCTTTGTCGACTGCGGCGACCTGCACTGGGAGTTTTCCGACCACCATTCGGTGCAGACGGTGGGTGTGCACAAGGCACTCGAGCGCCCGGGCAGCGACATCTACCGGCGTTGGCACAGCGCCGTGCTGGCCCACCGCGGCGGCGAGCCGCCGGCGCATGGCGCGATCTGGCTCACGCTGTACCCGACGGTGATGGTCGAGTGGTATCCGCAGGTGCTGGTGGTGTCGTCGCTGCACCCACGCGGGCCGCGCAAGACGCTGAACCTGGTCGAGTTTTTCTACCCCGAAGAGATCGTCGCGTTCGAGCCCGACTACATCGCTGCACAGCAGGCGGCGTACAAGGAGACGGTGCTCGAAGACGACGAGATCGCACAACGCATGGACGCCGGCCGGCACGCCTTGATGATGCGCGGCGACGACGAGACCGGCCCCTACCAGAGCCCGCTTGAAGACGGCATGCAGCATTTCCACGAGTGGTACCGCAGGGTGATGGCTGACAACTTGCGATGAGCGCGGACCCTGCCCGGCGCCCCGGGGTCGCCGCGGCTGTGCTGATGCTCACCGCGTCGCTGCTCTTCGCACTGATGGGCGTGTGTGTCAAATGGGCCGCGGTGCTCTACCCGGCGGGCGAGATCGTGCTCTACCGCTCGCTCGTCGGTGCGGTGCTCATCGTGATGTTCGCCCGCTGGCGTGGTGTCGGCTTGCGCACCACCGTGCCGGCGATGCATTTCTGGCGCAGCGCCAGCGGCGTCGCGGCGCTGGTGTTGTGGTTTTACGCACTCGGCGGGCTGCCGCTGGCGACCGCGATGACCCTGAACTACATGTCGTCGGTGTGGATGGCCTTGTTCCTCATTGGCGGCAGCGTGATGCTTGGCCGCGGTGGCATCGACGGTCGCCTGGTGGCGGTGGTGGGGCTCGGCTTTGCCGGGGTCGCGCTGGTGCTGCGGCCGACGATCGACCAGCAGCAGCTCTGGCATGGCTTGACCGGCCTGATCTCCGGCGTGCTCGCGGCAATGGCCTACCTGCAACTCACCGTGCTCGGCCGCGCCGGCGAACCCGAGGAGCGGGTGGTCTTTTACTTCTCGCTCGGTGGCGCCGCGGTCGGCCTGTTGAGTCTGCCCTTCACCGGCGGCTTGACAGCGCACACGCCGCGCGGCGCCTTGCTGCTGCTGGCGATCGGCGTGCTCGCGGCGGTAGCGCAGTTGATGATGACGCGGGCGTACACGATCGGGCGCACGCTGTCGAACGCGACCTTGCAATACTCGGGCATCGCCTTTGGTTTTGTCTTCGGGGTGCTGCTCTTCGACGAGGTCGTGACCACGATGGCGCTGGCCGGCATGGCCCTGATCGTGGTCGCCGGCATCGGCGCGACACTGCTGCGCAGCCGCAGCGAGGCCGTTGACACCAGCGATGACGGCGCGCCCCCAACCCAGTCCTGAACCGAAAGCCGCTTGTGATGCCGCACCAGACCCTGATCGATGTGCCCAGCCTGCAAACGCTGCTGGCGTCGTCCACGCCGGTGCTGCTGCTTGATTGCAGCTTCGATCTGATGGATGCCGGCAAGGGCGAGCGCCGCCATGCTGCCGGCCACTTGCCGGGCTCGATTTATGTCCACCTCGACCGCGACCTCGCCGCACCGAAACACCCGGCCGGCCCACGATCGGCGCTGTTCACCGGGCGCCACCCACTGCCCGGGCGCGCGGACTTTGCGCTGCGAGCCGGCCAACTCGGTGTGCAGCCCGGATTGCAGGTCATCACCTTCGACGGCGAAGGTGGTGTCTACGCCGCGCGCGCCTGGTGGATGCTGCGCTGGATCGGCCATGCCGACGTGGCGGTGCTCGACGGTGGCATCAATGCCTGGCTGGCCAGCGGCGGCACGCTGACCAGCGCCGCGAGCCCGTTGCCGCGCGTGTCGCCGCCCTACCCGCTGGGCGGCGCGACGATGCCGTTGGTGGACGCCGCGGCGCTGCTGGAATCGATCACGGCGTCGGCTTCGCCGGCAGCAACGACGCCCAAGTCGGGCGCGGCGTTGCAGGTGCTCGACGCCCGCGCGCCGGAGCGGTTTTGTGGCGCGACCGAGCCGCTCGATCCGGTTGCCGGGCATATCCCGGGGGCGTCAAACCGCTTCTTCAAACTCAATCTGCAGGCCGATGGTCGCTTCAAAGCCGCCGCCCAGTTGCGCGACGAGTTTGGCCAGCTGATGGCGGGCCGGCCAGCAGACGTCGTGCATCAATGTGGCTCCGGCGTCACGGCCTGCCACAACCTGCTGGCGATGGCCCATGCCGGGCTCGGTGGCTCGAGCCTGTACCCGGGCTCGTGGAGCGAATGGTGTGCCGATGCGGCGCGGCCGGTCGCAGCAGGTCCCGGTGGGTGATGCGGTCAGGGATGCGGTCAGGGATGCGGTCAAGGATGCCGCCACGGACGCGGTCGGTGTAGCCGTGGCTTGATCGGCGTCAAGTCCGGAACTAAGCTGCCTGCCAGATTGTCGACATAGAGCGGCGCCGCCGCTTCGACGTCTCATCGCACCCGAAAGGTCCACCATGTTCAAGCGCATCCTCGTCGCCACCGACGGCTCGGAAATTTCGGCCAAGGCCGTGCAGACTGCGATCGGCATCGCGCGCATGAGCGGCGGGGCCTTGTTCACACTCAGCGTCAAGGAGCCGTTCCCGTACAGCGCGATCTCAGAAATGCAGCCGGTGCCGCCGCAGGAGTATTACGACGCGCAGGAACGCATCGCGGCGGCGCGCGTGAAGTCAGCGGTCGACGCGGCAGCCGCGGCCGGCATCGGCTGCCAGGCCCACACCGTCGAGGCGCTGCACCCCTGGGAGGCGATCGTCGACCATGCGAAGACGCAGGCTTGTGACCTCATCGTGATGGCCTCGCATGGCCGCCGCGGCCTGAGTGCGCTGCTGCTCGGCAGCGAAACCCAGCGCGTGCTGACTCACAGCGCGGTGCCGGTGTTGGTGGTGAAGTAATTCGGCGGCCGGCGCGCCCGGCTGGATCGGTGGCGGGTCGCTGGCAGGTCAGTGGCTGTGCAGCAGCCGGGTCGCCAGCACGACCAAGCCCAGGCCGGCCGCCAGCCAGGCGATCTGCGCCACCGTTTCGCGCAGCGACAAACGCTGCTGCAATTGCGGCAGCAGGTCGGCCACGGCGATGTAGATGAAGCTGCTCGAAGCGATCACCAGCAGGTAGGGAAACAAGCGCTCCCAGGGTTCGACGACAAAGTAGCCGAGCACCCCGCCAGCGACCGCGGCCGCGCCTGACAGCATGTTGAACAGCAGCGCCTTGCGGCGGCTGAAACCGGCGTTCAGCAGCACGATGTAGTCGCCCGCCTCCTGCGGGATCTCGTGCGCCACGATCGCCAGCGCCGTGACCACGCCCAGGCCGGTATCGGCGAGAAATGCCGCAGCGATGATCACGCCGTCGCAGAAGTTGTGGATGCTGTCGCCGACGAGCACGCTGTAGCCGCCGCGCCCGGCCTGCTGGGCGTCAAATTGATGGTCGTGTGCGTGGCCGTCACCTTCGTGGTGGTGCACATGCCGGTAGAGCTCGGCTTTTTCGAGCAGCCAGAAAAAAATCAGGCCGCCGAGCAGGGTCAAAAACAGATCCTGCGGCGGCACCGCGCCTTCAAACGCTTCGGGCAGCACTTGCAGCAGCGCAGTGCCCAGCAGCACCCCGGCCGACAGGCTGACCAGGCCCTTGACCACGCGGCCGAGCAAGGCAACCGTCAGCGTGGCGGCGATGGCCACCGACAGCACACCACCGGCCAGCGTCGCCAGCACGATGTAGAGCAGCGTGCTCGTCATTCAGGCGCTGAACACGAGTCAAACGCCATGTTTGCTGAACCACTCGAGGCAGCGCTTCCAGCCGTCTTCGGCTTGGCGCTTGCGGTAGGTCGGCCGGTAGTCGGCGTGGAAGGCGTGTGGCG
>JANPDN010000273.1:0-4140 GCA_031431555.1 Rubrivivax sp.
GTGTCGTTGAACAGCACCGTGTCCTGCGGCACGATGCCGATCGCCGCGCGCAGGCTGGTCTGTGTCACCGCGCGGATGTCCTGGCCGTCGATCGTGATGCGGCCTGACGAAACATCGTAGAAGCGGTACATCAGCCGCGCCAGCGTCGACTTCCCCGCACCCGACGCACCGACCACCGCCACCGTCTTGCCGGCCGGGACCTCGAAGCTCACGCCTTGCAGGATCGGCCGCTCGGGGTCGTAGGCAAAGCCGACGTTTTCGAAGCGCACGACACCTTCGGGAACCTCCATTGGCACCGCACCCGGCTGGTCGTCGACCTCGCGGTTGCGCTCGAGCAGGCCGAACATCTTGTCCAGGTCGGTCAGTGCCTGCTTGATCTCGCGGTAGATCACGCCGAGAAAATTGAGCGGGATATAGAGCTGGATCATGAAGGCGTTGATCATCACCAGGTCGCCCAGGGTCATGCGCCCGGCGACCACGCCTTCGGTGGCGCGCCACAACATCAGCACCAGCGCCGTGGCAATGATCATCTGCTGGCCGGTATTGAGCAGGCTCAAGGTGGTCTGGCTCTTCAACGACGCGCGGCGCAGTTTTTCCAGGCTCTCGTCGTAGCGCCGGGCCTCGAAGTCTTCGTTGTTGAAATATTTCACCGTCTCGTAGTTGAGCAGCGAGTCGATGGCCTTGCTGTGCGCCGTCGAGTCAAGCTCGTTCATCTGCTTGCGGAACTGCGTCCGCCATTCAGTCACGACCACCGTGAAGCTGATGTAGAGCACCAGCGCGGCCACCGTGATGCCGGCAAACCAGACGTCGAACTTCACCGCCAGCAGGGTCAGGACCAGCGCGACTTCAATCAGTGTCGGCACGATGCTGTACAGCGAGTACGAGATCAGCGAGTGCACCGCGCGGGTGCCACGTTCGATATCGCGCGTCATGCCGCCGGTCTGGCGCTCGAGGTGGAAACGCAAGCTTAAAGCGTGCAGATGGCGGAAGACCTGCAGCGAGATGCTGCGCGCGGTGCCCTCGGTCGCCTTGGCGAAAATCAGCTCGCGCAACTCGGTGAAGAGTGATGTCGACAGGCGCAGCGCACCGTAGGTGATGAGCAGGCCCACCGGCACGACGAGCAGCGCCGCGGGGTCGCCGGGTTTGACGCCCAAGTTGTCGACCAACTCCTTCAGCAGCAAGGGCACGCTGACATTGGCGACCTTGGCGCCGACCATGAAGGCCAGCGCGATGCCCACCCGCCAGCGGTAGCGCCAGAGATAGGGCAGCAGTTTTTTCAGCGTGCCCCAGTCGGACCGGGGCGCCGTAGCAGCGGCACCCGGGTTCGGAGTCGGTGTCGATGTCGGCAGGGATTGGGCATGGGTTCGCATGCTGCAAGTGTCGGGGAGAATCGCCGTCGTCAGCGCGCACGCCCGTCGCGCCAAGGATTGCCGATGCCCGAGCACCCGATCGACCCCGCCACGGTGATGGCACCGCCCAGCCTTGCCGACGGCAGCCAGCTCGTGCTGCGGGTGATGCCGATGCCGGCCGACAGCAACAACAACGGCGACATCTTCGGCGGCTGGATCATGGCCCAGGTCGACATCGCCGGCGCGGTGCTGCCGTCGCGCATCGCCCGCGGGCGCATCGCCACCGTGGCCGTGAACCAGTTTTTATTCAAGCAGCCGGTGTCGATCGGTGACCTGCTGAGTTTTTATGCCCGCGTCGAGCGCATCGGCCGGACTTCGGTCACCGTGCATGTCGCGGTCTTTGCCGAGCGCAACCCGGCCAACGTGCAGGTGGTCAAGGTTACCGAAGCGAACCTGACCTACGTCGCGATCGACCGTGATGGCAAGCCGAGGATGATCCCAAAAGCTTGAGCGACAGCGGCCTCAATCGAGGAAAAAATCGGGGAGGAAGTTCTTGGTCCCGGGCTTGACCGCATAACGATCGAAGTCAGTCACACCGGCTTGGGCGAGCAGTTCGTCGTCGATGAAGAAGTTGCCGGTCGTGACCTTGGCGTCGCTGGTCAGGATCAGGTACGCCGCATCGGCCACGATCTCGGGTTTGCGGCACAGGTCCAGGTCGATGCCCGGGATCATCTGCAAGGCCGCAGTGGCGATCACCGTGCGCGGCCACAGGCTGTTGACGCCGATGCCATGGGGGCGGAACTCACCGGCGTGGCCGAGCGTGCATTCGCTCATGCCGTACTTGGCCATCGTGTAGGCGACATGGCCCTTGAACCAATGTTCGCGCATGCTCAGTGGCGGGCTCATGTTCAGCACATGCGGGTTGCGCCCGCCTTGAGCGCTCTTGATCAATTCAGGCAGACAGGCCTGCGTGCAGGCATAGGTGCCGCGCACGTTGACACCGAACATCAGGTCGAAGCGTTTCATCGGCGTCATCGGCGTCGATGTCAGGCTGATCGCGCTCGCGTTGTTGACGAGAATGTCGATGCCGCCAAAACGCTCGACCGCTGCGGCGACTGCCGCCGCAACCGCGTTTTCATCGCGGATGTCGGTCTGCACCGGCAGCGCCTGGCCGCCGGCAGCGACCACAATTTCAGCCGATGCGGCCAGCGTGCCTGGCAGCTTCGGGTTGGGCTCGGTGGTCTTTGCAATCAGCACGATATTCGCGCCATCGGCCGCCGCCCGGCGGGCGATCGCCAAGCCGATGCCGCGGCTCGCGCCGGTGATGAACAGGGTTTTGCCTTGCAGCGTGCGGGTCATGGGTGGGTCACCTTTTCAGCGGCGGAGCCAGGGTTGGGCGTGGATGTGTTCGGCGATCGCCGCGGCGCAATAGCGGTACACCGGCGCACCGGGGTGAAAGCCGTCGGCGGCCATCACGCCGCGGTTCAGCGGCATCTCCATCGCCACGCACGAGACATCGGCGCGGCTCGCCGCCCAGCGCCGCAGCGCCGCGTTGTGACGGCGCGCGTCAGCACCGGCGGCCCAACGCAGCGGCTGCGGCAAGCCCGGAAAATGGTGGATCGGCGGCAGCGGCGAAAAGACCACATGACCCACACCACGGGCGTTGCGCAAATGGTTGGCGAGCGCGTCGCGGGCCTGCACGGCACGGTGTGAAGGCACCTGTTCGACAACATCGTTGACCCCGGTGACGATCACCGCCAGGTCGGCCTGCGGCCAACTCGATTTTTGCAACAGCAGCAGCGTCTGCGCCGTCGTAAGCCCGGACTGGGCGATCAAAGTCCACTCGACACGCGCGCCGCTGGCCGACGCCAGCTGGCGCGCCAGCTGATCGGCAAGCGCTTCGCGCTGCGTCACGACGCCGACACCGGCGGCCGACGAATCGCCGGCGATGAGCAGGCGCAACACCGGCGCCGTGGCGCTCCGCTGTTTCATCGCGGCGATGACGCCGTGGCGATCGCCGCTCGGCTCGGGCAGCTTCGGCAGCCGAGTGCGGGCCAACATGGCCTGGGCCACGAGCAGCGGGCTGAGCGCGATCTTCAACGTCAGCGACATCGTTGCTCCTTCGGGGTCAGGTCGTTCAGAACTTTGAAAAATCGGGTTTGCGTTTCTGGAAAAACGCGCTGAAGGCTTCCATCGCCTCGGGGCTGCGCAGGCGCTTGGCAAAAATCTCGCCTTCGCTGCGAATGGTCTGCAGGATCTGCTCGCGCTGCGGCGCACGCATCAAGCGCTTGCTCTCGCGCACAGCACCCGGCGGCAGGTGGTTAAAACGCTCGGCGACGCGGCGCGCGTGGTGCACCACTTCACCAGCCGGCAAGACGGCGTTGGCCAGCCCGCAATCGACCGCCTGCTCGGGCGTGAAAGGGTCGCCGGTGAGCAGTTTTTCAGCGGCGCGCCGATGCCCCATCAACTGCGGCACGAGCAGGCTCGACGCAAACTCCGGCACCAGGCCGAGCGCCACAAAAGGCATTGCCAGGCGCGCTTCGTCGGAGACAAAAACGAAGTCGCATTGCAGCAGCATCGTGGTGCCGATGCCGATCGCCGCGCCGGTGACGGCGGCAACCACCGGCTTGTCGCAGTCGACCAGCGCGAACATGAACTTGAACACCGGCGAGTCCATCGCATCGCTGCCCTGGCCTGGCGCACGGGTCATGAAGTCCTCGATATCGTTGCCCGAGGTGAAGATGCCGGGCTGGCCGGCGATCAGCACCGCACGCACCGCGTTGTCGTCGCG